>JAGBJE010000118.1 GCA_017934625.1 Pseudobutyrivibrio sp. | reverse complement strand
GGATATTAATGAAAAGAAGCAGCACATTAATACTGTTCTTACAGCAGCTGAGAGTATGGGCCTTCGCAAGGAGGATGCTGTTGTAGATGTGTTGGTACAGACAGTAGGTGCAGAGGGCACTGCAGGTCTTCAATGCTTTGAAACAATAGAATACTGTAAAAATGAGCTGGGCCTTCCAACTGTATGTGGACTTTCTAATATATCATTTGGTATGCCAAATCGTCCTTTTGTAAATACCACATATCTTACTATCGCAGTTAGCAAGGGACTTACCATGGCTATTGCAAACCCTAGTCAGCAGATGCTTATGTATTGTGCTGCAGCGGCAGATACACTTATGAATAAGCCAGGGGCACTGGAAAAATATGCATCACTTCCTGTAGTGGAGCAGGCTGTAGGCGCTGCCGCAGGTAGTAAGCCTGGTGCCAAGGAAGCAGGTGGGGATGCTGGAGTTGAACTAAGTCCAGTGGCAGAATGCGTGGTAAAGGGAAAGAAGGAACAGATTGTTACCGAGATTCAAAGCCTGCTTGATAGCGGTGTGGACCCTCAGGTGATTATAGAGGAGCATCTTATAAAGGGAATCAATGTGGTAGGAGATTTGTACGATAAAAAGAAGTATTTCCTGCCTCAGCTTATAGCTGGCGCCAATGCTATGGAAATAGGCATGAAGCACATTGAACCACTGCTTGCATCAGAGGATTCTGAGTCCAAGGGCACTATTGTAATTGCAACAGTGGAAGGTGATATTCACGATATTGGAAAGAATCTGGTTGCATTGATGCTTAAAAATTATGGCTATAATGTTATTGATTTAGGCAAGGATGTACCGGCTGCAGAGATTATAGATAAGGCAGTTGAAGTGGATGCTGATATCATCGGCTTGTCCGCACTAATGACTACTACAATGATGCGTATGGATGATGTGGTTAAGCTTGCCAAGGAAAAGGGCTGTAGAGCTCAGATTATCATTGGTGGCGCTTGCATCAATGAGTCATTTAAGGACGAGATTAATGCTGACGGCTATTCAGCAGATGCAGCAGATTGCGTAAAGCTTGTTGCTAATCTATTAAAGAATTTTGGTTAGGTGATTATGGAAGAAAAGAAACATAAAAGAAGAATACATTACTCTGGAAAGTATCCAAAGAAGTTCGAAGAAAAATATAAGGAGCATAATCCTTTAAAATATGCTGACACTATAGAGCATGTTATTGCAAAGGGCTCTACACCAGCTGGAATGCATATTTCTATTATGGTGCAGGAGATTCTGGATTTTCTTAAGATACAGCCGGGACAGCAAGGGTTAGACTGTACACTTGGGTATGGTGGTCATACCAGAAAGATGCTAGAGCAGCTCCAGGGCCAGGGCTGTATATACGGACTGGATGTTGACCCTATAGAATCTGCTAAGACTGTAGAAAGGCTTAGGGGATTCGGATTTGACGAAGATATTTTTCAGTTTAGACTAATAAATTTTGCTAACATTGATAAGGTGGCTGAGGAGGCAGGAAAATTTGATTTTGTCTTAGCCGACCTTGGTGTATCTTCTATGCAAATAGATAATCCTGAACGTGGATTTTCTTATAAGATTGACGGCCCGTTGGATTTGCGTTTAGACCCCAACCATGGTGACAGTGCAGCTGAGCGTCTTCACAATATTACAGAGGAAGAGTTTGTTGGAATGATGATTGAGAATTCTGATGAACCTTACGCAGAAGAAATCGCTCACAAGGTGTTTACTCTTATGTCTAAGGGAAATCCTATGGATACTACAACAGCCCTTAGAGAGGCTATATCAGAGGCTCTATGGAAGGTGCCAAAGGATGAGAAGGACCAGGCTATTAAGAAATCCTGTGCCAGAGTTTTCCAGGCGCTTCGTATAGACGTTAACAGTGAATTCGAAGTATTGTATTCATTTCTGGAAAAGCTTCCAGGTGTGCTTAAGCCAGGTGGAAGAGTGGCAATACTTACTTTCCACTCAGGAGAGGATAGATTAGTAAAAAAATCATTTAAGGAATTGGCAAAGCTTGGGGTATATTCTGAGGTTTCTACAGATGTTATAAGACCATCTGCCGAGGAATGCAGAATAAATCCAAGAAGTAAATCTACAAAAATGCGCTGGGCAATTAAGGCGTAAAAATAAAATGGGGGAATAAAATGAACAAAATATTTGTTAATCAAGTTGGGTTTATGCCTGACTCAAAAAAGAAGGCTGTGCTTAATTTTAAAGCCGAAGAATTTCAGGTAATTGATGCAAATGGAAATCCTGTGTTTAAAGGTGAGGTAAGCCATTTTGGTACAGATGAAATTTCAGGAGAGGACACTTATGTAGCAGATTTTACGCAGGTTACAAATCAGGGCACATACAAAATCCTTGCCGGTGATGTTTCTAGTGCATCTTTTTTTGTTGGAGACAATGCATTTGATAAGCTTATGAAGGATGTTTGCAAATGCTTTTACTATCTTCGCTGTGGACATGGAATGGATAAAAAGTACGCTGGTAAATATTTTCATGAGCCATGTCATCTTACGAAGGCAACTGTTTACGGGGAGGATGCTTTCCCTGTAGATGTTTGTGGTGGCTGGCATGATGCAGGTGATTTTGGTAGATATTCTACTGCAGGGGCTGTTGCTGTAGCACATTTACTTTATGGTGTTAGATTCTTTCCAATGCTTCTTGATGTAGAATTTGATATTCCGAAGGTTAGCTGTGAAAAAGGAGTTCTACCGGATATCTTGGCTGAAGTAAAGGTGGAACTTGATTTTTTGATGAAAATGCAAAGAGAGGATGGAAGTGTATGGCACAAGGTTACTACATTTAGTCATGCACCATTTATCATGCCAGAGGAAGATGAGGAGGAACTGTTTTTGTTTAATGTATCATCTTTGGCAACAGCAGATATTGCAGCTGTATTTGCCTTGGCCTATACCGTTTATAGAATAGTGGATAAGGAATATGCTGATAAGCTTCTTAATAGGTCTTTGAAGGCATATAAATGGCTAGAAGATCACAGTGAAGCTGTATTATTTAAAAATGCTGATGGGTCTAACACTGGGGAATATCCAGAAAATGAGGATTATTCTAACCGATTTTGGGCAGCAGCTTCTCTTTACGAAGCCACAGGAGAAAAGAAGTATTATGAAGATGCTCTAAAGCAAAAGCCATTCATAGAAAATTATGATAAGAGTGATGCATTTAAGGAGTACACAGGGGATATTTTCACCTGTCTCGGCTGGGCTGATGTTGCAGGACTTGGAGTCCTATCCCTTATTTTACAGGATGATGAAAGTGAGCTTTACACGTTTGCGAAAGCCGCCATTTTGCATGAAGCTGATAGGCTTGTTAGTAATGGGACCGCTAATGGATTTGGCTTATGCATGAAAAAGGAAAACTTTATCTGGGGTAGCAATATGGAATTGTTAAAGTACCTTATGGTGCTTACAGTTGCAAATGTATTAGAGCCTAATGATAAATACGCAAATACGATAACAGCCGGTCTTGATTATTTACTTGGCTGTAACAGTATGGACGTAAGCTATGTTACAGGAAATGGTGAAAAAGCATTTAAAAATCCTCACCTTCGTCCAACCTTTGCAGCTAAATTAGATGCATGGCCAGGGCTGGTATCTGGAGGCCCTAACACAGGCTTACAGGATGAGAGAGCAAGTAAGCTTTCTAAGAATACACCACCTATGAAATGTTATATAGATCATGTGGATTGTTACTCATTAAATGAGATTACCATTTATTGGAACTCACCTTTAGTATTTGTACTAGCTGGTTTGCTGTAAAAAATAGATAACATTTATTCTTTCAATTTACGCCTTGTTAAGAGGCAAGGCGTAAGTGAAGGAATGGAAGTTTCAGCAAATTAATGCGCAGAAAAAAAGTATTGCGAATATTTATTTTTGAGTTGACATTCTCTTAATCCAATGCTATATTATACAAGTCGCTTGAAGCGGTACACAAATCGCGAAAAGCTCTGGGATCTTAGCTCAGCTGGGAGAGCATCTGCCTTACAAGCAGAGGGTCACAGGTTCGAGCCCTGTAGGTCCCATTTTAAATCAAATAATTGTCACTATGGCGAGATAGCTCAGTTGGCTAGAGCACGCGGTTCATACCCGCGGTGTCGAGGGTTCGAATCCCCCTCTCGCTACTAAAAAATAAAAGCTAGACCAAATGGTCTAGCTTTTATTTTTATTCAGCTCGATGTGGATTTAACTCAATCAAACCGCGGGGCTCCCGCGATGTCGAGGGGCGAGCGTGGTCCAGTGGACCACATGGTTGCGAGCCGACCGAGCCGGCAGGCGAGAATCGAATCCCCCTCTCGCTACTAAAAATAAAAGCTAGACCAAATGGTCTAGCTTTTATTTTTATTCAGCTCGATGTGGATTCAAAAATTTTAAAGAGAATTCATCTAAACTTCTTGACGATTTTACATGGTTCTGTTAATCTACTTACGGTTAGCTAACGCTAACATGTGTAAATCATTGTGGAACTCCTATATTGTTGCTACCAATTAAGGGAGTTCCCTAATTTAAGAAGGAGGAAGTAATTAATGGATTACTTAGAGATTGAAAAGGTTGTAGGTAGAGAGATTCTTGATTCAAGAGGAAATCCTACTGTAGAATGTGAAGTTACTCTTGTTGATGGTACTGTTGGAAGAGGTATGGCTCCATCAGGTGCATCAACAGGTGAATTCGAAGCTTTAGAGCTTCGCGATGGAGATAAGAATAGATATTTAGGTAAGGGTGTTAAGAAGGCTGTTGATAACATCAACGGACCTATTGCAGAGGTTATCTGCGGTATGAATGCATCTGACATCTATGCAATTGATGCTGCTATGATTAAGGCTGATGGCACAAAGGATAAGTCTAACTTTGGTGCAAATGCAATCCTTGCTACATCAATCGCTTGCTGTAGAGCAGCTGCTACATCTCTTGAGATTCCTCTATATAGATTCCTTGGTGGTGTACAGGGTACTAAGCTTCCAGTTCCTATGATGAACATCTTAAATGGTGGTGCACATGCTGATAGTGCTGTTGATACACAGGAGTTTATGATTATGCCTGTTGGTGCTCCATCATTTAGCGAGTGCTTGCGCTGGTGCGCTGAGGTTTTCCATGCTCTTAAGGCTATCCTTAAGGATATGGGTGATGTTACTGCAGTAGGTGATGAAGGTGGTTTTGCACCTAACTCACTTAAGAATGATGAGGATGCTATCGAGACAATCCTTAAGGCTATCAAGGCTGCTGGTTTTGAGCCAGGTAAGGATTTCATGATTGCCATGGATGCTGCATCTAGTGAGTGGAAGTCAGAGAAGGGCAAGGGCTTCTATCATCAGCCTAAGTCTGGCAAGGACTTTACTACAGATGAGCTTATTGATCACTGGGCAGCGCTTGTAGAGAAGTATCCAATTATTTCTATCGAGGATGGTCTTGATGAGGAAGATTGGGAAGGCTGGAAGAAGATGACAGCTAAGATTGGTGATAAGGTTCAGCTTGTAGGTGATGACCTTTTCGTTACAAACACAGAGCGTCTTTCAAAGGGTATTGCTAATGGATGTGGTAACTCAATCCTTATTAAGCTTAACCAGATTGGTTCAGTATCTGAGACACTTGAGGCTATCAAGATGGCTCACAAGGCAGGATATACAGCAATTTCTTCACACCGCTCAGGTGAGACAGAGGATACAACAATCGCAGATTTTGCTGTAGCTCTTAACACATGCCAGATTAAGACAGGTGCTCCATCACGTACAGAACGTGTTGCTAAATACAACCAGCTTCTTCGTATTGAAGAGCAGCTTGGTGGTGCAGCTTGCTATCCAGGTAAGGATGCATTTAACGTTAAATAGTTTATTATTTACAAATTTCCTTAAAATATCTAACGGCCTAGGCATTTGCCTAGGTCGTTTTGTTTTTTTTAGAAAGAATTAGACTGCGATTTTTTTATTAAATCTTGTATAATGATAAAGGAGATGATTTTTTAGGAGGCAATATGAAAAAAAGAATTTTATCATTAGTTTTAATATTTACAATTTCTGGTGTATGTTCAGGTTGTGGTTTAGAGCAGGCAAGGGACAATGGACCAAAGTCTCTTACGGATAGTTCTAAGGATGTTAAAGAGGAAGCTGTTGATGAAGAGGAAGAAAACTATGATGATGTAAAGATAGAAGTTGTTGAAAATGCAAGTCACTCAGATGAATATAACGAAGCTTTTGAGATAGGTGATAGAATTGGTGCATCTTACATGAGACAGGGGGATGCTGAGGTCACAGAGTTCGAAAGCTGGCAGGAAGGCTACAAGGCTTTGATTGAGGATTGTAACAACGATGGATATGAACATAGCTATGCTTTAATTTATGTTGATGGGGATGAAATTCCTGAGCTTGTTTATAAAACCTACGATGACCAGGTTGCAATTGCTACATTTACAGGCTCTACAGTTAATATTTTTTCAAGTCAGTTGCTGGATATTCAGTACATAAAGGGTGTAAATAATGTGATTGCCCATGAAAACATTGTTGCTGATTCTGCATTAAATGATTATGTAGTGGCTATTAAAGATGGATTTTGGGTTCAAATAGCCTATGGAACCTGCAGACCAATGGATATTTGGGCAGAGGATAGCTTTGATGAAAATGGCAATCCTATTATTTCTTATTGGGAGATAAATGGAGAAGAGCTTTCTAGTCAGGATGAATATGACGAAAATCTTTTAAAATACATTGATACTAATAGTGTTACACCTGGACTGGAAAATGGTGGCGAATCTTATGAAGCAATACTTGCTAAGATAGATTCCATGAATTAAATCTATTGGAGCAGCTATGTTAAAGGATAAAGATATAAGGGAGCCTTTGTTTGATTTCCTCGAATGTGAATATGGAAAAACCAGAATCATAGAAGAGAAGATGATGGGAAACTCAAGGGCTGATGTGATTATGGTAATCACTGGAGCACTTGTTGGAATTGAGATAAAATCTGATGCAGATACTTATGTCAGATTAGAAAGTCAGATAAAGGATTATGATAAATACTTTGATTACAATATAGTGGTAGTTGGAACAAGCCATGCTAATCATGTGGGTGAACATATTCCTGAGCATTGGGGAATTATTACAGTGGATGCGGTGGATGAAAAGGCTGATTTTTATTTCTTGAGAAGACCTGTACTTAACAAGAAAATGAAGTTAAATAGAAAGCTGGAGCTTTTGTGGCGACCAGAGCTTGCGCTTTTACAGGAACGCTACAAAATGCCTAAATACCCTGGTAAGAGTAAGTCGTTTATTAGAAAGACTATTATGGAGTGGACAAAGCTTCCGCTTACACAGGCTGAAATTACTAGAATTAAGAGGGCGGCAAAGCTAGAAGGATGTGAGCCCTTTATACCTGAAACCAGAATTGATAAAGAGGATTTGAATGCCCAGGTCAGTGAACTATTATTTGAAAGAGATTACGAGAAATTGCTTGCTGAGATAGCTGAATACAGGAAGGCGCATAACCCAAGAAGGAGAGGCACTAAGAAATCAACTAGTGTAAGAAGAGTAAGACGTTTGGCAAAATCTAACAAATAAATATTAAGAAGGTATCTGATTATGTTTAATTAGGTACTTTTTTTATAATTAAATTGTGATATAATGTATAAAAATACATAGTAAAGGGATAAATATACATGAGGAAGAAACTATTATCATTAATGCTTCTTGCCGCCACAGTAATGCTTGTGGGCTGCGGGAATAAGGCTACAGAAACAAAACAAATTACATCTGCAGATGATTTAGAGGGGTCTAGAATCGGGGTGCAGCTTGGTACAGTTGGTGATTTATATGCATCAGACTACGAGGGAGATGAGGCAGGAACAACTGTTGATAGATATAACAAGATTGCCGATGCTGTTCAGGCTCTTAAGCAGGGTAAGGTAGACTGTGTAATCGTTGATGAGCAGCCTGCTATTGCCAGTACTGCAAACGAACCAACTCTTACTATTTTAGACGAGCCATTCACAGAGGAGGAATATGCAATCTGCATTGCAAAGGATAATAATGAGCTTTTAGATGAAGTGAATGCGGCTTTGGTAGAGCTTAAGGAAGAAGGAGTAGTTGAACAAATAACTGCCAATTATATTGGTGATGATACAAAGGGGACATGCCCTTATGTAACACCAGAGGGCACTACCTACGATAATGGTACTCTTGTTGTTGCAACAAATGCTGCCTTCCCACCATACGAGTATTATGAAAATGGTGAAATAGTTGGTATTGATATGGAGCTTATCACTGCCATAGGAGATAAGATTGGTCGCAAGGTAGAAATTGAGGATATGGAGTTTGACAGTATCATTAATGCAGTATCGTCTCATAAGGCAGATGTTGGTATTGCTGGTATGACTATGACAGAGGAGAGACTTAAATCTATTAATTTCTCTGATTCATATGTAACAACAATGCAGGCAATCATAGTGAAGGATGAATCACTTTCCGGAGATAGTCTTGGTTTTGTAGCAAATCTTAAGAGAAATTTTGTTGATGATAACAGATGGACATTTCTTTTAAAGGGATTGGGTAACACACTTGTTATCGCACTTTGTGCTGTTCTTGCCGGTATGATAATCGGCTTTTTAGTAGCTATTGTGCGCGTTACCTATGATAAGACTGGCGGATTAAAGCTATTAAACGCTATTTGTAAGCTTTATCTTACAATTATCAGAGGTACACCTATCATGATTCAGCTTTTAATTATCTATTATGTTGTTTTTAAAGCTGTCAATGTACCAAAGATATTAGTTGCTATCATAGCTTTTGCTATAAATTCAGGTGCTTATGTTGCAGAGATTATGCGTGGTGGAATTATGTCAGTGGATGATGGACAGATGGAAGCAGGACGAAGTCTTGGTCTTAACTACAAGCAGACTATGACTATTATCATTTTGCCACAGGCAATTAAGACTGTGTTACCTTCACTTGCTAACGAATTTATTTCTCTTATTAAGGAGACTTCTATTTGTGGTTATATTGGTCTTATGGATTTGACACGTGGTGGAGATATTATCAGAAGTATTACATATGAAGCTTTTCTTCCACTGATAGCAGTTGCCCTTATTTATCTTGCTATTGTGCAGGTGCTTAACTTGGGAGTTTCAAAACTTGAAATGAAGCTTAGAAAGAATGAGAAATAGAGGAGATATTATGGCGGAAGTATTAATAAAAGTAGAAAATCTTTCAAAATCCTTCGGTGAAAATGTGGTTTTGAAGAATGTAAATATGCAGATTGAAAAGGGAGAGGTTATAGCCATTATAGGCCCTAGTGGATGTGGCAAATCTACCTTTATTAGAACTCTAAATCAGCTTGAGGAGCTAACAGAAGGCGCTATATATTTGGATGGTGAGGATATTACAAAAAAAAGTGTGGATATAGATGACGTGAGACGTAGAGTTGGAATGGTATTTCAGCATTTTAATCTATTTCCGCATCTTACAATAAAGAAGAATCTTACACTTGCGCCAGTTAAGCTTGGGCTTATGTCTCAGGCCAAGGCAGATGCCAAGGCTGCTGAGCTGTTAAACAGAGTTGGACTTAGTGATAAGGCAGATGCTTATCCGGATAGCTTGTCAGGCGGCCAAAAGCAGCGTATTGCCATAGCACGTACACTTGCGATGAATCCTGAGGTTATCTTATTTGATGAACCAACCAGTGCCCTTGATCCAGAGATGGTAAAGGAGGTTCTATCGCTAATGAAGGAGCTTGCAGATGAGGGCATGACTATGGTAGTGGTAACACATGAAATGGGATTTGCAAGAGAGGTGGCCGATAGAGTGCTTTTCTTTGATGAACAAGGAATCAAAGAACAAGGAACACCTTCGGATATTTTCGAGCATCCACAAAGTCAAAGACTTCAAGACTTTCTTTCAAAGGTACTTTAGTTTTTTTGATAAAAGGATATAATAGTATTGTTTGAATAAATATATGGGAGCAATACTATAATGGAATCAACACTTAGACGTACATGGGCTGACATCAATTTGGATGCAATAGCCTACAATTATAAAGTAATCAGACAGAAAATCGGAAGCGATGTTAAATTTCTTGGAGTAGTTAAGGCAGATGCCTACGGACATGGTAGTATTCAGGTGGGGCGCCTTTTGCAGGAGCTTGGGGCAGACTACTTAGCTGTCAGCAGTGCTGATGAGGCTTTAGAGCTTCGCTCTAATGGAATTACAATGCCAATCCTTATTCTTGGCCACACACCAAAGGAGCAGGTTGGACGCCTGATTGAATACAATATTACACAGGCTGTTACATGCAAGGCCAAGGCAGACGAATATAGTGCAGAGGCGGTTAAATGCGGAGGCACCCTAAAGATTCACATTAAGGTAGACACAGGAATGTCTAGACTTGGGTATCTTTGTGATAACACATATTTTGATACTGGAGTTAATGGTATCGCAGAGGCTTGTGGATTACCTGGCCTAGATGCAGAGGGAATCTTCACTCACTTTGCTGTTGCAGATGAGTTTGGTGAGAACAATGATGAATACACAAAGCATCAGTTTGAATTATTTACAAGCGTAATCAAGGCTGTTGAGGAAAGACTAGGACATAAGTTTAAGATTAGACATTGTGCTAATACTGGTGCTACAGCACGTTTCCCTGAGACCTACCTTGATATGGTTCGCCCAGGTCTACTTTTATACGGATATGGGGAATTCGCTCGTGAAATGAATCTTCGTCCTGCCATGACGCTTAAGACTACAGTTAGCACCATAAAGATTTATCCCGAAGGAACAGCTATAAGCTATGGTAGAACCTACGTTACAGACAAGACTACAAGAGTAGGTGTACTTCCATATGGATATGCTGATGGGTTCCTTAGGAGTCTTTCTAATAATTGTTCGCTTATTACCAAGGAAGGTCCTGCAAAGCTTCGCGGTAAGATTTGCATGGATATGTGTATGATTGATATTACTGATATGCCATCTGTTGATGTTGGAAGTGAAGTAGAAATCTTTGGTGAGAATAATTCAGTAGATGATTTGGCAGCTTTGGCTGGAACTATACCATACGAGCTTACATGTGCTGTAAGTAAGAGAGTACCAAGAGTATATTATAGAAATGGTGAAGAAATAGAACGAGAGTTAATGCTAAGATTTTAAAAAACGGAAGAGCCTTTAAAAGGTCTCTTCCGCTTCTTTTTTATCAAAGGTGATTCTGTAAACACCAATTAAGCTAGTTACAAGTGAGAAACAATCGAATCCAAATACAATCCAGTTCTGAAGGAAGAAATCGTAGGTGCCGAAGCAAAGAATGCTACCGATACAACCAAGCTTTATAATGATATCCTTCTTTGAACTAAGTGATAAAGTAATACATGTTGCAGCTACAAATGGGAGCCAATCAATCCATCTGTTTTGGGTAGTAATGAATGTAAATACACCCTGGAAGCCGATAAAGAAAATCTGTAGTGGAAGAGTAAGGTTACACTTGAGGCAAATAAGATTTCGAAGAAGGCTGACCATATTACCAACAACAGCGGCGATGCCTCCTAGGCAGGCATATGAAATAGAAAACAGGATAAACTGAAGGTTCTGAGCCCAAAGTATTGTTTTTTTATGTTTTAGATATCCAATGATAACCATAAGGATACAAGCTAATAAAGAAAAGATTCTTCCGATTAATACTAAATTCATGATATATCTCCTAAAATTAAAATCGTATTTAATATAATAATCCATAATCATTATTATTTAAAGTTCTAAATAGAAAACAGATGATTTACCTCTTTAAATTACTAAAGAATTAGGATAGAATATATGAAAAATAATTAAGGAGTCTTGTTATGGGTAAAGTATTTAAATTCAACAAAGATGTGGATACTGATCAGATTATCGCTTCCCAGTATCTACTATTTCCAACTATAGACGAAATGAAGACACATACATTTGAATCGCTAAACAGCGAGTTTGCAAAGCTGGTTAAGCCAGGTGATTTCGTTGTGGCGGATGAGAATTTTGGGTGTGGTTCATCTAGAGAGCAGGCACCTAGTGTGCTAAAGGCTCTTGGGGTTAAGGCTGTTGTTGCTAAATCCTTTGCCAGAATTTTCTATAGAAACTCTATCAACATTGGTATGCCTGTAATCGTTAGCAAGGAGCTCTACGATGTGGTTAAAGAAGGCGATGATATGGAGCTTGATTTAGAACAGGGAATCATAAAAACAGGCGGCACCACCTATTCTTGCACCAAGCTTCCAGCTAAAATGCAGGAAATATTAGATCAGGGCGGTCTAATCGCCTCGTTGAACGGGGAAATATAATGCTTGTTTGCGTAACTATGCGGACTATAAGGAGACAATAATTATGGGAATGACAATGGCTGAAAAGATAATCGCAGCCGCAGCTGGTGTAGAAAGCTGCAAGGCAGGCGATATCGAAACTGTTACATTAGATAGATTGATGTCAAATGATGGAACAACGCATTTGACTATAGATATGTACAACAATTTGAAGAATCCTAGGATTGCAGATGTGAGTAAGCTGGTGTGGATTATTGATCACAATATTCCATCAGATAGTCCAAAGACTGCAGCTAGTCATAAAAAGATGAGGGATTTTGCAAGGGAACATGGTATTACATTTTATGAGGGCGAAGGTGTGTGCCATCAGGTTATGATGGAAAATCATGTGCGCCCAGGCGAGCTGATATTTGGCGCTGATTCACATACATGTGCTTATGGTGCTCTTGGAGCATTTGGAACAGGTGTAGGCTGTACAGACTATCTGTATGCCATGGTTACAGGTACATCATGGCTACTAGTTCCTGAGACTATTAAGATTAATCTTCATGGTAAGCTAAGAGATGGTGTATATGCTAGAGACTTGATTCTGACAATAATTGGTCAGATTTCAGCGAATGGAGCCAACTATAAGGCTATGGAATTTGTAGGGGATGGCATGGCCAGTCTTTCAATGGCAGATAGAATTGCTATATGTAATCTATGTGTTGAGGCCGGTGCCAAGACTGCTCTTATGGAAGTGGATGATGTGGCGCTTGATTATCTTAAGGAGCATGGTAGAGAGCCTAAGGCGATATTTAAATCTGACGAAGATGCGGTATTTTCACAGGTAATAGATATTGATTTGGCTGAGATTGAACCTATCGTTGCGAAGCCTCATTTTGTAGATAGCGTAGTGCCTGTAAGTGAATGCGAAGGTACAAAGATTGATGAAGCCTTCCTTGGCAGCTGTAATAATGGACGTATTGAAGATTTGCGAGTGGGAGCTGCTATCATTAAGGGAAAGCATGTGGCAGATAAGGTGAGATTTTTGGTGGTTCCTGCAAGTAGAGCTGTCTATAAGCAGGCTCTTAAGGAAGGACTCTTAGATATATTTATGGAAGCAGGAGCCATGGTTATGAATCCTAACTGCTCAGTATGTTGGGGAGCTTGCCAGGGCGTTATTGGAGAGGGAGAGACTCTCATATCTACAGGCACCCGCAACTTTAAGGGACGCGCAGGCCACAAGGATTCATTCGTCTATCTTGCCAGCGCCGCCACCGTCACCGCATCCGCCGTACGTGGATATATTGTATCAGCTGAGAAACTTTAGGAATAAAAGAATCCTTGTAGAAGTTGGCGAGCGCGAGGAAGAGGGCCCCATGGAGTTAAGGAGGGACCCTTTAGGGAGGTTCCCTTGGCTCCAATGGGAGATGGCTTCCGGGAGCATGAAAATCTAGGATGGATTCTTTTATATATAGACTAGGAGAAAGCGTATGTTTAAAGCAAAGATTTGGAAACTTGGAGATGATATAGATACAGATATTATCTTGCCTACAGAATATTTAGCATTTGAGACTGTGGAAGATATGAAGCCTTATGCTTTTAGTCCGCTGCGTCCAGAGCTTGCGGCTAAAATACAGCCAGGTGATATGATAGTAGCAGGCCATAATTTTGGTTGCGGTTCATCTAGAGAACAGGCTCCTGAGGTGGTAAAGGCGCTTGGAATTTCATGCATAGTGGCTAAAAGCTATGCAAGAATCTTCTTTAGAAATGCTATTAATAATGGACTCCTTCTAATAGAGCAGCCTGATTTGTATGATGAGGTTAAAGAGGGTGATGTGGCAGAGGTGGAAACTGGTAAGGAAATAAAGGTTAATGGAAAATCATATCCTATAGCCTCACTTCCTGATAATCTGCTAGAGATATTAGAAGCAGGTGGACTGGTTAAGGCAATGAGAAAGAAGAATGGTTTGGATTAATTGGAGATACTATGGGACATACATTAGTTGAAAAGATAATTGGAAATAAGGTAGGGCATGAGGTAAAGCCAGGAGATATTGTTACAGTACCTGTAGACTGGTGCATGATTGATGATATTATGGTACCATTTGCCGTACAGAAGTTTGAAGAGATGGGATTTAGCAAGGTTGCAAAGCCTGATAGCGTTGTGCTTATATATGACCATTTCCTTCCTGCAACACAGGTGGATGACAGCCGACACTTTAGAGTGGGGGATGAGTTTGCTGAAAAATATGGAATCAAGAACGTTCATAGAACAGATGGAATCTGCCATCAGCTAATGACTGAGGCAGGCTATGTAAAGCCTGGAGATATTGCCTTTGGAACAGATAGTCATACAGTAACTTATGGATGTGTGGGGGCGTTCTCAACAGGTATTGGTTACACGGAAATGGCAGGTATTCTTGGAACAGGAGAGCTGTGGATTAAGGTTCCAGAGACTATAAAGGTTGAGATAGATGGAACTTTGCCTGGAAACGTAACATCTAAAGATATAATTCTTCGAATTATTGGTGATTTGACAGCTTCAGGAGCAACATATCAGTCACTTGAATTTACAGGTAGCACAGTGGAAGCTATGAGTGTTGCAAGCAGAATGACTATGTCTAATATGGCTGTAGAGGCAGGTGCTAAATGTGGTATTTTTGCACCAGATGAGAAGACCTGCGATTATTGCAAGATTCCTTATGATGACAGTATTAAGGCACTTAAGGCTGACGATGATGCTATTTATTCGAAGGTTTTAAGATATAGAGCTGAGGATTTTGTACCAGTATGCGCATGTCCTTCATTGGTTGATAATATTAAGCCTGTGTCTGAGCTTAAGGGAGTTAAGGTGAATCAAGTATTTTTAGGCTCCTGCACAAATGGAAGATTAGAGGATTTGAGGACAGCTGCAGCAATCCTAAAGGGAAAGCATGTAGCACCTTTCGTAAAGATGATTGTTACGCCTGCCAGTCGTAAGATATACAGAGAGGCACTTCATGATGGGACAATAGAAATTCTTAATGATGCAGGCTGCATTATTACTACACCAGGCTGTGGGCTTTGCTGCGGTAGAGGTGGCGGAATTCTTTCAGATGATGAGGTGGTGGTTGCCACAAATAATAGAAATTTCCTTGGAAGAATGGGAACCAGCAAGGTTAAGATATATCTTGCCAGCCCTGTTACAGCAGCTAAAAGTGCTATCGCAGGGGAAATAGTTAACTAAAAAATCCTGAAGGTAACAAGAATTATATTTCTCAAGAAAATCCTTTTAGATTATTGGAGAAATATAATTTTTGTTGGCCTAACAGGATTTTTATTTTTGCATATATTCTTTTATCCCTTTTTCGTTTAGATTTTCACCTATAACGATAAATACTTCCTGGCCTACTGGCATTTCGGTTAGTTCAAAATCATCATGGGTGGCATTGAACTGATACCAGATTCCTTCGTCAAGGAAGAACCCCTTTGCTCTATGGATAGTTCCAAAAGCTTCGTCAGACATAAGAGTGTTAATTTTAGCTTTTATAGCTGACTTTTTCATTGGAAGTTCCAAGAAATAAACAGTTTTGTATCCGCCGTCATCTGTGGTTCTTCTTTTAATGTAAGAACGGGTAGCGTAGCTGCAGTTCGTAAGTATAGCAAAATCATCTTCAGTCAAATCATCCCAAGGTTTTGTATAGCAAAGCTTGTCTATGTCGATTTTGAGCTGGCAGTTCTCAGCAGCACGCTTCAAATGCGCCTTTGTTTTTTCTATTTGAGTATTGTCAGTAAGCTGGGTTCTGCTAAGAACAATCATTCCGGCATTTGCAATTTGAGAAGCTAAATAGAAATCAGAATCTGTTGACAATTCATCTTCAAGCTTTGCATTAACTATCGTAATTACGTTACCTATTTCATAGAATCTGTCTAGTGGCTCTTCATGGAGCACATCAAAAAATTCGTCCACATCGAATATACCGGAAGGTTCAATTATAACTCTATCATAGCCACTCATGGCCATAGCAATAAGCTTTGTTTTAAAACGGCGTCTGTGACAGTCAGCATCACATCCACCTGCGACCATTTCAAGCTCGCAATTATCCCCTCTAAGCTCGTTTAAAAGAAGCATATCAACGTTTACGGCACCATAATCGTTTTCTAGAATACCGATTCTAAGTCCTTTATCCATGAAATGCTTTGCATATAGTTTTAAAAAAGTTGTTTTACCACTACCTAAGAAGCCTGTTACTAAATCTACTTTAATCATTTTAAATACCTCGTTTAATTATTCAAATTCTAACATATTTCTCTATAAATTTTACACAAATATTTGCTAATATGTTCTCGAGTGTTATAATCGGATAGATTATAAATTAAAGAAAGAGGAATTAACATGGGTATCGTAGTTTTAGGAGCAGTATTTATTGATATTAAAGGTCATTCAACATCTAGTTATATTCCAGCGGGAAGAAATGTTGGAACTGTAGAAGAGGTTCATGGTGGCGTTAGTAGAAATGTTGTTGAAGATATTGCAAATGTTGAGCTTAGACCTACATTTGTAAGTCTTGTTGATGAAAGCGGAATCGGTACAGGTGTGTTAGAGAAGCTTAATAATCACAAGGTAGATACAAGATTTGTTCGACGCACTCCTGATGGAATGGGTAAATGGTTGGCTGTATTTGATAATCATGGAGATGTTGTTGCATCTATATCAAAGCGTCCTGACCTTTCAGTTATTAATGATATTCTTGATGAAGAGGGAGATGAAATTTTTAAGGATGCAGATAGTATTGCTCTTGAGATAGATATGGAAAAGGACACTATAAAAAGAGTGTTCAAGTACGCTGAAAAGTATAATCTTAAGGTATACGCAGCGGTTTCAAACATGAGCATTGCTGTAGAGCGTAGAGATTTTCTTAAGAATGTAGAATGCTTTGTATGCAATCAGCAGGAGGCAGGAATTCTGTTTATGGATGATTATTCAGAAAAGACTCCTGAGGAGATGGAAGAGATTCTGGTTAAGAAGGTTCAGGGTGCTCAGATTAAAAAGATGATTGTTACACTTGGTGGCAAGGGTGCAATATATGCCGATATAGATGGTAACACTGGATTTGTTCCAGCAAGAAAGGTAGATGTAAAGGATACTACAGGAGCAGGAGATTCATTCTTTGCAGGTGTTACTGTGGGTCTTACATACGGAAAAACAATGCAGGAGGCTTGTGAGATTGGTTCAACACTAGCTGCATCTGTCATTGTTACATCGGACAATGTATGTCCAAGATTTTTACCTAGTGAATTTGGAATAGAGGTACCTGAAAACTAGCGTAAATTGTGGGGTGAGCTATGGATAAGGGGTTTATACGAAAGATTATTGCTGCTATATATATTATTCTAATCATCTTTATAGAAATGTTAGGCTTTGCCTATTCTAATCAGGAAGATGGCAGCATTAAGGAGAACTTTGTAGATTATGAAAATGGTTGGACCATTAATGGTGTAGATGTTAAGTTTCCTTATGAGGCATAGGATGAATTTAGGATTAGTAATGTACTGCCAACAGTATATGGAGATCAGTTTTTAATTTTTAGATGCTATTACGAGAGCGCGGTTGTTTATATTGATGGCAAGGAGGTTTATCGTACATTAGACCAAAAGCTGTTTAATGTTTCTTCCAATGTAGGTAAGAAGGAAATCCATGTGAGGATGAAGCCGGAGTATTCTGGCAAACGTGTAGATATTGATCTTAACTTGCAGCAATCGTTATATGGTGCAGAAATATACGGTTCTGTTATTTCAACACGCTCGGGCTATGGAATATACATTCTTAAAAATGAATGGTTGCAGATTTCTATTGCTGTAATACTTATGTTTTTTGGCTTTTGTGAGGCTCTTGTTGCGGCCTATTACATTATAAAGCGTTCCCATATATTACGTAGATTGTCCTTTGAAGCGTTGCTTTACGCTGGATTTTTTGCAATGTTATCTAGTATGTGGTTAATGTGCCAAACAAGGCTTTTATATGTGGTATTCGGAAATGGAACAGGCTTTGCTATTTTAGAGATAATAGCATTTTTGTTAATGCCTTTGGCATTTTTAGAGCTTGTAAGAGCGGTTAATTTTAGAATAAGCTTTTGGGACAATGTGCTTGATGGCATTTTTTCAGTAAGCATACTCATGCTATTCATATTTAGCTTGTTTGGTATATTGGATTGGGGCCAGATAGTAATTATTGGTCACTTTATTGATTTGTTTATTGTATGTCTGGCTTGCTATTATTCATACACTAGCCTTAAAGAAGCCAAAAGAAAGTCTGAACGACGAGTCATTGCAATTGGTAACCTGTTATTCTTGTTTATATGTCTTGTGGCTCTTGCAATGTACATTAATAATATTGATAGTAATTATAATGTCATAATTGTTATAGGTCTTATTATTTATATTTCTACACAGGTAGGGGTTATTTATAAGCGTATTGGCATTAGAGTTGAAGAGCAGGAAGAACTGGTTCAGGTTAAAGAATTTGCCTATACTGACGAGCTTACGCATCTCACCAATCGAAGATATTTTTACGAAGAGCTAGCTGCTATGGCGGATAAAGAGCTGGTAAAAGATACTACGGTGGTATACATAGATGTAAACAGGCTAAAATATTACAATGACAATTTTGGCCATGATGCAGGTGATGAGCTTCTTAGAGCTACTGCTGAATGTCTCAATGGAGCCTTTGAGGATAGCTCAACTGCTGTTATTAGTAGAATTGGTGGCGATGAATTTATAGTTATGCTGATTGCTTCTGAGGCAGAGCTTAAAAGGCGAATCGATAAGTTTACTAAAATTGCCCAGACCTGGAATGGCAAATTTGTTACTGGTTTTACTGCATCTATTGGAGTGGCATCAACAAGAGATTATCCAAATGTTTTACCTGAAGAGCTCTGCAAAATAGCTGATGATAACATGCTTGAGGATAAGGCTAAATTTTATTCACAGTCTGGTTATGAACGTAGAAAGAATTAATTGAAATTTTGCCCTAGTATGATAGAATTAAAGATGATTTTATTATTAATAGATGGGCAAAGAATAATGTTAGATAACAGTACAAAAACAAAATACAGACAGATGTATTTTGATATGGATGGCGTCATAAAACAAGAGACATATGTTTTTCAGCGGGAAATGACTGCGGAAGAACAAGAGACCTACGAGAATTTAGTCGCAGATTCTAATCAGATGACAATTTTTGATTTTATAAGTGATTGAGACCTTGGAGGATTTCCAAGGTCTTTTATTATAGGAGGAATGTTATGAGCTTATTAAATGTTAGTGTTACAGAGTTTACAAATTTACTTTCTTCTAAGACATCTGTTCCAGGTGGAGGAGGGGCAAGTGCTCTTGTCTCTAGTATTGGAATTGCCCTGGGAAATATGGTTGGGGAATTTACAGTTGGTAAGAAAACCTATGCTGATGTAGAAGAAGATATTAAGACTTTGATGAAAAAAGCTAAGATATTGCAAGAACAGCTATTAGAATGTATTGATGAAGACGCAATAGCATTTGAACCATTATCTAAGGCGTATTCTATTTCGAAGGATGATCCAAAAAGAGATGCTATTATGGAAGAATGCCTAAAAAATGCTGCTTCTGTACCGTTTAAAATTGTTAAGCTTTGTGGAGATGCCATCGACTTACAAGAAGAGTTTGCAAAAAAAGGTTCAAAGATAATGATTAGTGATGCCGCTACAGGAGTGGCTTTACTTTCAGGTGCTATGAAGGGTGCGGCGGTAAACGTAAAGGTAAATACCAGGCTCATGAAGGATAAAGAATATGCAGCTAAGCTTGATACTGAGGTTGAAGAGCTTTTAGATAAATATATTGATACGGCAAATATTATATACACAGAAGTTATATCACGATTATAGTTTGGAGGAAGCATGGCTAAATTACTTAAGGGAAAAGATGTTGTTGAAAATCTTAACGGGAAGTTAATTGATAAGGTTAAGGAGCTTAAAGAAAATGGAATTAATCCTACACTTGCGATTCTTAGAGTTGGAGAGCGAGAGGATGATCTTTCCTACGAAAGAGGTGCTAAGAAACGCTGCGAACTGGTGGGCGTTGAGGTAAAGGTGGTTTCATTACCAATAGATGTAACGGAAGAAGAATATTTAGACGCACTTGATAAATTAAATAAAGATATAACAATAAACGGAATACTTATGTTTAGACCGCTTCCAAAGCATATTGATGAGAGTAAAGCTAGAAATATGCTATTAGCAGCTAAGGATGTAGATGGCTGTACAGATTTATCATTGGCTGGAGTTTTTACAAATACTAAGCTGGGCTTTTCTCCTTGCACAGCAGAAGCGGCTATGGAAATCCTTAAATTTTATGATATTCCTATAGAGGGAAAGAAGGTAGCTGTCATTGGACGTTCGCTTGTTATAGGACGCCCAATTGCCATGCTTCTTATGCATGAGAATGCTACAGTGACTATCTGTCATACTAAGACCGTTGATGTTCCAAGTATTACCAAGGAAGCAGATATTGTAGTGGTTGCTTCTGGGCAGATGGAAAGTGTTGGAGCAGATTATCTTAAAGAAAATCAAACTGTTATTGATGTTGGAATTAGTTGGAATGATGAAAAAAATAAGCTTTGCGGTGATGTGAGGTTTGATGAGGTAGAGAATTTAGTTAGTGCCATTACACCTGTCCCAGGTGGAGTAGGTGGTGTGACAACAAGTATACTTGTTAAACATGTTGTGGAAGCTGCAATCAGGCAGAGCTCTTTATAAAAAAATAAATAAAGACAAATTATTTATTCAAAAAGGCCGATTAATTAGGTAAAATAGTAATATAAGTTTTACGGGAGAAGAATTATGACAATCGATAAATTGGCCGCTGGCCAGGAGGTCACATTAGAGATAATTATAGGTGACTCATCATTTGAATTTAAAACAGAAGTTGTAGGTACAAACAACGGCACTGGGGTATTGGTAAAGCCTTACATTTATAATGAACAGGTGGTGGATTTTACAAATGGTTCCCCAGAAAGCATGTCATTTTTATTGCATTGTATCGATCCACACACTAATGGAAGAGTTGTTTGGAAGAATTTATCCGTTAATGTGGTTAATTTCAAGGGGATAAATTATTACGCAATTGATGCAAGAGCCTTTGGAAAGATTGCAGCTTCCAGCGAAAGAAGAGAAGATGGAAGAGTTATGGTTAAAGCTCCAGGCTCTGCGCTTATGGAAGATGGAAGACGTTTTTCTGTATCAGTATTAGATATAAGCGATAGCGGTATTTCTTTTATTGGTAATTCGTATAGGGTTACAATAGGAGATTTGGTGGAGATTAACTTTGCTGATAATGCTAATGATTCTGATTTCAGCTTGGCTGTTAAGACAAGAATTGTTAGAGCTGAGGCGGAAGAACGGGGTATCCTATATGCTGGCAAGGTTTTAGAACGAGATAATAAGCTCTTGGCTTATCTATGTTTTAAGGGTATGGACAAAAAATTAGGAAAAAATATAGATTAGGGGCGATTATGGGGGATGAAAGATTAAAACAGGAGCTTTTTTATATGGTTAAGCTCGCTTCCAAATACGATTTTAGTAGTATGGAAGTGGTTGAGGGAATACTTCGATTAGAAAACGAGCGAGAGATTCTAGGTTCTGTTTTTGGTAAAAGGTTTAAAGCTAGGATTTTCGACATAGCTGCAGGGCAGCAAACTGATGAAAAGTGCGTTATTTGTGGGCAGCCTGCGGATAATCATGTAATCTGTAATCATTGTATGGAGACAATTGGCGGCAGTGAATACGCCAAGAATCAAATCAAGATTAAAGAAAATGATAGTAGCAAAAAGAAGCTTGATGTTAATATAAAAAAGGTTCTACAAATAGTACTTATAGTTTGTTTAATCGCGATTTCATTAATACAGATATGGATTATGGCATTGTATTTAAGTATTCCAGACTATAATCCAATTGAAAAACCAAGAAATTCTGCTTTTGAAGTAACACCAGTTTCTTCAGAGGATGAGGCCTATAATCAAATAATATTGGATTTCCCTGTTGAGGAAAACTATACTGTTACATTTGCAAGAACGGATACTGAATTTGTAGGTAGATTTGATTTAGATATTGGTGATTGTTGTCTTGAGGTTGAGGAAGAGCTTACAGATGAACAAAGGTATGACTATTTCTTTACTGAGGATGTTTATGTATTTTATATATCATACTTAGAAGAACATACAGGAAAATTGGGAATAGCTGAAATCAATTCCGATGGTGAAATTATACTTTTGGGCTCCTTTAATGATGGAAGAAGGACTGATTCCTTTTATAAATTCAGATAACATTATTTTTTATAATATTCACAACTAGTACATAATTCTTTGATATGATGCGTCTATTGAAGTTATGGTATTAGTCGGAGGTATTTATGAGACTTAGACCAGAGGAAGAATTAAGACTTAAATCAATTCTTGCTCCCTTCAAATCAGATGCAAGGGTTCAAAGAATGAAGGAGTTTGTTCAACACGGTAGAATATCTACATTTGACCACGTGGAAAGCGTTACAAGACTTAGCTTTTGGCTTAATGAAAGATTTCACTTAGGTGCTGATGAAAAGGTACTTACTGTGGGTGCATTCTTGCATGATTATTATTTATATGATTGGCATGTTACAGATGAGGGACATGGGCTACATGGTTTTTCTCATTCAAGAACGGCTATGGAAAATGCAACTAATCATTTTGGAATCAGCAAGAAAACCCAAGGTGTAATAGAGAGCCATATGTGGCCGCTTAACATTACTAAAGTGCCAAAATGCAGGGAAGCATGGATAGTTTGCTTGGCGGATAAATGTATATCAACAAAGGAAACACTTTTGTGTAGATAATAATAATTAAATATTATAAATAATGTATAGAGGTAATGTTGCATTACCTCTATATTAATGTTATAACTGTATTATTGAAACTAGAACAGTTTGCAACTGATCGAAAGGAAGAATAGTTTATGAAAAAGAAGCTTATAGCAATTATTTTAATTGCTGTTATTGCTGCGTCTGCAGTGTTTGTATTTAAGTCTGGAATCTTAAGTAAATCATCTGGTTCTTCATCTGAATCATCTCAGATTTATGTAACACCTTTATCAGAAATAATGGGTGGTGGCTCAAGCTACACTCCTGATGTTTTTATGGGGGTTGTAGAAGGTCAGGAAACCACCAGTATCACTAAAAGCTCAGAACGTGAATTAGATCAGATATTTGTTTCTGAAGGGGATACTGTTACAGAAGGAACTCCACTTTTCTCTTATAAAACAGATAGTCTTGAAGCTGAAATAGTTCAGTTTGGGTTTGATATAGAGGGCTACAATCTTACCATTGAGAACAATAATAGACAGATTGAAAAGCTTACAGCTGATATAGCTAAGATTAAAGGCCAGACTGAAAAGGAGAAAAATGAAAAAGAAGATTTACAAAATCAAATCAATGGCCTAACTACAGATAATGCAATTACAAATAATTCTATTGAGCGAACAAAGGCTAAGATAGAAGAGAATAATAAAAAGATTAATAATTCGACAGTCAAATCTGCGGTAGCCGGAACTATTACTAAGATTGCTGATGATACTAATCCTTATACAACAGATGGTGCGTTTATTACGATTTTAGCATCAAAGGAAATGCGTGTTAAGGGACAAATAAATGAGCAAAATGTATGGGCAATAAACGTGGATGAGCCTGTTACACTTCGTTCTCGCGTAGATGAATCTAAGACTTGGTCAGGTACCATTACTAAAATTGATACTGAATCAAAAGAGGAGAATAATGAAAATAATTATGGTGGAGATTCAGCTGAAGGTTCATCTACTAAATATCCTTTTTATGTAACTTTGGATAACAGTGAAGGCCTAATGATGGGACAACATCTTTATATCGAAATAGGTCAAACAGATGCACCTGAAATGGATTTTTCAGATGGAACATATATATATGATTATTACATAGCATATGATGAAGATGGAAATCCTTTTGTATGGGTTGATAATAATGGAAAGCTTGCAAAGAAGTCTATAGAGCTTGGTGATTACTTTGAAGAGCAGATGGTATATGAGGTTTCAGGTATTGATAAGGACGTGAAACTGGCATATCCAATGGAAGACTATAGCGAAGGAATGAAGACTGTATCAGGCATTGTAGGTGAATAGTTATGATTGTAAGACTTAATAATATATTTAAAGTATATGGGGAATCTGGCTCGGAAACCAGTGTGCCGGCGCTTAATGATGTTTCTCTTACAGTAAATGAAGGAGAGTATGTGGCGATAATGGGGCCTTCTGGTTCTGGTAAGAGTACATTAATGAATGTAATAGGCTGCTTGGATAAACCAACAAGCGGGGAATATTTCTTTGAGGATAAAGATGTATTACGCCTAAAGGATAGACAGATGTCTGATTTAAGACTTCATTCAATTGGCTTTGTTTTTCAGAGCTTTTATCTTATGAATGAAGAAAATGCTATTGAAAATGTGGCGTTACCTTTAAGCTATGCTGGCGTCAAGAAAAAAGAAAGAGAAAAGCGTGCTATTGAAGCGCTTACAAGGGTAGGGCTGGCGGACAGAGTTAAGTTTAGACCAGACCAGCTTTCAGGTGGGCAAAAGCAGCGTGTGGCAATAGCTAGAGCTATTGTAAATAATCCAAAGGTGTTACTTGCAGATGAGCCTACAGGAGCTTTGGATCAAAAATCAGGCGCTGCTATTATGGATTTGTTCCAAAAGCTTAATGATGAAGGAACTACAATCATCATGATTACTCATGATGCTAATATTGCAAGCCATGCAAAAAAGACATATAGAATAGTAGATGGCAAACTATATTCAGGATTAGAGGAGGCAGCTAATGAAGAAGATTAAACCTTTTATTATTGCTTTTGTAATCCTTGGAATTATAGTGGCAGTGTTATATGGAGTTTTTAGTTATAGGCAGAGTAAAAAGACGGTTCAGGTTGTGTCAATGGCAAACCAGGGAATGGATGAATACTGGGGCGATAGTATTCAAAGCTATGGAAATGTTACCTCTGATAAGTCCCAATCTGCGTATATTGCCAAAGGAACTGAAATCGTGGCTGTAAATGTCAAAGAAGGTGACCATGTAAATGAAGGTGATGTTCTACTTACTGTAAGGAAGGATTCTCAGGACATCAATGGAAAAACACTTCAACTACAGAAGGCATATCAGGAGCTTACGGCAGAGCAGATTAAGCTTGAAAGGTTGGAAAATACCACTCCTATTCCTGAATATATGCATCAACAGCAGGTGTATAGAGATAAGGAATATGTAAGTGAAAGGCTTTATGTGGCTGCTGAGGAAATAGAAATTGGTAAAATAACCTATGAAGCTAATGATTATGTGGCTAGATATATCTACAGTACTACAGGGGAAAAGGTTGGTTCTATTGTCTATCCTAATGGAATTAAAGATGATGAAACATCATACAAAGAAGTGAAGGATGAAGCTGAGAAAACTGAAATAGAAAGCTATATAGAAGCCAATGGCGATAAATTTACCGTCAAACCAAAAACGGAAACAACTAGTTGGTTGGCATCAACTTTGTACCTTGACGGCGAAACTAAGCAGATAGTTGGCGAGGATACCTATGATGATCAAGGAAGAATAATCCACGCTGGCAAGCCAGATGGACTTACTCCTAGCAAATTAAAAGAAGAAATAGCTGATAAGCAGGCTACAGTTAAGCACTTGGATTTGGAATATAGAAAGCTTGAAAATGAGCTTGAGGTAATGAAAAATACCTCTGACAGTGGTGAGATAATAGCGAAGGTTTCAGGTACTGTTGCAAAAGTTCAGGATATGAATAATTACAATAATTCTCAGCCTTTTGTAACGGTTTCTGCTACAGACGAGTATTTCATTAAAGGTGCCATTGGTGAATTTTATCTAAATAGTGTAAAGGTAGGAGATACAGTTTCGATAACATCATGGGATAACGGTGCTTCTGCCGAGGCTGTTATTTCGGAAATTAGTGATATTCCTAGCACAGAAAGTAATTTCTATTCTGGTGGTGGTAACAATAACAGTAGTAACTATGAATTCAAGGCTACCTTTGATAGAAGTAGCGGTATAGAGCTTGGTTCTGCAGTAGATATATCCATAACACCTGAGGGTGAAGGTGAGGGTGGTTTTTATATTCCTTCACATTTCATACGAAAGGACGCATCAGGCAGCTATGTAATGAAAATGAGTAAATCAAATGTTTTAAAGAAAGAATATATTACTGTAGGTAAGAACCTTTGGGGCTCTATGACAGAGATAAAGAAGGGTGTTACTAAGAAGGATTACTTGGCATTCCCTTATGGAAATGGCGCTATCGAAGGAATTCGTTGTGAAAAGGTTGAAGATTTAGATTATGGTGATGGAGGCTTAGGTTAATGCTAGAAAATTTAAGATTAGCCTTTCGAGGTATATGGACACATAAGCTTAGGTCTTTTTTGACAATGCTTGGAATTATTATTGGTATAGCAGCCATTATTGCAATCGTTTCTACTATAGAGGGAACTAATCAACAGATTAAAGAGAATCTTATAGGGTCTGGTTCTAACACAGTTGATATTCAATTGTATCAAAATGACTGGCCGATGGACCTTAGCTATAACGAACCACCTTATGGTGTGCCACGTATTAGTGATGAGGTTCTTGAAGAAATCCGTTCATTGTCAGAAGTAAAATCTGCAAGTATTTATAGCAATAGACAGATTTATGATGGAGTTTATTATGGAAATGCTTCTATGAACGGAGGATATGTAAAGGGTGTAGAAACTGATTATTTTTCCACAGCAAATCTTACAGTGAAAGAGGGGAGACTCTTTACTGATGATGAGTGCAATGCATTTAAAAAGTTTTGTGTTATAGATGAGGAGATAGCAGAGGATTTATTGCAGAATGAAGAACCACTTGGAAAAGTTCTCGAAATCGGTGGGGATTCATATGTTGTAATCGGTGTGGTTGCAAGTCGCTCGACCTTTGAACCAACAATTAATTCCATTGCAGACTATGAAACATACATGCAGGATGAATCGGGTACAGTTTATATCCCACTAAAGGATTGGCCTATAAGCTATAGATATGATGAGCCAGAGAATGTTTTGATTCGTGCAATGTCTACAGATGATATGACAGCAGCAGGAAAGAAGACGGCAGATATAATTAATTCTTACATTAGTCCTACAGACGATTCAATCAAATATCAATCGAAGGATTTATTGGAGCAGGCACAGCGTCTACAGCAGTTATCATCATCAACAAATTCAATGCTGATTTGGATTGCTGCCATATCTCTTCTTGTAGGTGGAATTGGTGTAATGAATATTATGCTTGTTTCTGTTACAGAAAGAACGGCGGAAATTGGTTTAAAGAAAGCTATTGGTGCAAGAAAAGGAAAGATTATGGGCCAGTTTTTAACAGAAGCTGCAGTGCTTACCTCAATGGGCGGAGTGCTAGGGGTAGCATGTGGTATTGGATTAGCTCAGATTATTTCAATAATGAGTGGAACTCCAGTGGCAATTTCATGGCCAGCAGCCTTTGTAGCAGTAGCATTCTCGATGGTTATAGGAATCGTATTTGGAATACTACCAAGCCATCAGGCTGCCAACCTTAATCCAATTGATGCTCTTCGCAGCAATTAATCTAAATCAAGTTCAATAGGGCAGTGATCGGAACCAAATACATCAGTATGTATTTTGGCATCGGTCATTCGCCCTTTTAAATTATCAGAAACTATAAAGTAATCTATGCGCCAGCCAGCATTTTTTTCTCTGGCTTTAAATCTATATGACCACCATGAGTAGATATCAGTTTTGTCAGGGTAGAAATATCTGAAGCTATCCACAAAGCCTGAATTTAAAAGCTCTGTCATTTTTTCACGCTCTTCATCAGTAAAGCCGGCGTTATGTCTGTTAGTTTTAGGGTTTTTAATATCTATTTCTTCATGGGCTACATTTAAGTCGCCGCAAAGAATTACTCCTTTTGATTCATTTAATTTGCAAAGATAATTTCTGAAATCATCTTCCCATTTCATTCGATAATCAAGGCGTTTTAGCTCGCTTTGTGAGTTAGGAGTATAGCAGGTGATAAAATAATAGTCTTCAAACTCAAGTGTTATTACACGACCTTCATTATCGTGTTCTTCAATGCCGATTCCGTAGGTTACAGAAATAGGCTCCTTCTTTGAAAATATGGCTGTACCGGAATATCCTTTTTTCATAGCGTAGTTCCAGTAGACGTGATAGCCTTCCTTTTCAGTATCAAATTGCCCCTCAGAAAGCTTTATTTCCTGAAGGCAGAATATATCTGCGTCAGCAGCATCGAAATAATCCCAAAAGCCTTTGTCTACAGCAGCTCTAAGGCCATTTACATTCCATGATATAAATTTACTCATAAGACCTCCGTAAGTATGTTTTAATACATAAATATTAATTGTTTGCAGAGTAAAATGCAAAAGATAATAGATAGTAAAAATAAAAAACGATATATAATGCTTTATATAATGGAAAATGTGCTATTATAAAGAAAGAATTTAGGGAGGTGCTATTATGGCAGAGAATAAAGAAGGTACATTCGTAGTACATGTTAATAAGACAGAAAATGACACTTGGCAGGGACAGGTGACATGGGCTGATCGTGATGAAAAGCTTAATTTTCGGAGTGCAATGGAGCTTATGTCGATTATAGATGCGGCATTGAATTCTAATGAAGAATAATCAATTATAATAAGAAAGGGACTCGCAATTGCGAGTCCCTGTTGTTTTTAATGAAAAGTTCGAATTAATCGAACTGACCGAAAGCATACTTGAAAAATGATACTGGCTCCTTGCCTTCTGCTTTCTTTCTTCTGCAATACTTCTCATAATCTGAATATACACTGTACATTGTGAATGATACTTCTTCGAACATTCTTTTTACCCCCTAAAAACTCTTCATCTCTCGTTTACGTGCATATAATATATCCTCATTTGTACTTTGTCAACAAAAATAATGTAAAGAAATTGTGAAAAATATATAAACGGTTTTCTGTTGTTTTAGTTTCCAGATTTTGCTACAATTTAAGTATCGGAAACGCGATATACAAATTTTAGTTTTTGGGAGCAAATATGAACGAACGTATTTTAGAGGGGGCACTTAAGGTGTTCAGGGAAAAAGGCCCTAAATTTACAATGGATGATCTTGCTACAGAGATGAAGATGAGCAAGAAGACAATTTATACAATATTTAGTGATAAGAATGAACTCATGTGTGACATGATGGATTATGCTTTTGACATGATAAAGGCTGCTGAGGACAAGGTATATAATGATGACAGTCTTGGTACGGTAGAGAGAATTAGGGGAATACTTGCTGTACTTCCTGAATCTCATTATGGATTTGATTATACTGCGATGCATCAGCTTGCTAACAAATATCCAATGGCATATGAAAAAATGAACAATAGATTGGATGGCGGCTGGGAAAAGACCTTCGAGCTACTTAAGCAGGGAATTGAGGAAGGTGAAATAAGAGAGATTGACTTGAACATTTTTAAGCTTATGTATGAAGCTTGTGTAGATAAGCTTTTGATGGGTGATTATTTAAAAGAAAGCGGAACGGATTATCCTACAGCATTAGCTGAGGTAGTTGATGTTATGGTAGATGGAATCGTTACAAAGGGAAGATAAATGGCACAAAGAATATATTTAGACAGAAAATGGAGATTTAATGAAAAATTTGAAGAGGGAATGATTGCTGAGCCAATGGAAGAAAGCACATTAATTAACATCCCTCACACAGTTAAGGAAACGCCTCTTTCATATTTTGATGAGAGCATATATCAGATGGAGAGTGCTTATCAAAAAAGTATTTTTGCACCTGTTCAATGGGACGGAAAGGTGGTTTTTCTTACTTTTGAGGCTGTTGGTCATAGCTGCGATATTTATGTTAATGGAAAGCATGTTAAGCATCATAATTGTGGTTATACAGCTATAACATGTGATGTTTCCGAACTTCTTAAGTATGGAGAGGAAAATCTTATAACTGTAAAGGTTAATTCCAAGGAAACACTTAATCAGCCACCATTTGGATATGTTATCGACTATATGACATATGGTGGAATATATAGAGATGTTTATTTTGAGATAAAAGAACAGACTCATTTTACAGATATATTTTTACAGCCATCCTTATTAGAAAGGGTGTCAACCAGTAAACGTGCTCCTAAGCAAATTAAGATGATGAAGGTGCAGGGGATTCTTAAAACGGAATGCTACCTTACTAAAAATATCTACGAGTTGGCTGTAGGGGAGCATGTTTTTATAAGACAATATCTGGATGAAGATTTGATTATATCTCAGCCTGTTGGTGGCTTAGAGGAGTCAAATGATGGATATCTTTTGAGGCTTACTACTGGTCCTACCACAGTAAAGTTATGGGATATTGAAAGCCCACATCTTTACAATATTAAAACTCAATTGGTTATAGATGATGAGGTGGTTGATGAGCATGAGGCTTCGGTTGGCTTTAGAAGCTCTGAGTTTAGAAAAAATGGTTATTACTTAAATGGGCGAAAGGTAAAGCTTAGAGGATTAAATAGACATCAATCGTATCCTTATGTTGGTTATGCTATGCCAGAATCTATGCAGAGATTGGATGCAAAGATTCTTAAGGATGAGCTTGCGCTTAATGCAGTGAGAACATCTCATTATCCTCAGTCACAGTATTTTATAGATGAATGTGACAAGCTTGGTTTGTTGGTATTTACTGAAATCCCAGGCTGGCAGCACATCGGTGGAAGCCAGTGGCAGGATATTGCAGTGGAAAATACAAAGGAAATGGTTCTTCAATATAGGAATCATCCTTCGATCATTCTTTGGGGCGTTCGTATTAACGAATCTGTCGATAATGACGAGTTTTATAAACGTACTAATGAAATAGCTCATAAGTATGACCCAACTAGACCTACAGGTGGTGTTAGGGCCCATGCAAAGAGCTCTTTGCTTGAGGATGTGTACACCTATAACGATTTCGTTCATTCAGGGGACAATAAGGGATGTTCTAAAAAGAGCGATATCACATCGAATGAGGAAAAGCCATATCTTGTTAGCGAGTACAATGGCCATATGTTCCCAACAAAGTCTTATGATCCTGAGGAGCATAGACAGGAGCATGCCATAAGACATGCGAATGTTCTTAATGCTATTGCAGGAGAGACTGATATAGCAGGCTCTTTTGGCTGGTGCATGTTTGATTACAACACTCACAAGGATTTTGGCTCAGGTGATAGAATCTGTTACCACGGCGTTATGGATATGTTTAGAAATCCAAAGCTTGCAGCATCTGTTTATTCAGCTTATTCCGAAAACGATACAGTGCTTGATATTACAACAAGCTTTGATATAGGAGAGCATCCTGCTTGCAACAGAGGTAAATCATACATTATTACAAATGCAGATTCTGTAAAGATGTATAAGAATGATGTACTTGTTAAGGAATACTTCCCTAAGGACTCTACATTTGAAAATATGAAGCATGGTCCTATTCTAATTGATGATTTTGTTGGAGATGCAGTTGAAAATGATGGTGAATTCACAAAGGGGCAGGCAAAGCTTATAAAGCAGGCGCTTAACCAGGTTACCTTAGGTGGATTTAAGATTACTCCAGCTCTTGCATGGATAGCATTTAGACTCGTTGTATTTCATCATGTTAGCCCTAGCAAGGCAGTTCCAATCTATAACAAATTTATTGGTGATTGGGGCGGAGAATCCAGGGAGTATAAGTTCGAAGCAATTAAGGATGGTAAGGTAGTCAAGACTGTTAAAAAGGCTGCTGTAACCAAAGTTCATATTGATGCAAAGGCCAGTCATACATTGCTGACAGAGCATCATACCTATGATATATCGCTTATACGGATTAAGATTGCAGATCAAAATGATAATCAGCTGTATTTCTTTAATCAGCCTGTTAGTTTTGAGGTGGATGGACCATTTGAAATAATTGGACCAAAGGTTGTATCTCCATTAGGTGGTGCAACTGGAGTATATATAAAATCTATTGGTGAAGATGGAGATGGCAAGCTTACTATTTCTAGTGAAGGTTTGGAGCCTGTAGAAATATGCCTATCTGTTGAGTGCTTTTAGAATTAATAAGGAGGGTGTTATAAATAATGGAAGATAAGAGTAAGGTAATTTTTGGAAATGTTATTTCTGATAGGGATTACAAAAAAGCATGTAATACCAAGAAAAAGAACATCAAAAAATATGGTGATGATTCTAATGTAGATTACAATATCGTAATTTCAAAGAATGAGCATATTGGAGATTCTCTTGGGGTATATGATGTATTGCTGAAGGACGGGGAAAGCCCAGAAAAGTTTGATACTGAAAAGGGTGTTATCGTTGGAAATATCCGTATGGGATTTGGCCATTATCGTATATCTATGGCTATGGCCTCTGCTGCTAAGGCACTTGGCTACACACCATATTGGATGGATTTAAATGGATATCCTCAGACAACCTGCACAAAGGTTATCAGTGCTCAGAATGAATTGTATTCTTTGGGTTCAAGACTTTCTAAGAATAAGCTATTTAACAAGTTTGTATGGGAACCAATGAATTACGAGGGCTTTAGAAAGCTTTCTTACAATTCTTCTGACCAGAAGAATGCTGAGCTTATGGCAACAGTATTTAAGAATGTGCCAAAGGATATTCCAGTAATCGGCACACATGCCTGGCCTGCACAGGCAGCTGTACATGCCGGTATGAAGCATGTAGTAAATGCTATTCCTGATAACTGGCCAATGGCGCTTCATTTTGCAGAGGATGCAGTTCATGCAATTCAATGCAAGAATGCATACATGGGCTATCGTATTTGCAATGGCATGGCAGGAGATGCAGTTTGTAATCCTATGCCAAATGATGATTTGGTTTACACGGGTCACTACATTGATCATGAGCTTGTTTCTAATATAGAAACAGATTGTAAAGCAAGAGTAGATAGAAAGAAAAATGGTAAGCCAATGAGATTTCTTCTTACTATTGGTGGCGCTGGAGCCCAAAAGGAAATCTTCGCAGCAATTATCAAGTATCTATTGCCTGAAATAAAGAAAAATCGCGCTGCATTATATGTAAACGTTGGAGATTACAAGAATGTATGGGATGATTTATTAAATGAAATCCCAGAAATGAAGGAAATTGCTACAGAGCATTTCAATGAATTTGATAAGACTACAAGTTTTGCGGAGGATGCATTAACAGGAGATGTTACAGGTATTCATGGCTTTTATCATGAGAACATTTTTGAGGCAGTTTATTGCACCAATCTTCTTATGAGGAGCTGCGATGTTCTTGTAACAAAGCCTTCAGAACTTGCATTCTATCCTGTACCAAAGCTGTTTATCAAGCGTGTTGGTAAGCATGAGATGTGGGGTGCTATCCATTCGGCGGAAATGGGCGATGGCACATTAGAGTGCAGAGATATTCCTCATACACTTCAGATGATTGATATATTTATGAAGGATGACAAGCTTCTTACAGAGATGTGCGAAAGCATTAAGCTTAATAAGACAATAGGACTTTATGATGGCGCTTATAAGGTTGTAGAGCTTGCTATGGGAATGAAGGATAAATAAGGAGAAGACTAATGGAAACAAAGAAAAAATTATCAGGTTCAGAAAAGGTTGCCTACGGCTTAGGTGCTGTTGGTAAGGATATGGTGTACATGCTATCTGCATCATACATTTCAATTTATTTCCTTGATATAATGGGAATTTCAGCGGTAGCAATCGGCATACTTTTAATGGTTGCAAGAGTATTTGATGCATTCAATGATCCTATCATGGGTGTGCTTGTAGCAAAGACAAAGACAAAATGGGGTAAATTTAGACCTTGGCTTTTTATAGGAACAGTAACAAATGCAATAATCCTATATATGATGTTTAGTGTGCCACCAACACTTGATGGTGCTGGACTTGTTGCATATGCATCTGTTACATACATCCTCTGGGGTGTTACATATACAATGATGGATATTCCTTATTGGTCAATGATTCCTGCTTTCACTGAAAGTGGTAAGGAACGAGAAGGGCTTTCAGCTTTTGCACGTTCTTGTGCGGGTGTTGGTTCAGCGCTTATATCTATCGTAACAGTTATGAGCGTTTCAGCACTTGGAACACTTCTTGGGGGAGCTACAGAAAACGAAAAGAACCGTTTAGGATATAGTGCATTTGCTCTTATTATTGGAATAATATTTATTGTATTTGTCACAATTACTTGCGCTGTCATTAAAGAAAAATCTACTGTTGATATGAAGTCAGCTTCAATCAAGGATATGTTTAGAGCGTTGGTTCAGAATGACCAGGCTATGACTGTAGTAATTGCAATTGTAATGATTAACACTGCACTTTATATTACACAACAGTTAGTATATTTCTTCCTTAAATATGATTTTAGTCCTTTGACTTACAAGGGTGATTTTACATTATTTAATACTGTTGGTGGCGGCTGCCAGATTTTGGCCATGATGCTTTTATTCCCAATCCTTAGAAAGTTTATGGATACAGTAAAGATTTTCTATACATGCTTTGGAATGGCTGTTGTTGGTTATGTCTTGATTATTATTATTTCAATGACAGGCACATCAAATGTATTTTGGCTTTTGATTCCAGCTGCTCTTATTATGGCAGCAGTGGGAGTGCTTAATGTTATCATTACAGTTTTTCTTGCTAATACTGTAGATTATGGTGAGCTTAAAAACAATCGTAGAGATGAGTCTGTGATTTTCTCAATGCAGACATTCGTTGTAAAGCTTGCATCGGGTATTTCAGGCTTCCTGTCATCAATGGTGTTATTTATCTTTAACATCAATTCTGATAAGGACGCTGAAGAGGTTGCATCTGATGTGATTTCTGGTATTACTACATCACAGAGAATGGGACTTAGACTTTCTATGACACTAATTCCTATAGCGGTTTTACTTGTAGGTGGGTTAGTATTTAAGAAGCACTATATATTGACAGATGAAAAAATGAACGAGATTACTACAGAAATTGAAGCTCGTCATTAATTGGAGGTTTTAAAATGATAAAGGCTGATGGAAAGGTATTTGTATTAAATACCAAAGGAACTACTTACGCATTTAGAGTAATGGAAACAGGTCAGCTGGAACATATGTATTATGGAAAGCTCATCCACGGGGATGAGCCTTCTGTGCTTATAGAAAAGCGTGCGTTTGCTCCAGGTAACACAATTACATATGATAATGAACATCAAGATTTAACATTAGAGGATGTTAGATTAGAAACTTCGGCAATCGGCAAGGGTGATTTGAGAGAACCAATGCTGGAGGTTATTTGTGCTGATGGTAGTACATCTCTTGATTTTGTATATGATTCTTATGAAATAGTTGAGGGTAAGCCTGAGTTTAAGACTTTACCTGGCTCTTATGATGAATCAGGCAAGGTTCAAACTCTCAATGTGACATTAAAGGATAAGAATCATAACTTTACTCTTATTCTTTCTTATTCTGTATTTGAGGATTGCGATGTTATTACTCGCTCAGCAAAGTTTATTAATACTTCTAAGGATGCTGTAAAGCTTACAAGAATGCTTTCTATGCTTATGGATTTTGATCATCCTGGAATGAAGGTTACATCCTTCCATGGTGGTTGGACTAGAGAAATGAACAAATGTGATATTGTTCTTCCGGCAGGAAAGCTTGTTAATTCTTCGTTTACAGGAACAAGCTCTAACAGATGCAATCCACTTTTTATGATTTCGGAGCCAGAATCTTCTGAAGAGGCAGGAGATGTATGGGGCTTTAATCTTTTATATTCAGGAAATCATTATTCTGCTACTGAGGTTTCTTCATTTAAAAAGACTAGAGTAGTATATGGAATTAATCCACAGAACTTTACCTGGACACTTGAGCCAGATGAAGATTTTGAAGCACCTGAGGCTGTGCTTACATATTCTGCTAATGGATTTAGACAGATGTCTCTAAACATGCATGAATTTGTTAGAGAGCATATTACACGTGGCCCATGGAAGAAAAAGGAACGTCCAGTACTTATTAATAGCTGGGAGGCTTCATATTTTGATTTCAACGAAGGCTCATTACTGAAGCTTGCGAAGACTGCTAAGAACGCAGGTGTTGAGCTATTTGTTATGGATGATGGCTGGTTTGGTGACAGAAATGATGACCATAGAGCATTAGGAGATTGGGATATTGTAAATAAGAAAAAACTTCCAGGCGGTCTTGAGGGACTTGCAAAGAAGGTTACAGATTTAGGTATGATGTTCGGTCTTTGGGTTGAACCTGAGATGATAAATGTTGATAGTGAGTTATACCGAAAGCACCCTGATTGGGCTATAGATATTCCAGGAATGGACCACTCAGAGGGGCGTTTCCAGAGATTGCTCGACCTTAGTAATCCAGAGGTAGTTGATTACATGATTGATAGAATGAGCGAAGTGTTCTCAACTCCTAATCTTTCGTACATTAAATGGGATATGAATAGAAACTTCTCAGATTACTATTCAAAGTATCTTCCAGCAGACAAACAGCTTGAGCTTAGCCATAGATATGTTCTTGGCTTCTACAGATTACTTAAGACATTAGCTGAGAGATTCCCTGATATTCTTATGGAAGGATGTGCTTCTGGCGGTAATAGATTTGATCTTGGTGTACTTTGCTATTATCCACAGATTTGGGCAAGTGATAACACTGATGCAGTAAGCCGTCTTGCAATTCAGGATGGATATTCTTATGGATATCCACAATGCACATATACAGCACATGTATCTGCATGTCCAAACCATCAGACACTTAGAGTAACACCGCTTGAATCAAGATTTGCGGTTGCAAGCTTTGGTGTGCTTGGCTATGAGCTTAATCTAAACGATATGAAGGCAGAGGATATTGCAGCTGTTAAGGCGCAAATAGAGCTTTATAAGCAGTATCGTAAAACATTACAATTTGGAGATTTCTATCGCCACAGAGCAGACAATATCTATGAATGGAGCATTGTAGATAAGGATAAGAACACATCTGTTTCAATGCTTATGCAAAGAGAGATTGTTGCAGGAGATCAGTATCTAAAGCTTGATATGGCAGGTCTTGATGATAATACTAAGTATCATTTCTTTGGCAGAAAGCTTGAATACAATGTTAAGGGCTTTGGCGATTTAGTGAATACTGTTGCACCTGTACACATCAAGCAGGATGGAGTACTTCATAATGTAATTGCGAAGTTCGTAAAGATGCCTGGCGAGACAGAAGACCACATCGCATACGGTGACACCTTAAACGCTAATGGCGTAAAATTAATGCAGAGCTTTGTGGGAACTGGATATAACGAAGAAGTTCGTTACTTCCCAGATTTCGGTGCCCGCCTATACTTCGTCGAGAAGGCGGAATAAAAAGATTTGGAAAAAAAGAGCTGTAACTATCAAGCTCTAAGTATTACTCAAGGAGAACTTTCCATGTTCGACGGAGTAATATTTAGGCTTGAGAGCGTAACAGCTCTTTTTTATTAAAAATTTAATCAACCTTCTTATCGATGTAGTTACTTTTGTATTTACTGTAGACGATTTTCTGAGCACGGTATAGTCCTGTGTAGCCTGATACCCAATAGCTAAAGGCTACTGCCAGCAAGAAATAAGGCATTGCGTCATATCCAAAAAGTTCAAAGCAAATAAGCAGGCTGGAAATTGGGCAATTGGTAACTCCACAGAACAGAGCACCCATTCCAACTGCAGCAAGTAGCTCTGGAGAAACTCCTATAATTCCACCTATAGCGGCACCTAGTGTTGCTCCAATAAATAAAGTAGGAACGATTTCACCACCTTTATATCCACAGGATAGTGTAAGGGTGGTGAAAATCATTTTAAGCAAAAATGCAAAGATGCTAATGCTTGCGCCAGCAAAGCATGAAGCTATTATAGCGGAACCTGTACTATTATAATCAGTATTTCCTACGATTAGTGTAAGTATAAGCACTGATGTACCACCAACTATAGCTTTAATATAAGGATTGCTAAGCTTACTTGAAAGGAACTCTTCGTATTTGTGCAGCATTGTACAAAACAATATAGAAGCAATACCACAGATAACTGCAAAAATACAAATCATGATGGCGGACTTGATGGTAAATGCAGGAATATTTGGGATTTCATAAATCTCTGATGAAAGCCCAAAGTAGGCTGCTATGTATCTGGCTATTAATGAGGAAATAACGCATGGAACTAATGCAGCATAATGCATAATTCCTACTGATACAACTTCCATGGAGAAAATAGCAGCAGCCATTGGTGTTCCAAAAAGAGCAGAAAAGGCGGCGCTCATACCGCACATAATCATTGTCTTTTTGTTAGTGGAATTAAGCTTTAGGACACGTCCGATTCCGTTTCCGATAGCACCACCCATTTGAAGGGCTGCACCTTCTCTACCTGCAGAACCACCTACAAGATGGGTTAGTAGAGTAGCTACGAAAATAAGTGGGGCCAATCTAAATGGAAGCTTCTCATCTGATTGAATGGCGGCAATAACAGTGTTTGTACCACTGTCCTTAACCTTTAATATCTGTTTGTACATAAAGGTTATTAGCACAGCGCCTACCGGCAAAAAGTATATTAGATAAGTATGAGTTTCCCTAAAATGAATAACATATCTCATTGAAATGCCAAATGCAGTGGCAAATAAACCTACAACAATTCCAATAAATATTGCTGCAAGTGTCCAACTGACCACAGACATGGCACGATGTCCGTTGTGGTCAACCTTGTGTATAAATCGTTCTTTAAATTCTTTACTATCCATTATTTTTCCCTCTTTTTTAATCTATGAATAATATGCTATCATTCTACTTTTTATAACGCAAGAAATCCATTGACTTTAGTTTTTAAATTGTCGACAATTAGAATTATGAAAGGGTATGATATGAAAAATATATTTATTGTAAATACTGCTAGTAGAACAGGAAAAACAAAGGAAACCTGGGAAAAATTAAAAGTCTATTTAGATGAGCTTAACCTTGAATATGAAGCTTATGTTACAACTGGTCCGGCAGATGCCACCAATTTTGCAAAAAAAGTAACAGGAAAAGGAGAAAAGGTTGGCCTATTTGTTATGGGCGGAGATGGCACTTTAAATGAGGCTTTAAACGGCATAGAGGATTTTGAAAACACTTATTATACGCCACTTCCAACTGGCTCTGCTAACGATTTTGTTGGTGGAATTGGACTTGAAGGGGATGTTTTTGAAATTGTTGATAGAGCACTGCAATCTGAAAATTATAAGCTATTTGATATAGGAAAGATTAAATATACAAAAGATGGAGAAAATAAGGCTAGATTATTTGGAGTAAGTGCAGGGATTGGAGTGGATGCCTATGTATGTTTGCAGGCTCTTGATAGCAAGCTCAAGAGATTTTTAAATATTTTTGGTGCTGGTTCAGCTACATATGGACTCCTTACAGTTGGGGATATTTTCACTATGCCATTTTCTGATGCAAAGCTTAAGATTGATTACGAGGGTAAATCAGAGGTAAGAGAGATAAAAAGCACAATTTTTGCTGCGGCCATGAACTGTAGGGCAGAAGGTGGAGGTATTCCTATGGCGCCTATGGCAACTGCTGATTCGGGGCATCTTTGTGCATTTGTAGCCCATGATATTAGTAGATTGCGTTGTCTTACCCTGTTACCAAGCCTAGTGGCTGGAAAACATATGGGAAAGGATGGATTTGATTTAATAGATTTCGATAGGATTGAAATATCTATGGAAGATAAGATGTGCGTTCATGTAGATGGAGAGCATGTAGGATTTCTTAATAATATTGTATTCGAGTGTATGCCACAAAAGCTTAAGATTAGAGGATTTTAAGGTGTAGCATTAATACAAAATATAAAAAATGTATTAAATTTTTGTAAAGTAATATATTGTTATTTTATTCACATATAGGTATAATAAAAACTGAGGATAGGGAATGTAGTTTCTCTATATAGAATGTAAATAATTAATAAGGAGGCTTGGATATGTTTTTCCAAATCACTAATCTTTGGCAGATTCTTGGCTGGTGCCTTGTATTTGCTGGATTGATTATCATGAATGAACTCGGCCGTCGTACAAAGGTCGGTGGTATGATTATCTTTGTTATCATCCCATGTATTCTTACAGTTTATTTCATCTTAGCACACGTTGGTTTATTCGGCGGTGCTGCAAATCCAACTGTTGCATATATGGATGGTTGGTTCCACTACTTCAAGCTTTACGCAGCAGATATCGGATGCGTCGGCTTTATGATGATTAAGTATAAGTGGGGCATTGGTAAAGAGAAATGGTTCGCTTGGTGGCCATGGTTCATCGTAGCAGCTAACATCATGATTGCTAATGTTTCAGATATGGAGTCAGCTCTTGCAGCTTACTCAATCACAGGTGACCTTTCAGGTGCTTGGTGGTGCTCTAACGAAGGTGTATTCATCTACGGTGGATGGTGGAACGTTGTTAACGCTATCGCAGGTATGATTAACATCTTCTGTATGACAGGTTGTATTCACCTTTACACATCAAACGATAAGAACCAGTCAGATATGCTTTGGCCAGATATGACAGTTTGGTTCATCGTTGCTTATGATGTATGGAACTTTGAGTACACATACCTCAACCTTCCTACACATACATGGTACTGTGGTGTTGCACTTCTTCTTGCTCCTACATTTGCTAATGCTCTTTGGAACAAGGGTGCATGGATTCAGAACCGTGCAAACACACTTGCAATTTGGTGTATGTGGGCTCAGGTAGTACCTCTCTTCCAGTTAAAGGGTACATTCGCAGCTGTTCTTCCTCGCGTATACGGTGGAGCTACAGAGGCTGGTATCACTACAATGGATCTTTATGAGAAGGCTATTGCTCTTTACAATGCAGGTCAGGGTAAGACAGCAGCTGCAAACGAAGCTATCGCAGCAATGGGTATCACAGCTGATCCTACAATGCAGGGATTCGTAGCTATGATGGCACTTGCTATTAACGGTCTTTGCATCGCGGTTATCATCAGAAACGCTATCAAGATTGGTGGCAACCCATATTCAAACGAAGTATTCGTTGGAACAAAGGATTATGAAGAGGCACTTGCTCGTGCAGCTAAATAATTAATTTTAAAATTCAGGACATCCACGGTTGTGGATGTCCTTTTTATTTAAGTGTGTTAAAATACCTTAAGGAGGATAATATGGTTAAGGTATATTATTTAATGCAAAGCTCATTTGTTGTTGAGCTTTTGGATAGATATTTATTATTCGATTATTTTGATAGAGAAGAGCTTTCGTCGTCTGTAGAATATAGAGGCTGTTTGCCAGAGTTTGATATAAATAAGCCTATCTATGTCTTTGCAAGTAATGGCAGAAAAGATCATTATAGCAAGTCTATTTTTAATATTTCCAATGTTAAGAAATATATCCTATCAAAGGATATTAAATTAGATAAGGGTATTGTGGAAAAGGACAGGGTTCAGTTTGTTAAGCCTATTCATAAATACGAAGTAGATGATATGAAAATAGAAACCCTAAGGTCTAATGATGTGGGATTGGCTTTTAGCATCAATGTGTGTGGCATTAACATCTATTTTGCTGGTACTCTTAACTGGTGGAATGCTGAAGGTCGTGGAGAGCTTTACGGCGAGCAATATGGAAGAGAGTACAGACGCTACCTTAAACCTATTTTAAATCGTAAATACGATATTGGGTTTGTCCCTATGGATGGAAGAATGGGTGAAGATGGGTATTTCCTTGGAATGGATTATTTCATCAAGCATATCGATTGTGATAACATATTCCCTATGAATATGTGGGGGCAGTATCAATGGATAGACAGGTTTAAAACAAGGCCTGATATAGCTAATCTTAAGAATAGAATAGTAGATATTGATAGAGAAAATATGATATTTGAAATAGAGGACTAGAATGGTTTTTAGCAAAAAGCTTACAGCAGAGGAATTTAACCCTGAAGTTATAATGAACTCAGGACAAGTATTTAGAATGAAGAGGGAGACTAAGGGGGCAGATGGAATGCCCGATACCTATAGTGCATGTTCTGGAGATAATGACGTTTATTTTTATTTGAATAAAGAAAAGGATACATGGGATTTTGCCTGCGAGGAAAATCAGTGGGATTTTTGGCAGAATTATTTTGATTTTAAAACAGATTATATTAAATACAATAATCTTATTCGCAAGTCAGATGATAAATTTTTAAAAGAAGCCCTTATGGATTCTTTTGGAATGAGGATTCTTCGTCAGGATTTATGGGAGGTTTTTATATCTTATGTAATATCTCAAAACAATAACATTCCAAAGATAAAGAAATCAATTCAGTGTCTTTGTGATAGATATTCTGATGGAATACACTTTCCTAAGGCTGAGGTTTTGGCATACATACCTGAATCTGAGCTAATGGATGGGACTGCATTGGGCTATAGAGCTGATTATATTATAGGCATAGCAAAGCAGGTGGTTGAAGAAAGCCTTGATATTGAAAAAATCAGTATGCAGCCTTATGACAAGGCTATGGAAAGTCTTCTTAAGATTAAGGGGATTGGCCCTAAGGTTGCCAATTGTATTATGCTTTATGGCTTCCATTTTATGGAAAGCTATCCTATTGATACGTGGATGAAGAAGATAATTGCAGAGGATTACAGTAATTATTCAAAGAATGATTACCTTGAATATATTAATGAAAATTACAGCGGTTTCCAAGGATATGTTCAACAGCTGCAGTTTTATCACAAACGCAATAAATAACTTAGTGGGGATGAATAATGTTTAAGTATCATATATTGGCACTTTTACTTGGTACAATTTTAGATTTTGTTTTTGGGAAAATATATAGTATATGGAATCCTTTTGATTCAATAAGAGGGTTCGTTAAATATTTGGACAGGGCACTATTGGGCGATGAAATCATTCTTCTTGAACCATCTAAACAAAAAAGCCTTGGAATCTGGTTGATAGCAATTGTAATACTTCCAGTATTTGCAGTTATCACATTTTTTACAATGCTTTGCTATGATATTGCCATCCCTGTAGGTGTATTATTTGAAGCCTTTGCAACCTATCTTTGTGTGGATTGTAAATATCTGCTTACAGGTGCGATAAGTGTAATGAATGAGTTTTATTCAGATGGCATAGATGCAATGAAAAATGCCTATCAGTTGATTTTTAGTAAGGAAAGCATCGGAAATGATGAAGCAAAAGTTACCGAAGAGGTTATCACATACGTTGCTAATGAAGCCTCAGATGCTGTAATTTCTCCACTTGTCGTAATGTTTTTGTTTGGGCCTGTTGGTGGATTTATATATCGTACCATCGACATAATAGATGGTGAGATTGGTTATAGAAATTCCAGATACAATCATTTCGGATGTCCAGCGGCTACTCTTTTTAGAATTGTGGATTATATTCCAGGAAAGGTTAGTGGGGCATTATCAGTTTTTTGCGCCAGACATATCACCTGCGATTTAGATGGAAGAAATGGGAAGTACATAAATCTTCGTGACAGATATAAAGCTGTTTCAGCTTTTGCTGGAGCATTGCAAATCCAGCTTAAGGAAGGGACGGTTGGGGATGCCGACAGAATTCCGAAGGCATCTGATATTAGAAGGGCAGTTAGACTTACCAGGCATGTTTTTATACTTATTCAGGTAATTTTGGTGATTTTATTATTAATTTTCTGAAATACCTGTGGAATTTAAAAGTGCTTTGGATTATAATTTATTCAAGTATGTAATAAGATTTAATTGGTTAAAAATTTTGTAATATAGGAGGAATTGCCATGTCTGCATTTTTATCTAGTTTTGCAAGTTATCTAATTAAAATGATCATACTAGTTGTTTTAGGCTTATGCGGAGGTTTCATAGGAATCAAACTTCGCCAGTCTAGCGACAGAAAGAAGGGCATTACTGAAATAAATAGTGAGCCTTCTGAACAGGAATAATTTTTGGAGGACTATTGTTTTGAATAACGGTGTTAATGATTTACGACGCGCCTACTTGGAATTCTTTGAGAGCAAAGGTCATCTTTGCCTCAACAGCTTTTCTCTTGTACCACAGAATGATAACAGCTTACTTCTTATCAACGCTGGTATGGCACCACTTAAGCCATATTTTACGGGTCAGGAGATTCCACCAAGGAGACGCGTTACTACATGTCAAAAATGTGTTAGAACAGGAGATATTGATAATGTAGGAAAGACAGCTCGTCATCTTACTTTCTTTGAGATGCTTGGTAACTTCTCTTTTGGAGATTATTTCAAGCACGAAGCTATTGCTTGGTCTTGGGAATTTTTAACAGAAGTGCTTAAGCTTGATCCTAATCGTCTATATCCATCTATCTACGGAGAGGATGAAGAAGCCTTTGAAATCTGGACTAAGGAAGTAGGTGTAGCTCCAGAGCGCATCACTCGTTTCTACCGTGATCCTGAAACTGGTGAGTGTGATAACTTCTGGGAGCATGGTGCTGGTCCTTGCGGTCCTTGTTCTGAGATTTATTATGATCGTGGAGAAAAATACGGCTGTGGTAAGCCAGATTGTAAGGTTGGTTGCGATTGCGACCGTTACATGGAGGTTTGGAACAACGTATTTACACAGTTCAATGGTGATGGCCACGGCGGTTATGAAGAGCTTGCTCAGAAGAACATCGATACAGGTATGGGTCTTGAGCGTCTTGCTGTTGTTATGCAGGATGTTGATTCAGTATTCGATATTGATACAATGAAGGCTATTCGTGATAAGATTTGCGAGATGTCAGGCAAGAAGTATCAGGTAGATGCACTTGATGATGTTTCAATTCGTCTTATCACTGATCATATTCGTTCATCTACATTCCTTATTTCTGATGGTGTTACACCTTCAAACGAGGGTAGAGGATACGTTCTTCGCCGTCTTATCAGACGTGCTGCTAAGCATGGACGTTCCCTTGGCATTGATGGACTTTTCATGGCTAAGCTATCAGAGACAGTTATTAATGAATGTAAGGATGGCTATCCAGAGCTTTGGGAGAAGAGAGAATTCATCTTCAAGACTCTCACAGCTGAGGAAGAGCAGTTCAATAAGACTATCGACAAGGGTCTTGAGATTCTTGCTAAGATGGAAGAGGAGCTTAAGGCATCTGGAGCTAAGGAGCTTTCAGGTGAGAACACATTTAAGCTTTACGATACTTACGGATTCCCTGTAGATCTTACAGCTGAAATCCTTGAGGAAAAGGGATTTGGATATGACGCTGCTGGCTTTGAAGCATGCATGGAAAAGCAGAGACAGACAGCTCGTGCTGCTCGTAAAGAGACAAACTATATGGGTGCTGATGCATCTGTTTATGATGATATTGATTTGACTGTTACATCTGAGTTTGTAGGCTATGACAAGACTACATCAGAATCTACAGTTACAGTTCTTACTACAGAAACAGAAATTGTTGATACTATTACAGAAGGAACAGTTGGTACAATCATAGTTCCAGAAACACCATTCTACGCTACAATGGGTGGACAGATTGGTGATACAGGTATCATTTCTACACCAAACGGTGAGTTTGAAGTTAAGGATACTATCAAGCTCAAGGGCGGTAAGATTGGCCACGTTGGTGAGATGAAATCTGGCATGATTAAGGCAGGAGATAAGGTAACACTTAAGGTTGATGCAGCAAGACGTGCTCGTATTTGCAAGAATCACTCAGCTACTCACCTTCTTCAGAAGGCTCTTAGAGAGGTGCTTGGTACACATGTAGAGCAGAAGGGCTCTTATCAGGATGCTGATAGAACACGTTTCGATTTCTCTCATTTCTCTGCTATGACTGATGAGGAAATCGCAAAGGTTGAAAAGATGGTTAATGACAAGATTGCTGAAGGCTTAGACGTTACTACAGCAATTATGTCTATTGATGAAGCTAAGAAGAGCGGTGCTATGGCTCTTTTTGGTGAGAAATATGGTGATACAGTACGTGTTGTTAAGATGGGAGATTTCTCAACAGAGCTTTGCGGTGGTACACATGTAGGTAACACTTCAGAGATTTCTGCATTCAAGATTCTTTCAGAAAGTGGTGTGGCTGCTGGTACACGTCGTATCGAAGCTATTACAGGTGCTGCTGTATTTGAATACTATGCTGATATTGAGGCTAAGCTTAATGCTGCAGCTGTAGCTCTTAAGTGTAAGCCTGCAGATGTAGAAGAGAAGATTGCTCATCTACAGAAGCAGCTTAAGGAAGCTAATTCTGAGCTTGAGTCTATGAAGGCTAAGGCAGCTCAGGCAGCAGTTGGTGATGTTATGGATTCAGTAGTTGAGGTTAAGGGTGTCAAGCTTCTTGCTACATCTGTAGCAGGTGTTGATATGAATGGACTCCGTGATCTTGGTGATGACCTTAAGGGCAAGCTTGGTGAGGGCGTTATCGTTCTTGCATCTGACTGCGATGGAAAGGTAAACCTTGTTGTTATGGTTACTGATGAGGCTCAGTCTAAGGGAGCACATGCTGGTAACCTTGTAAAGGCAATTGCACCTAAGGTTGGTGGCGGCGGCGGTGGCCGTCCAAATATGGCTCAGGCAGGTGGTAAGAATCCTGCAGGTATTGCAGATGCACTTGCTGAAGCAAAGGCTGTACTTGAAGGCATGACTTCTTGCTGACAAACAAGGAAATTGTCAGCAAGAATCCTGCTTTGCAGGACATCAAAATAGATAAATCTATTTTGATGGTATTTACGATTCCCGAAAAACTGATGTTTTTCAAGAATCTATGATTTAATAAGTTTTTTAGAGGCTCAGGTAATGGGCCTCTTTTCACATTTTAGACAACACTTTTAGATAATATAGGGGTTGACACTTAATTTGGAGGACATAAAATGAGACATGTTACTAGAAGAATACTTCACAGGTTAGCATTGTTCATTGCAGTTGTATTTGTTTTTGAATGTGTTAATACAGGTCATAATGTAGCTAATGCAGCTATAATCGTGCCTCAAACTAAATATATGTTTGATGCCGATTACTATGCAGCTATGAATCCTGACGTAGCAGCTATCTATGGTACAGATTTTGATTCACTGCTTAAGCACTATGTAACCCGTGGAAAATGGGAAGGAAGGACACCATATGAAAATGCAGTAGCTTTCAATCCCACTGTTTCAGATAATGTAGAAGAGTCTCAGATAGTTACAGCTACTGATTCTTTAGTTCAGGCAAATCCTACAGGGGATATTTATAAGGCTTTATTTATTGGTAATTCCATTACACTTCATCCTGCATGTAGTTACTGGTGGGGCGCATGGGGAATGGCTGCAAGTTCTGCTGATAAGGATTACGTTCATCAGACAGTAAAAGGATTACAGACTATGTATCCTTTAGTAGATTATGATGTAGTTGGTTTTTCTACATGGGAAAGAAATAATGTTCGTTCTAAGATTTTACCAAATCTTGATACAACGCTTTCTAAGGATTATGATCTTGTGGTAATTCAGGTTGGCGAAAACATCAAGAGTATGAAGCATTTTAAAGAAGATTATGAGACATTAGTTTCATATATAAAGAACAGCGTTCCAACAGCACAGGTGGTATTGGTCGGAGACTTTTGGCGTATGTCCGGTCGTGACAATATAAAAAAGTCAGTAGCAGAAGAGCTGGGACTTGATTATGTTGACCTTTCAGCTATTAGAAATAATTCAAGCTACATTTCCTATATTGGTGCAAAGGTTACAGGAAGTGACGGCAGGACTCATAAGGTTAATGACAGTGCTGTGGCAATTCATCCAAATGATAAGACCATGGAATACATAGCAAATGGAATTATTGATGCTGTAAATAATGAAAATCTTCAAATAATAGTTGACGAATATTGATTTTATGCTATAATGCTTGTTAGTGCTTTAGAATATATTAAGTACAAGTCCCCAGATGGAGGGAGGTTAGGATTAGACTATGTCATATGTTACAGTTAAAGAAAACGAATCATTAGACAGCGCTCTTCGTAGATTTAAGAGAAACTGTGCTAAGGCTGGTATCCAGCAGGAGATTCGTAAGCGTGAGCACTATGAGAAGCCTTCAGTAAAGCGTAAGAAGAAGTCTGAGGCTGCTAGAAAGCGTAAGTTCTAATTTACGTTCGAGAATTTATGAAATCATGGCCTGTACCAGTTGATGTTGGTACAGGCTATTTTTCGGTTTACGTACAATCTTTCGTGGAGTTGAGTGATTTTTCTCATCTCAAAACGTATATTTATTAGTAGCCTGTAGTCTACAAACATATATATACTTAAGCGAAGCATTCTAAGCTGAGCGTAGTATATGTATGTTTGTAGGCGTAACAGGCGGACTAGGATTTGGAGGTTATATGGCACGTTCAGTTGAAGAAGAAATTAAGAGACGACGTACTTTTGCGATTATTTCCCACCCAGATGCCGGTAAAACAACACTTACCGAGAAGTTCCTATTATACGGTGGACAAATTAATCTTGCAGGTTCCGTAAAGGGAAAGGCAACAGCTAGACATGCAGTTTCTGACTGGATGGAGATTGAGAAGGAGAGAGGTATTTCTGTAACATCTTCTGTACTTCAGTTTGAGTATGATGGCTATTGCATTAATATTCTTGATACACCAGGACATCAAGATTTCTCTGAGGATACATACCGTACACTTATGGCTGCAGATTCTGCTGTTATGGTTATCGATGCATCAAAGGGTGTTGAGGCACAGACTCGTAAGCTTTTTAAGGTTTGTGTCATGAGACATATTCCTATATTTACATTCATTAATAAGATGGATAGAGATGCAAATGATACATTTGAGCTTCTTGATGATATTGAAAATGAGCTTGGTATCGCCACAGTTCCTGTAAACTGGCCTATCGGTTCAGGTAAGGGATTTAAGGGCGTTTACGATCGTAATACTAGATGTGTTCGTATGTTCTCAGATACACAAAAGGGTACCAAGCAGGGCGAGGAACGCATTGTTTCAATTGATGATCCTGCATTAAAGGAAGAAATCGGACAGGATAAATACGATCAGCTTATTGAAGAGCTAGAGCTTCTAGACGGAGCTGGAGCTGAATTTAACCAGGAAGAGGTTACAGCAGGTGAACTCAGCCCTGTATTCTTTGGCTCAGCACTTACTAACTTTGGTGTTGAAACATTCCTTGAGCATTTCCTTCAGATGACATACAGCCCACTTCCTCGTAAGAGTGATATAGGTGAAATCAGTCCATTTTCTGAGGATTTCTCAGCCTTTGTATTTAAGATCCAGGCGAATATGAACAAGGCACACCGTGACCGTGTTGCATTTCTTCGTATTTGTTCAGGTACATTTGATGCCTCAAAGGAATATTTGCATGTTCAGGGAGGTCGTAAGGCTAAGCTTTCTGCACCTCAGCAGATGATGGCTGACGAGCGTAAGATAGTTGATAAGGCTTATGCTGGTGATATTATAGGTGTATTTGATCCGGGTCTATATAGCATCGGTGATACATTTACATCGGCTAAGAAGCCGTTTAAGTTTGAAGGAATTCCTACATTTGCGCCAGAACATTTTGCCCGTGTTAGACAGATTGATACCATGAAGCGTAAGCAATTTATGAAGGGAATCACTCAGATAGCACAGGAAGGTGCAATTCAGATTTTCCAGGAATTTAACACTGGTATGGAGGAAATCATCGTTGGTGTTGTAGGTGTACTTCAGTTTGATGTATTAAAATACAGATTAAATAACGAGTACAATGTTGAAATTGCCCTTGAGAATCTTCCTTACGAGCATATTAGATGGATTGAAGGTGATTATGACCTTGATAAGATTTCGGGAACATCTGATATGAAGAAGATTAAGGATTTAAAGGATAGACCACTTTTATTATTTGTTAACTCTTGGTCTGTCGGCATGGTCTTAGATAGAAATGAAGGCCTAGTATTATCGGAGTTTGGTACAAATTAATGACAATTAATGAAGCTGCTATTGATAGAAAGAATAATCTAAATATAATTCGACTGGTTGCCAGTTTGATGGTACTGTACATGCATTCCTTTGCAGTTAGCGTGGGGGTGCAGGATGAGGATATTTTTTATTTACTTACCAATCATAAGGATTTGGCTGGTGGAATTGCGGTTTATATCTTTTTTATCATTAGTGGCTTTTTGATTTGCAAAAGCTATGATAGGTCAAGGAGCCTTATTAACTATGCCAAGGCTCGATTTCTTAGAATATGGCCTCTTTTATTTGTTGTAACAATAGTTTCGACATTTGTTCTTGGGCCTATTTTGTCGGAATATACTTTTAGCCAATATTTTAGCTATGGAGATATAAGCGGATTTTTACTTAATCTTGTATTTATATCATCAGATACAAATTTACCAGGAGTTTTTCCAAATCATTATATCCATAGTGTTAATGGCTCACTTTGGACTTTGATGTACGAGGTGATATGGTATATTCTTGTGGCTGCTACAGCCGTTTTATGGAAGAAAAGAAAAGTTATCGTTCCTTTTATGTATTTAATCCTTACGGCGCTTTATTTAGCTGTTAATTCGGGTTTGGTGGTAGGAATAGCTTTGCTGAATTCAGGATATGCTCTTAACATGTCAAAGCTTGGAATGTTTTTTACAATGGGCATGAGCTATTATTTGTATTCAGATAGGATAAAGCTTTCTTTTAGGGCTTTTTTAATAGCTATTATAGGTTTGGTGTTAGGTATACTTTTTGGAAATTTTATTTTAACCTTTAGTATATTTGGTGCATATATAATTTTTTACATAGCATTTCAGAAACGTTTTATTGCCACCTGGTACGATAAGATAGGGGATTTATCCTATGGTATATATATTATGGCATTTCCTATTCAGCAGACATTGGTTGAATGCTTAGGCAAGCCTACATATGGCTATAATACATTGTCAATGAATTCATATTTGAATATGCTGTTGACGTTGGTTATTGTGTTGCCACTTTCTTATTTAACATGGCACTTCATTGAAGAACCATGTCTTAAACTGAAAAATAAATAACTTGACTCTTATACATATTGAGTGTATATTGTAGGACAGTGACTGATGTCACTGTCTTTTTGTTTTTTTGATTTTTTGTTTTTTCAATTTTTATCCCATTTTTTTGTTGACATTTAATTTCATATTAACTATTATTATACATAAAGAACGAACAGTTGTTCCGAACGGAGGTTTTATAAAATGGCAAACGAAGATAAGCTTAAAGCATTAGATGCTGCGATTTCGCAGATTGAAAAACAATATGGTAAGGGTTCTGTAATGAAGCTTGGTGAGGGCGCTAACATTCAGGTAGAAACAGTTCCTACAGGTTCTATCAGCCTTGATATAGCACTTGGTCAGGGTGGTTTCCCTAAGGGACGTATTATTGAAATTTACGGACCAGAATCATCTGGTAAGACAACACTTGCTCTTCATGCAGTAGCAGAGGTTCAGAAGGCAGGCGGTATCGCAGGTTTCATTGATGCAGAGCACGCTCTTGATCCTAAGTATGCTAAAGCAATCGGTGTTAATATTGATGATTTATACATTTCACAGCCTGATAATGGTGAGCAGGCTCTTGAGATTACAGAGACTATGGTGCGTTCTGGTGCTATGGATATTATCGTAGTTGACTCTGTTGCAGCACTTGTTCCTAAGGCTGAAATTGATGGTGACATGGGTGATTCGCATGTAGGTTTACATGCACGTCTTATGTCACAGGCTATGAGAAAGCTTACAGGTATTGTTGCGAAGACAAACTGTGTAGTTATTTTCATTAACCAGCTTCGTGAGAAGGTTGGTGTTATGTTCGGTAATCCTGAGACTACAACAGGTGGTCGTGCACTTAAGTTCTATGCATCAGTTCGTATTGATGTTCGCCGTATTGAGGCTCTTAAACAAAACGGAGAGGTTATTGGTAACAGAACACGTGCAAAGATTGTTAAGAATAAGGTAGCACCTCCATTCAGAGAGGCAGAGTTTGATATCATGTTTGGCGAGGGTATTTCTCGTGAGGGCGATATTCTTGATGTTGCTGCTAATCTTGATATTGTACAGAAATCAGGTGCCTGGTATGCTTATCTTGGAGAAAAGATTGGCCAGGGCCGTGAGAATGCTAAGGCATATCTTAAGCAGAATCCAGATGTATGTGAGGAGATTGCTGATGCAATCCGTGCCCACTATTCAGAAACAGAAGAATCTGAAGTTGGTCTTGTTGGTGGCGACAAAAAGGATGATATTCCAACAGAGGTTATTGAATAATCATGGAAGTTATATCTCTTGTTAAATTAACAAAGGGAAGAGCAAAAATCTGTCTCCAAGGGGGGGCAGATTTTGTTCTATATAAAAAAGAATATGAAAGCTATGGCATAGAAGAGGGGGCAGACTTATCTGAAGCTGATTATAACCAGATAGTTAGTGAAATCCTTATTCCTCGCTGTAAGAAGAGAGCTTTGCATTTGCTTGAAAAGCAGGATCGCTCTGAAAAGAACCTTAGAGATAAGCTTAAAGAGGGAGGATATCCAGAAGAAATCATTGATATAGCCATTGATTATATAAATGATTATGGGTATCTGGATGATGCCAGAATGGCGGCGAGCCATATTCGTTTTTATCAGGACTCCAGAAGTAAGCTTAGGCTTAAACAGGACCTTATAGGAAAAGGAATTTCCTCTGAAGTGATAGATAGGGTACTTGAGGAAGAGTACACGTGCGATGAATCAGAGTTAATAGAAAAGCTTATTATGAAAAAACATTATGACAAAGAAAATGCCACCTACGAGGAGCGGGCTAAGATGTTCAGATTTTTGGCAGGAAGAGGCTTTTCATCGGATAGTATAAATAGAGTATTAAAATAGTTAATACATACACTATATATGGTATACCTAGTCTTGACATACGCTTTATATAAAGTTAAACTATTTATGTTGAAGTTTATAAATGAGAGCATAATAGCTTTTATTTTATATTCCAATTAGAAAATTAAATAAGGAGGTGCTCCTGTGGGCGTAACGATTATAGTAGCAGTTATCGTTGCCGCTTTAGCAGTTGTTGTCACACTGGTTGTATCTAATCAGATTCATGAGAAGCAGGGCAAGAATAAGGTTAATTCTGCCGAAGCTAAGGCTCGTGAAATCATTGATGAAGCAGTGAAGAACGCGGAAGCTAAGAAGAGAGAAGCAATGCTTGAGGCTAAGGAAGATGCCATGAAGCAGAAGAATGATCTCGATAAAGAAATCCGTGAGCGCCGAGCAGAAATTCAGAGAAGCGAGCACAGATTATCTCAGAAAGAAGATAATCTTGATAAGAAGCTCGATGCAGTGGAGAAGAGAGAGGCTGAATTCGCTCGTCAGGAACAACAGCTTAATAAGCAGCGAGAAGAGGTTGCAAAGCTTAATCAACAGCGTGTGCAGGAACTAGAGAGAATCTCAGGACTTACCTCCGAACAAGCAAAAGAACAACTTTTAAAATCTGTAGAAGAAGACGTCAAGTTAGACGCAGCAAAACTTATTAAGGAGAGCTTAGCTCAGGCAAAGGATGAGGCTGATAAGAAGGCTAGAGAGATAGTTGTAAGTGCTATCCAAAAGTGTTCAGCAGATCATGTTGCAGAGACAACTATTTCAGTTGTACAGCTTCCTAATGATGAGATGAAGGGACGTATCATTGGTAGAGAGGGTCGCAACATTCGTACACTCGAAACTATGACTGGCGTAGAGCTTATTATTGATGATACTCCAGAGGCAGTTATTTTATCTGCATTTGATCCAGTAAGACGTGAAATTGCGCGTATTGCATTGGAAAAGCTTATTGTAGATGGACGTATTCATCCAGCTAGAATTGAAGAGACAGTAGAGAAGGCTAAGAAGGAAGTAGAGCAGCAAATCCGTGAGGAAGGCGATGCAGCCGCACTCGAGGTTGGTGTTCAGGGAATTCATCCAGAGCTACTTAGACTTCTTGGTAAGATGAAGTTTAGAACCAGCTACGGACAGAATGTGTTAAAGCATTCAATTGAAGTTGCTCAACTATCAGGATTACTTGCTGCAGAGCTTGGTCTTGATGTTAGAGTTGCAAAGCGTGCAGGCTTATTGCACGATATTGGAAAGGCAGTAGACAGAGAGCAGGAGGGTACTCACGTACAGCTTGGCGCTGATCTTTGCCGTAAGTATAAGGAGTCTCAGACAGTTATCAATGCTGTAGAGGCACATCATGGCGATGTAGAGCCAGAAACACTCATAGCTTGTATTGTACAGGCAGCTGATACTATCAGTGCAGCAAGACCTGGTGCAAGACGTGAGGCTATGGAAACTTACACAAACAGATTAAAAGAACTTGAGGAAATTTCTAACAGCTTTAAGGGTGTAGAAAAGTCTTTTGCTATTCAAGCGGGTAGAGAGATTCGTATCATGGTGGTTCCTGAACAGGTTTCAGATGCCGATATGGTCATCATGGCTAGGGATATTTCAAAGCAGATTGAATCACAGCTAGAATATCCTGGACAGATTAAGGTAAACGTAATTCGTGAATCACGAGTTACTGATTATGCAAAGTAAATAATTTTGCGGCTGGTTTATCCAGCCGCTTTTTTTGAAAAGAGGTTTGTTATGAAAAAAATCGAAAGAGTAAAGAGAGAGTTAATACATAAGGGCACAATACTTGACATCTATGAGGATACAGTAAGACTACCTAATGGCAAAGAAGAAAAATGGGATTTCGTAAGCCATAGAATGGGAGCAGCCTGCGTTCTTGCAGTTCGTCCAGACGGCAAGATACTAATGGTACGTCAATATAGAAATGCCCTTGATAGATTTACCCTTGAGGTTCCAGCGGGTAAGCGTGATTCATTGGATGAAGACACAAGCATTTGTGCTGCCAGAGAGCTTGAAGAGGAAACAGGATATCGTGCTGGAAAGCTTGAAAAAATACTTGCGCTTAAATCTACGGTTGCCTTTTGCGATGAATTTATAGATGTATATCTTGCAACTGAATTAGAGAAAATTGGGGAGCAGCACCTAGATGAGGCAGAAGATATAGATATTGAAGCCTACGACCTTAAAGAACTTATGGACATGTGCTACAGCGGCACCCTCCAGGATGCCAAGACTGTGGCAGCTATCATGGCTTATGCGGCAAGAAAATAGCCTTCCCCCAGAGGGGGAAGCCTTTTAGTTTCGCTCAGCTATTGTGTAGAGCAGGTGTCTTGTATCTTCCCATCCAAGGCATGGGTCTGTGATTGACTGACCGTATGTCTGGTGGTCCGAGATAGGCTGACAGCCCTCTACAAGATAGCTTTCTATCATTACACCTTTGACAAGGTTTTTAATTTCAGTAGAGTGATTGCGATTGTGCATCACTTCTTTAACAATTCGAATTTGTTCCTTGTATTGTTTATTTGAATTAGAGTGGTTAGCATCTATTATGCATGCAGGATTCACTAAATCCATTTCCTCATACATGTTATGAAGTCGGATTAAATCCTCATAGTGATAGTTTTGAGTGCTGTTACCATGCTTAGATACAGCACCACGTAAAATAGTGTGGGCTAGAGGATTACCTGTTGTTTTTACCTCGTAGCCTGAGAATGTAAAGTGGTGAGGATGCTGTGCTGCATAAACAGAATTAAGCATAACAGAAAAATCTCCTGAAGTAGGATTTTTCATACCAGATGCTACATCAAAGCCTGATACAGTAAGACGATGATGCTGATCCTCTACAGAGCGGGCACCGATTGCAACATAAGATAATAAATCATCAACGTAACCCCAGTTTTCAGGGTAAAGCATTTCATCTGCAGCTGTAAGATGTGTTTCTGTCATGGCACGAATGTGCATCTTTCGCATAGCAATCAAACCTGCTACCATATCAGGGGCTTCGTTAGGGTCTGGCTGAGATGCAATTCCCTTGTAACCACTTCCTGTTGTTCTTGGCTTGTTAGTATATATTCTTGGAACAACTAGTACCTTATCCTTAATATCATCAGCAACTCTTGCAAGCTTATCAATGTATTCGCAAACTGCATCCTCGTTGTCGGCTGAGCATGGGCCGATGATACATAAAAATCTATCATCCTTGCCTGTTATTATATCAGCAACCTCTTTATCTCTGGCTGCTTTGATTTCCTGAACATCCTTTGGAACAGGAAGTTGCTCCTTAATTTCCTCTGGGGTTGGTAATTTTTTTAGATAATTGAAGCTCATTAACTTAGTCCTTTCTATTTATCAAAGCATGAGGCTTTGATTTGTTCTATTGGCATATCTTTACCGGTCCATAGCTTAAAGGCAGCAGCACCCTGATAAAGAAGCATATATTTTCCATTCATTGTTTTGCATCCAACGGATTTAGCATCTTTGAGAAGGCGTGTCTCAGGTGGATGATATATTACGTCGCAAACAGTAAGTGAGGGATTAAGAAATTCAACTGGAATCAGAGAATTATCGTCATCACCCATACCTACATTTGTGCCATTAATTAGGATATCGCTTTCATCAAGACAGAATTTCATAATGCTTGAATCACATATATCATAAACTACAACGTCACATTCAGTTGATTTTGTAAGCATATCAGCAAAATCTTCGGTTGCAGAAAAGGATGCGTTTTTTCTTTTTAAAATATTTATTTTTTTAACACCCTCTAAAGCTGCCTGAGTAACAATAGCGGTTGCAGCGCCACCAGCCCCAAGCATTGTAATAGTTTTATCCATGTATTGTATTCCTGAATCAGCCATAGATTCAAGAAAGCCTATTCCATCTGTTGTGTAGCCTTTAAGTTTGCCGTTTTCAAATACGCAAGTATTGACAGAATTGGCAAGCTTTGCAGCGTCATCAATGTCATCGAGTAGTGGGATAATAGCAGTCTTTAATGGCATTGTAAGATTGAAGCCTCTGCAATTAAGTGATTTAAGGCCATTTACTGCGGTTTCAAGATTTGCCTTATCTACATCAAAAGCCATATATGAATAATTCAGCTTAAGAGCATCAAAAGCAGTATTATGCATGGCAGGTGAAATGCTGTGTGAAACAGGGCTGCCAAGCAGACAGATAAGACTAGTGGAACCTGATGGATTCATATCAAGAACCTCCTATATAAAATTGAACTTATTTTATAATACTTTAATGCTTTTATCAACTAAAGTTTTGGCCAAAAAATCAATAGAAAATTTGATGTGAAATGTAAGTTGTGTTACAATAATTCGGCAGATACATTAGTAGGCGTAGCGTAGTTGGATAACGCATCGGACTCCGACTCCGAAGACCGCCGGTTCGAATCCGGCCGTCTACAGTTATTCAAAATAAACGCAAATATTTGGAGGATCCATGAATTTACAAGACTTAAAATCAAAAATTAAAAATGGAGCACTTTTTTGTGCTGAATTTATTTATAGATATAGAAGATATTTTTTGGCGGGCTGTATTTTTATAGCCATGGTATTGGTTTTATTTCTAGGAACCAGCTCTGAGCCTAAGGAGGAGAAGACATCTACAAAGACTAGCGCTAATGTCACCAAGAAATTTAAAACTAATAATAACACTGAATTAGATGCACTCATTAATGATTATTATGTTGCTTATGCAGACGGTGATACAGAAACTATTTCATCAATTGCTACTCCAGTCAGTGAACAGGAAATTAGCTACATTAAGTTTTATAGTGCCTATATTGACAGCTTCAATGACATAAAGATTTATACAAAGCAGGGACTTACAGCTGATTCTTATCTTGTTACTACAGAGGTTGAGCTTAAGTATGCAGATATTGATACACCAGCGCCTGGACTTGATTTCTTCTATGTTGAAACAAATGAGGACGGAAAGCTTTTCATTAATAACACCTATGGTTCATTTAACCAAAATAATAATATATACGAAATGGATTCAGAGGTTTCTGATTTAATCAGTGTATTTATTCGTCAGCAGGATTTGCTAGATATGGAAGCAGATATTCAGGATGCTTACACAAAGGCTCTCGAATCTGATTCAGCACTTAATACATTTATGAGTGAGACACTTCCAGCTGCTCATGCACAGTGGCATAAAGATTATGATGCTGAGGTGGCTGCGGCTGAAGAGGAAGCTAAGAAGGCAGAAGAGGAAGCAGCTGCTGCAGCTGAGGAAGAGGCTAAGGCACAGGCAGAAGCTGAGGAAGAAGCTAACTCTTATACAGGAAAGACTAATGCCAAGGCGAATGTTCGTGAAGCAGCAGATAAGAATAGTACAAAGCTTGGCTCAATCAAATCAGGAGTTGCAATCAAAATATATGGTGAGGAAGGTGACTTCTACAAGTTCGATTACAATGGAACAAAGGCATACATAACAAAGGATGCAGTTACACTTGATTCTGCTGCTGATAATGATACTACAGAACAGACATCAGAGACTGCAAATGCAAGTGCTCTTACAGAAGGTACAGAAATTACACTTGATTCAACAATTAATATTCGTTCACAGATGGATTCATCTTCATCTAAGGTGGCAGTTGCATATGCAGGTGAAAAGGTTACTGTTGTAATGAGCTATGCTGAAGGCTGGACAAAGGTTAAATATGGTAAGAAGGAAGGCTATATTAGAACAGACCTTTTACAGTAATTTTATTAAATTTGAACGTTATGGAGACCATGTAATTGGTCTCCATTGTGTTATTTATATGGAGGATTTATTTGGAAGAAAATATTAGACTGAATAAGTTTTTAAGTGATGCTGGAGTTTGCAGTAGGCGAGCTGCTGATAAGGCTATTGAAGCAGGTGAGGTTTTTGTAAATGGAAAGCCTGCTGTCATGGGTCAGAGAATAATGACATCCGATACGGTGGAATACGAGGGAAAGCTTGTTTCTAATGACAATAAGAAGGAAGTTCTTATAGCATATAACAAGCCTGCAGGAATAGTATGTACAGCTGAAAAGCGTGAAAAAAATAATATTATTGATCATCTTAAATATCCAGAGCGTATTTATCCTATTGGAAGGCTTGACAAGGATAGTACAGGTCTTATTCTTCTTACTAACCAGGGAGATTTGGTTAATAAGATAATGAGGGCAGTTAATGCTCATGAAAAGGAATATATAGTTTCTGTTGATAAAGAAATAACTGGCGATTTCATAAAGAAGATGTCTGGTGGAGTATATTTAGATGAGCTGGAGGTTACCACTAGAAAATGCAAGGTTAAAAAGCTATCTAAGTATGAATTTAACATAGTTCTTACCCAAGGGCTGAACAGACAAATCAGACGAATGTGTCAAATGTTAGGTTATAGGGTAAAGACTCTTAAACGAGTCAGAATTATGAATATTGAATTAAGTGATTTGAAGGAAGATACCTACAGGGATGTTACAGCGGAAGAACTAAAGGTTCTTACATCCATGCTTGAAGGGTCGAAAAATTAACTGGTTGAGGTGTAAAATGGAGTTTAATGCTTATAAAAAATTAATAGATGAAATCGACTATCATATGGATCGTTACTACAATCAGAACGAACCAGAAATTAGTGACTATGAATATGATCAACTTATGATTAAGCTAAAGGAAGCAGAGAAGGAGCATCCTGAGTGGGTTACTGCTGATTCCCCATCTCAAAAGATAGGTGGAGTGGCTATGAGAGAAGCAGGTGTTAAGGTTACCCATGACGTTCCAATGCTTTCCATTGAAGATGTATTTGATAAGGCTGATGTTACAGCTTGGGTAAATAAGGTAAAGTCTGTGCATCCTGATGCCAAGTTTTCTGTTGAGGCAAAAATTGATGGTCTTAGTATGACCTTGCGTTATGAAAGGGATTCTAGAGACAAGCTTAAGCTTACACTTGCGGAAACTAGAGGAGATGGAATTGTTGGAGAAGATGTTACAGCAAATGCTTTAGTTATACCTGACGTTAAGCAGTATTTGGATTTGCCTTACGATTCCCTACAGCTAAGAGGCGAAGTTTACATGTCCCATGAGGATTTTGATAGATTCAATAGTGAACAGGAGCTTAAGGGCGCAAAGCTTGCAGCCAATCCTAGAAATCTTGCTGCTGGAACATTAAGACAGCTTGATGCCAACATCACTAAGGAACGCGGACTTAAGATGTTTGTATTTAATGTTCAGCAGGGGCCAGAAGAACTCACGCTAAGTCACTGTGATGGAATGGATAAGCTAGCTAATAGCGGAATTCCTATTGTATTCCATAAAAAGTGCGAAACAGTAGAGGAGATTCTTTCAGTAATAGATGAAATCGGAGATTTGAGAGGAGAGTTTCCATTCGATATAGATGGTGCTGTTGTTAAAATTGATCAAGTTGCTTATCGAAACGATTTTTCTACCAGCGCTAAATATACAAATGGTCATATAGCTTATAAGTACCCACCGGAGGAAAAAGAAACAAAGCTTCTTGATGTGGAGCTTTCCGTTGGAAGAACAGGAAGGGTTAATCCTACAGCAATATTTGAGCCAATACGTTTATGCGGTACCTCTGTTAGTCGCGCTACTCTTCATAATCAGGATTTTATCGATGATTTAGATATAGGTATCGGAGATACGATAGTTGTATATAAATCAGGGGAAATCATTCCTAAGGTAAAGGAAGTGGTTCACGCTAAGAGACCTGAAGGCGTTACTACCTACAAAATTCCTAATGTATGTCCTGTATGTGGTGGATTAGTTACAAGAGATGCAGACACAGCAGATATGAAATGTACAAATCCTGGCTGTCCAGCTCAGCTTGTAAGACATATTATAAATTTTGTTTCAAGAGATGCGATGGACATTAAGGGATTTGGTGATGTATACGTAGAGGATTTAGTTCAAGAAGGATATATCAAGGATATTGCTGATGTTTTCTATCTTAAGAATTACCGTGATGAGCTTGTAGAAAAGGGCATAATTGGAAAAGAAAAAAATACAGATAAGCTTCTTGGAGTAATAGATGCTGCAAAAGCAAATGATGCAAGCAAGCTTTTTACAGGCTTTGGTATACCAAATGTTGGCAAGGCAGCTGCTAAGACTCTTTTAGCTCAGTTTAAAGATATTGAAAAGATTATGCAGCTTACAGAAGAAGAATTAATACAGGTAAATGATATAGGGGAAATCAGCGCTAAATCTATTTACGACTATTTACACAATCCAGTTAATATTGAAATTATCAATAGACTTAAACAAGCTGGTGTGAATATGGTAGAAGAAGAAAAGGAAGGCGCTACAGAAAAGCTTTCGGGGCTTACATTTGTTATTACAGGTACACTTCCTACCATGGGGCGAAAAGAAGCACAGGAATTGATTGAGTTAAATGGCGGTAAGTGTTCTGGCTCAGTTTCTAAAAAAACTAATTATTTAGTAGCTGGTGAGGCGGCAGGAAGCAAGCTGGATAAAGCGAATGCTTTAGGTGTAACGGTTTTAGATGAGGATGGCCTTCTTGCCTTGATAAATGACTAATTTGGGATATCTTTAATCCATAAAAAACACACAGTTATAAGGTATAATTACCTTGTTATGGATAAATTAAATCGAATCCGCACTAATAAAATAGTCGTACTTCCGTTAGTGCTTATGTTAATAATTATTCTTTTAGCTACTTTCGGAAGTACATGGACTATAACAAATTCTAAAAAAGAAATCAGCTGTTTAGAGGATGGCTGGTCTGTTTCTCGTGGAAATAGTCAAATAGATAATGTAGATTTAATCGAATATAAAATTGGAGATAGCAAGAAAGGTGAGGTAATTACAATCTCTAAGAACATTT
>JAGBJE010000117.1 GCA_017934625.1 Pseudobutyrivibrio sp. | reverse complement strand
TGAGACACGATAAAGAGGGAAAGAAGAATGCAAAATGAAAAGCCCCTATGTCGCTAGGGGCTTGATTTAAACAAGGAAGATTTTACATATCCTCCAGCCTGCCATGCTTCTCATAGCAAGTTACACGGCTGATTCCATTTTTATCATCTACAAATACTACATTAGGCTTGTGGTCTGCGGCTTCCTTGGAATCTATGCTGCAATAGCACATGATAATTACATGGTCGTTGACCTGGACGCAGCGGGCTGCAGCGCCGTTAAGGCAAATCATTCCGCTACCACGTTCACCCGCAATAGTGTAAGTCTCGAAGCGGTTTCCATTTTCAACATCAACAATCTGTACCTGCTCGTATTCTAAGATACCGGCAGCATCTAACAAATCTTCATCAATGGTGATGCTTCCCACATAATCTAAAGCAGCCTGAGTAACAGTTGCTCTGTGAATCTTTCCTTTAAGCATTGTTAAATTCATAATATCCTCATTTCTAAATAGCTTTTATTCAACAATAAAATTATCAATCAATCTAACCTTCTCATCCATGTAAACAGCTACGGCTGTAAGTATAGGTCCATCTATTGTATCTACCTTTTGCAGCTCGTTCCAGTCTACGATTTCAACATAATCCACACGGCAGATTGGCTCTGACTCAATGATGCTTCTAACTGTTTCTTTTACCTTGTTAGCATCCTTCTCACCTGAGCGAACCATCTGCTCGCCCTTGGTGAGAGCCTGATGAATAATAAGAGCTTTCTTACGCTCATCCTCATTTAAGTATGTGTTACGTGAGCTCTTTGCAAGGCCGTCCTCTTCGCGGATGATAGGGCAACCAACGATTTCGATGTTGAAATTAAGGTCGCGAACCATGCGCTTTACGATAGCAAGCTGCTGGGCATCCTTCTCACCAAAGTAAGCCTTGTCAGCCTCAGTGATGTTGAAAAGTTTGCTAACAACAGTGCAAACACCATTGAAGTGGATAGGACGGCTCTTGCCGCAAAGCTCTGTGGATAAAGTATCCACACCAACGTAAGAATGGAAACCATCAAGATACATCTCATCTGGTTCAGGATGAAAAATCAAATCTGCGCCAAGACCTTCGCAAAGCCTGCAATCTGCCTCGAAATCTCTAGGGTAGGTGGCAAGATCTTCCTTTGGTCCAAACTGGATTGGATTTACAAAATCTGAAACGATAACTTTGTCGCACTCCCTGCGTGCACGCTCAATAAGGCTTGCGTGCCCTTCATGTAAATATCCCATGGTTGGAACAAGACCGATTGTAAGACCAGCCTTTTTCCATTCCCTAACGTTGGCTTTTACTTCATCAATTTTTGTTGCTCTAATCATATTATTCTCCAATCTATGCTAACACCTTGTCAGAATCAAGGTTTACTGTAAACTCTGTTGTATTAATGTGCTTTTCTACCTCTGCCATTACTTCTGAATCAATAGCAAAATTGTGCTCTGCAGCAGGGAAAGCCTTTGACTTAACCTCAGCATCATAAGTCTTGAATGCCTTCTTCATTTCTTCACCAATGTTCGCAAAATGCTTTACAAACTTAGGCTTAAATCCTGAGAACATTCCAAGCATATCCTGATATACAAGAACCTGACCATCACAGCCATTGCCAGCACCGATACCGATTGTTGGAATAGAAAGCTCCCTTGAAATAAGAGTTGCAAGCTCCTCAGGAACGCACTCAAGTGTGACCATAAATGCGCCGGCAGCCTCAACAGCTTTTGCATCCTCTAGGATTTGAATAGCACGTTCTACGTTCTTACCCTGTACCTTAAATCCACCAAAAGCATTGATAGACTGAGGTGTAAGACCAATGTGTGCAACTACAGGAATATCAGCCTTTGTGATAGCCTTAATCTGCTCAACTACTGTGGCGCCACCTTCTAGCTTAACTGCCTGAGCGTGACCTTCTTTGATAAGACGGCCTGCATTTCTAACTGCATCTTCCACGCTTGTCTGATAAGACATAAAAGGCATATCTGCTACAAGGAATGTGTCCTTAAGGCCGCGTGAAACAGAAGCGCAATGATGAATAATGTCATCTACTGTTACAGGAAGTGTGTCGCTGTAGCCCATCATTGTCATTCCAAGTGAATCACCGATTAAGATAGCGTTGATGCCTGCTTCTTCCATAAGGCAAGCTGTTGTGTAATCGTAGCATGTGAGCATGCTGATTTTTTCTCCCTTAGCTTTCATAGCTTGAAGGGTAGTTACTGTGTTTTTCATAAATTATTCGTCCTCCATTTACGAGTTTAGTAATTGTTCCAAGGCTTTATAGTCAGTTTCAGGATGCTTTAATTTAGCAATATCGCAGGTCTTTTTAGAAAGCACTTTGTAGATATCTTTATCAATTCCTTTAAAGGTATCTAAGTGTTTCATTACAGTGCTTATATCATTTCGCTCTATAGGACCTGTTAAAGCTGCTTTAGTGCCAACAGAAAGTACCTTGCTAATGTTTCCTGTAATAAGAGGCGCAATAGCATCTGCTAACTGTTCTTC
>JAGBJE010000116.1 GCA_017934625.1 Pseudobutyrivibrio sp. | reverse complement strand
TTCTTGCGGATGATAGTGGATTAGAGATAGATGCTCTTAATAAAGAACCAGGCATATATTCTGCAAGATATATGGGTGAAGATACATCCTACGATATAAAGAATGCAAATCTAATCGAAAGATTGGATGGAGTTGAAAAAGAGAATAGAAGTGCCAGATTCGTGTGTGCTGTTTCAGCTGTATTTCCAGATGGAAAGGAAGCATGTGTGCGAGGCACCATAGAGGGCTATATAGGCTACGAGCCAATGGGAACAAATGGATTTGGCTATGACCCTATTTTTTATCTATGGGATAAGGATGTAAGCACGGCCAGCATCAGCCCAGAGGAAAAGAATGCTATCAGTCACAGAGGTAAAGCACTTAGAATGATAAAGGAAGAAATAGTTAATCATGAAAATATTAGTTGTTAGTGATACTCATGGCAAATCGGAAAATCTTAGAGATGCTATAGAAATAGAAAAGCCTGATAGGATATACCATCTTGGGGATGGTCAGGGTGTAGAGGATAATCTATGGATGATGTCGGAGGCTCCAGCAGAATGTGTATGTGGTAACTGCGATTGGGGCACTAATCTTCCAGGTGATATAGTGCTAGAGGTAGGAAAGCATGTAATTCTTCTTACCCATGGACATGGATATGGCGTTAATTATGGATATGACAGAATAGCTGATGCTGCACACAGAAAGGGTTGTGACGTTGTTCTCTATGGTCACACACACGTACCAACTATAGATCACTATGAAGATTTAATCATCGCAAATCCTGGAAGTATTGCTTATCCAAGACAAAATAGTCGAGAACACACTTATATGACAATTTTGGTAGATAATGAAGGTGAGTTCAAAATGGATTTACATTCGTTAGAGGAATATGACAGAGGCCATGGAAATTAAAATTGTTATTGATGGTGCCAATCCACAGAAGGAATATGTCCTTTTGTCGGATGAACCAATCAGCTTCGTTGAAGCAATGAATCAGCTGGGACTTAGCTTCTATCGTCCATGCGGTGGTATAGGCAAGTGCCTTAGCTGTGTTATTAAATTCGTATATGGTATGCCGCCTATGACATCTTATGATGAGCGTGCTTTGGATTTTTCCGAGATGAGAGCAGGATATAGATTAGGCTGCAAATGTACTATCACTAGGGACTGCAAAATAGAAGTCCCTTCTTCACTTGCATCTGAAATCACTTCGGTATTAGTTGACGAGGTGACAGAGGATGAAGATCTTGAAAAGAAAAATATCGGTATTGCGGTGGATATTGGCACTACCACCATCGCTACAGCTATCATAGATTTAGACACAGGTAAGCTTCTTCGCCAGAGAAACTGTACTAATTCTCAGCTTAAATACGGTGCAGATGTTATGAGCCGAGTTAAGGCTGCAATGGATGGAAATGGTGAGGATTTAAAAAATACAGTAAGAAACGATTTGATAAAAATGGGCAAGGAGTTAATTGGCCCTGATTTTTTGATGCACAAAATAGTATTTAGTGGCAATGCCATAATGACCCATCTGTTTCTTGGCATGGTAGTGGATGGCTTTGCAAAGTACCCATTTGTGCCATACACTCTTGATAGCGTTAAGTTTGTGAAGGATAGAAGAAATATATTCTTCATGCCAAGTATTAGTGCTTTTGTTGGAGGAGATATAGTCTCAGGCCTTTATTATCTAAAGGATAGGGGGACATATCTACTGGTAGATATGGGAACTAACGCTGAGCTAGTATTGTATGATGGAACGACATATTATTGTACATCAGCATCTGCCGGGCCAGCCTTGGAGGGCGCCAGCCTAAGCTGTGGTGTTGCAGCAGTTAGAGGTGCCATCAATCACTTAAGCATTAATCACGGCAAATGTAGCTATACCACAATAGGTGGTGAGGCACCAATAGGCTTGTGCGGTAGTGGTGTAATCGATTTAATTCATGAGCTAAGGCGTAACAACATAATCGATGAAGGTGGGCTTTTTATAGACGAATATAGTGCCACTGGCTACCCTGTAGCAGAAAATGTAGTTGTGCAGGGAGAGGATATTCAGCAGGTACTGTTAGCTAAGGCTGCCATTTATTCTGCCATTACGCTGCTTATAAAGGAAGCTGGCATACGGATGGATGATATTGACCATCTATTTGTATCAGGTGGTTTGGGCGCTACAATCGGTGTCTGGTCCGCTGCAGGTATAGGCATATTCCCAAGTGAGCTACTACCAAAATTTGAAGCAGTAGGAAACACATCCCTACTTGGCGCCAAGAAGTTCGTGATGGAGGGGGACGAGGAAGCCCTTCAGGAAATTAAGGATCACGCTAAGGTGGTGATTCTTAATGAGAAGCCTGAGTTCCAGGAAGTGTTTTTGGATAGCTTGAGATTGTGAGGCTATGAGGTCATGACTTATTGTTAAGTGGAAAAAGATTTTTTTGAAATCCACCTAGCATTTGAGATTTGGATATGTAAGTGGATTTGCAAAAAATAATGAAACACTAAACTATTGCTAGGATTGTTAAGTCGAATATGATTATAGAAGAAAAACACTTACCACCCGTTTTAAAAAGTTAAGTGTTTTTTGGCAAAAGCTGAAATAAACGCACTTTTTCAAGGATAATTTAAGTGGTTATTGATGGATATATAATAACACTTATATATTTTGTAAGTGTAATTGTAGAACACATATATACCACTTAATTGCCCCCAAAAATAGTAAGCTTTTCAGGATAAAAGCCTGTTTACACTTAACTTTTTTTCGTGAGTGATAAGTGTTTTTTATAAATATATAAATAACACTTATATTTTCAAGGAAATTAATTAAGAGCTGAAAATACAGCTGGTTTATCAAGGAATAATTAACAATAGGAGCTACAACTAAAAGCTTCTAAGAACTTACTTCACATAATTAATAAGTAAACGGAAGGTGTTTTCAGCACCCTTCTTGTGAGAACGCTCGTAGCCATGGCTGGCGTATACGCCTGCACCGATGAGGCCGTGCTTTACATCATATCCTGCCCTAAGTGCAGCATCAGCATCAGAGCCGTAGTGAGGATATACATCCACGGCAAAATCAATATCGTTAGCCTTTGCAGTATTGATAAGGTTTGTTACAACATCATAGTTGTAAGGGCCAGCAGAATCCTTAGCACAGATGCTGACCTGTGTTTCCTTACAATCAAGGCCTTCGCCAATACATCCCATATCTACAGAAAGGATTTCTGTAACTCCAGCAGGAACTGTGCCACAGGCACCATGACCTACCTCTTCGTAAACAGTGATGTGGTGGTAAATTTTTCTATCTGTTGTAATTTTGTTGTCAGCAATGTATTTAGCCTGACCAAGAAGAATACCTACAGAAAGCTTGTCATCTAAGAAACGGCTCTTGATGTAGCCTGATTTAGTAACTCTTGTGCGAGGCTCGAAGGCAACAATATCACCAATCATAATGCCAAGCTTCTTAGTGTCGTCGGCACTAGATACTTCCTCATCTATAACTACTTCCATGCAATTAAATTCTCTAGTAGTAGAAGAATAATCGTCATTAACATGTACAGATGCGTTGTTAAGTTGAAGAGTGCCTTCGTAAACAGAACCATCACGAGTATATATTCGGCAATTTTCAGATTCACCATTGTTAGGGTTGAAACCGCCAAGTGGTGTAATCTCAAGATTTCCATTAGCTTTAATCTTGCTAACCATGCCACCAAGTGTATCCATGTGAGCCTCAATAAGAATAGCATCATCTGTATCACTTCCGCCTAAATCAACAAGTACGCCACCCTTTGTAGTAAGCTCTGGCTTAAATCCAAGCTTTTCGTACTCAGCCATAAGATGCTTAGCAGCATTTGCTGTAAAGCCTGTAGGGCTGTCGATTGCGAGAATATCTTCTGTTTGTTTTACAATGTAGTCTACGTATTTTTCTGTATCCATGGTTGCCTCCTAAAAATAAAATCAATTGCACAAAATCAGTTTACATCGGCACTTTATTATGCTAAAGTATAACCAAATAAAAATGGTTGGTGTAAAGGTGATTTTAGGTACTAAAAAAAGCTGGTGACGGGAATTGAACCCGTGACCCCTTCCTTACCAAGGAAGTGCTCTACCTCTGAGCCACACCAGCTTGCTATTCAGCAAGAAAAAGCATATCAAAGTTGGGTAGCGATGTCAAGAGTTGACAGTCATTTTATGAGGGATTGAGTATGAAAATTTCGGTAGCATCTATGGATCAAGTGGTTACCTACGAGGAAATAATCGAGGGTCCAAGTAAGGAAACTTCTACTAGTAATACAAATGCAACTAGCAAGGCATTTGTAAAGGCATTGAATCAAAAAACTGTAGCAGATAATATCAAAACAGCCACCTCTTATAAGGATATCTTTATAGAGGCCAGCCAAAAGTACGGTGTTAGCTATGATTTGCTTACTGCTATTGCAGAGCAGGAATCTGGATTTAATCCAAATGCTGTCAGCAATACTGGCGCCATGGGCATTATGCAGATAATGCCAGCCACTGCAAATGAGCTAAAGCTTACACATCCATTCGACGCGTATGAGAATATTATGGCAGGTGCCGATTATATCTCTCAGAAGCTGAAGGAATATAATGGCGACTTGGACAAGGCTTTGGCTGCCTATAATGCTGGCAGCAGTGCTGTTGATATGTACGGTGGTGTTCCACCATACGGCGAGACATTAAGCTATGTAAAAAACGTTAAGGCCATCATGGAAAGAGGCGCAGACGTTCCTTATACTAACTATATTTCTCGTACTGCCTCCAAAGCAGAAATTGAAGCTGATTTAAAAACTCTGCTAAAGGATATGCCTGAAACTGACGAATATGCTGCACTAAGAAACACATTAGCGGAGATGAATTATTTATGAAAACCCCATTTGTAACAAAGAACCAAATCGAAGAAATCACAAAGACTATCCCTACACCTTTTAACATTTATGATGAAAAGGGAATCAGAGAAAACGCCAGAGCTGTTAATAAGGCTTTCAGTTGGAATAAGGGCTTTAAGGAGTATTTCGCAGTAAAGGCAAATCCAAATCCTTTTCTTCTTAAGATTTTGCAGGAAGAGGGATGTGGTGTTGACTGTGCATCTTATGTAGAGCTTGCTCTAAGCGACGAGCTTGGTTTCAAAAAGGATGACATTATGTTTTCATCTAATGATACCCCTGCAAGCGAATTTAAGTATGCAGATGATTTAGGTGTTATTGTAAATCTTGATGATTTCACACATATTGACTTCTATGAAAAATCAGTAGGTCATTTTCCTAAAAAGATGTGCTGTAGATTCAACCCGGGTGGAGTATACGAGCTATCTAACGGAATCATGGATAACCCGGGTGACAGCAAATACGGCATGACCAAGGAACAAATCTTTGAGGCTTACCAGGTGCTTAAAAGTAAGGGCGTTGAGGAATTTGGCATCCATGCATTCTTAGTATCAAACACTGTTACCAATGATTATTATCCAACTCTTGCAAGAACTTTGTTTGAGCTTATTGTAGAGCTTAAGGAAAAGACAGGAATAGAGATTTCATTTGTAAATCTTTCAGGCGGTGTAGGTATTGCGTATCGCCCAGATCAGAAGGCCAATGATATTGCTGTTATCGGGGAAGGTGTTCACAAGGCTTTTGATGAAATTTTAGTTCCAGCAGGATTAGGTAATGTAGCTATTCTTACAGAGATGGGACGATTTATGACAGGACCATATGGTGGACTTGTTACAACAGCCATCCATGAAAAACACACTTATAAGGAATACATTGGTGTTGATGCCTGCGCTGTAGATTTGATGCGCCCAGCTGTTTATGGTTCATACCATCACGTTACAGTTCTTGGCAAGGAAAATGCTCCAGAGGACCATGTTTATGACATCACAGGTTCCCTATGTGAGAACTGCGATAAGTTTGCAGTGGACAGACAGCTTCCTAAGATTGACGATGGTGATATCTTATTTATTCATGACACAGGTGCACACGGATATTCAATGGGATACAATTACAATGGCAAGCTTAAGAGCGCAGAAGTTTTACTTAAGGAAGATGGTTCATTTAAGCTCATTCGTCGCCCTGAAACAATCAAAGATTACCTGGCTACATTTGATAATCTGGGCATTGTTGACGGCATCCTAAAATAAAGAAATTTTTGGGAAAATAATCCTAAAATAATATTGAAAACGCAGACAAGATTTAGTATACTAGTCTGCGGACGCCGGCTTGTCGGAATTGGCAGACGAGGCAGACTCAAAATCTGTTGGTGGCAACATCGTGCGGGTTCAAGTCCCGCAGCCGGCATAGTTAAAAAGTGGTCTAGCATTGCTAGGCCACTTTTTTTGTATGAAACATTCATTTGACAACAAAAAAACTGCGTTTCACGCAATAGGCAAGGTATATATATCGTAAAATCAGCTATAATATTCGTATATACAGTGGGGGTAGAAATGAAAATTGCAATATGTGATGATGAAAAATATATAAGAGATTTCATAGCAAAAAGCATTTCTGATGAGATTACAGATGCCATTGTTAAATGCTATGAATCTGCTGAGAACTTGTTGGAAGCAGCATATAATCCTGACATTCTGTTTCTAGATATACAGATGCCTGGAATTGATGGCATGGAGCTCGCTAAGCAAGTCCGCGCTAATGGAAGTGATGCAGTGATTATCTTTGTTACTGCTTTGGAGGAATATGTTTTTAATGCCTTCGATGTGAGAGCTTTTAATTATCTTGTTAAACCCATTGATAAAAATAAGTTAAACGAGGTGTTGCATGCAGCCGTTGAAGAAATAATACATAGACAAACTAGAGTAACGCCAGTAGTGCCTGATAATAAGTCATTTATAATCAAAGCCAATGGATTAAGACGAAGTGTTTCTATATCAGAAATTGCATTTGCTGAGGTATTTAACCGTAGAATTGTGCTTCACATGAGGGATAATGATGAGATTGAATACTATGGACGAATGACAGATTTAGAGAATACTGTTGAAAATGATTTTTTTAGGGTTCATAGGGCATATCTGATTAATCTTTCAGCAATTCAATCTTATAATTCCAAAATCGTAAAAGTGGCTGGCGAAGAAATACCTGTTGCCCGAGGCAAGTATCAAGATTTGGTAAGAGCTTATTTATCATTTAATACAAGAGGATTGTGATGATGGTGTCTGATGCATTCTTTAATTATTTTATGAATACTGTAATCGAGATATATTGCATAATTACTTCTGTGTTATTTATATATTGGCTCAGGCCGTTTGTAAAAAATATGAAGTCAGTTTATTATGCAGTAGTTTTCGAATGGATTACAGACTGTATACTAAGGCATGTTGATTTCCAAAATGGAATAAGACTGATAATCTCGATTCTTTCATTGTTTTTTGTTGGTGTGATTCTTTTCTATTTAGATGAAAAAAGAAATCTTATGCAGAAAATATTTCTATGTGTTAGCTTTTTTATCATTAGATGGTTAAGCTTGGAAATATTCACTGAGCTTGGTTTTTATGAAAGAGATTTTGTTTTTAACTTTAAATTATTTAGAGAAAGCATCCCTGCAATAGTAGCTGAATATGTTGTATCAACGATTGTCGAGTATGGATTAGCTTTATTGCTACTCTTCTTCTCTATCAAGCTGCTTCTAAAAACATATAAAAATAAGCAAGAAGACCTATCTTGGAAGGAACTGATTATGTTATTAATTCCATGTATAAGCATCTTCCTTGCTACACGAATTATTTATTCGTACTATATGCTATGGTTTGATGGCATTGAAAACGGAAGCATCAAGGCTAATATTCCAGGCAATATGTATCGCATACTGTTTTGCATAATGGCTTATTTAACGCTTTGTGTTACACTTTACTTTTATCAGAGCATAAAGGCTAACAAGGAAATAGAATATGCTAATCGTGTGTTGGCTAAACAGATCGAAGATAGCAAAAAGTATGTAGGTCAAATTGAGACTGTATATCAACAGATGAGAGCCTTACGTCATGATACAGGCAATCATATGGCTGTAATGAAAGGTCTTTTGGAGACAGAAAAGTATCAGGAACTAAGGGATTACCTTGGTAATTGGGAAGAGACATATAAGAATATAGTTCCATCAGCTAAAACCGGAAATGCCGTAACTGATATTGCAATATCAGAGTTTGTAGATAGGTTTGCTGATAATGGCATAACACTAAAGACATCCTTAAAATATCCAAGTAATGTAGCTGTTAATCCATTTGAAATGTGTGTGGTTCTTACAAATGCCATACAAAATGCCTATGAAGCCTCACTTAGTGTTAATGAGCCATATGTAGAGATAACATCTGTTGAACGAGAAAATGTTTACATTATTAGCATTAAGAATAAGTCTGATAAAAAGGCTCAGATTGATGAAGAAGGTATTCCTATTTCAATAAAGAATGACGATGGCCATGGATTTGGTGTACGTAACATAAGGGAGATTGCCAGAAAATACAATGGTGATATTGAAATTAAGCAATTCAGTGAAAATGATGGGTTATGGTTTGTGCTCAACATAATGTTTGTTGGATAAGAATATAGAATGGTGCCTGCTGCAGAAATGCAGCAGGCTTTTTTAGTGCTATTCACATCATATTAGATGCAGTCCACATCAAATGGGTTTAGATTGAAAAATTCATAGTCGATAGCGATTATAGAAAGCTACTACTATCTTTTTTATAAGAAAAGGATTTCGAATTTATACCAAGGAGGGTTAACGTATGGGGTCAGTTTATATGAATATCAATATGAATAGTATAAGTGAATTACATAAATCCAGAACAACATTTCAGATAAACCAGAATCAACAGATGGATTCATATAGTAAAAGCCTTCAAGAGCAGATAAATAATGCCCATGAACAACTTCAATCTCTTGGCGAAGATAAAGAAATGTCCATAGATGAAAAAATGAAAAAACGTCAAGAAATTCAAAAGCAAATAACTGATTTGCAAAATCAATTACGCCAACATCAAATTGAGCAGAAGAAAGAAAACAGACAGAGCAAAGGTTCGTCTATGGAGGATATGCTTGGAGGCAAACAAACAGCTAAATCATCTAAAGCTGCAAAAGGCATTTCTACAACTAGTATGAAAGCTCTTATATCAGCAGATAGTGCTATAAATCAAGTGGAAGCAGGTGGCGCTGTTAAGGCCAATCTGAAAGGCGAAGCAGGTATTCTTGAAACAGAAATCAAACTAGATTCTGCCAGAGGCAAAGATGTAGAAAAGAAACAGGAACAACTTGCTGATATTGAATCTAGAAATAGGGATATAGAATCAGATCAGCTAGAAGTATTAAATCGAGCAGATAAAGAATTAGATAAGGCTGCTGAAAATAATAATTATGAAATTGCAGATAAATCAACTAATTCAAATAAAGAACCGCATGAAGCTACTGTAGACAACTCAATTCCAGAGGGAGTTGAGATTAATCCAGATAACCCTGTTGGTAATAATATTGATGAGTTGTTGTAAATCATTCTAGGAGGATTTGCCTATGAATATAAAGTTACAGGGCATAGATTTATTAGGTAATCTTGGATTAAAAAGTACGCAAGATAGATTAAATAGACAAGCAGAGAGGGACAATAAAATAGCATTCTTTGAGCAGCAAAAAGAAAATCTGAAAAATATGAAAGCGGACACAATTGATGAAATCGCCAAAAAGCTTGCTATGTTTCATGGATATGAGGATCAGATTGCAGCAGCAAAAATGGAATACAACAATGCTCAAATGTTCCATGTATTTGATGAGGCTCAGGAACTCGCAGAAAAGATTGCTGAAGCTGCTGAAAAGAATGAACCTAAGACGCCTGAAGAGCGTCGTGAAGATATGATTGAAGAAGCAACTGGCGTTGAGAATGACGGAATGCTTGACGAATTAATGGATAATCTTACAGATGCAGTTGAAGAAGTTACTGAGGAAATGGTTGAAGACTTACAGCAATCATCAGAAGAGATACTATCCGAGGATGAGTTGAATCAGATGATGCTGACTGAAGAAGAGTTAGAAAAACTTGAACAGGAAAAGAGGATTCCTGTGAATTATATACCATTTGATTATCGTATTTAAAAGGATTGGGTTATAGACAAGGAGGTCGATTATTATGGCAAGGATTAGCGACTATGTATCAAATCACAAGTATTTCGATGAGAACTACAACGTGAACAATCAAAACTATTCAAATGATTTCTTAGATGGGTTAAGTGCATCAGCGCCTAAAGTTTCAAGTGGATCATTTAGTCTATCCGACTATTCACTCATCAAAAGTGGAACTTACGGAAAGCTAATGAAGGCTTATTATGCACAGGACAAAGCCCAGAAAGCCAACGCTGGAAAAGACTCTTCGGCTAAGTTAACAGCAATGGCTGAAGCAGCAAGTGCTTTATCCAAATCTTCTGAAAGGCTCATGAGTGCATCCTTGTGGGAACAGAAAACAATTACAGAAAAAGATGAATTAACAGGAGAAGAAAAAAATAAATCAGATTATAACTGGACCGATATTGAGAAGGCTTTAAATGCATTTATTGAAGACTATAACAGTACTGTTGAAGCTGCAGGTAATTCCAACACTAAAAGCGTTTTACGAAATGGTGCGTGGATGACAAAAACAACTTCTGCACACTAGAAAACTCTTAACAAAGTAGGAATTTATATTGGAAAGGGAAATAAGCTTTCGTTAGATGTGGACCAGTTAAAAAAGGCTGATATAGGAGCCCTAAAATCGCTATTCACTGGCCATAATTCATATGCTTCACAGTTAATGAATAAGGGAAATTCAATTGCGAATGCTGCTGGTGTAGGAAGCTCTTATAACAAACAAGGACGCTATTCTAATTCTCTAAATGACTTAGTAAAAAGTAAGTATGACTTCAGGTGTGATACTTAAGGAAAATCACACCTGAACCTGGCTTTGCCAGGCAATATTTTCATTCTGAAAATATTGGTCTATGTCCGGTTTTTGATTTTCTGATGAAAATCAAAAACCTATGACTTCAAAGAATAGTTTTGGATGGAGGTATTTATTATGGGTATGGATATAAATGGAATTTCAAATGTAACACCTACAGCTTTAACTTCAAATGAACCTAGTAATATTGAAAATACAGAAACACCAGTAAGAATAAACAGTATAAATAAAAAATCGAATGATGAAGGGGTTACATACGAAAAGGGTGATAAAACTGAAACGGGTTCATACAAAATCAATAAGATGAGCAAAGAGGACCGCGCTGCCCTAGTACAACAATTAAAGGATAATATGGAAAAGCAGAAGCAGCAGATGCTTGAATTAGTTAATAAGACTCTTTCAGGACAAGTTGGAACATTTGGAAAAGCAAATGATGACAGCTTTTGGCGAATGTTAGCTGGCGGCAATTTCAAAGTTGATGCTGCCACAAAGGCCAAAGCTCAGGCTGATATTGGAGAAGATGGTTATTGGGGCGTAAAACAAACATCACAGAGACTTTTTGATTTTGCTAGCGCATTAGCTGGTGATGATGTAGAAAAAATGCATGAAATGCAAAAGGCAATGCATAAAGGATTTGGTTTAGCAGGTAAGTCTTGGGGAAGAAAACTACCTTCTATTTGCCAACAAACCATGGATGCTGCGGATTCGCTATTTGACAATTATTATAAGTCAAAGGAAAGTGAATCAAAGGAAGTGATTAGCGAGGCGACGGTTAAGGGATAGTCTTTCATTTACGCTATTCAATACAATTTTAGTGCATTTCATTACACGGAGATTATTTGGCTTAGAGGATTTGTCGAAACATCAAATAGAAAAAGTTATAGGAGGCGAATTAGATGAGTTCAATAAACAATTCTTATGAATACTATCAGTGTAATCAGAGCATGCTTTCTATGCTCAACAAAAGTAAATCGGGAAATCCTCTAATAAATCAGCTAATTTCAAACAATGAGATTAAATATCAGCAGAAAATGGAATCATTAGGTATTGGCACCACGAAAAATAATACAAAATACAAAAATGTGGATAATGCGACCAATAATCTTTTGGATGCACTAGAGAAGCTTGATGATAAAGATTTATATACCGCTGAAAGTGGTAAAGAATATGATAAATCTAAGCTCATTAAAGGAGTAACTAATTTTGTTGCAGCCTACAATAGCACTATTTCTAATTTGGATAGTTGCGGTGGTGCATTAAATAAGAACTTTAAGACTGAATTCACTGATACATTCAAGGAAAATGCAGCTTCTTTTGAAAAGATTGGCATTACAATTAACACTGATAAAAAGCTCTCAGTTGATCAAGAAAAATTGAACGCAGCTAATCAGGAAGATATAAAAGCACTGTTAGGTAACGGTTCATTATACAGAAGAGAACTTATCAGTAGTGCCAATTCGATGGATTCAATCATAAATAAAGCTTTATCAATGCGTTCTGGAACATATAATGCTAATGGGTTTATGATGTATTAAGTCTATTCATTACATGGAACTGTCCATTGATAGCATGTAGCTTTATAGCATTGTCAATGCTTCCGAAATTTAATATAAGAACTGTAAGCCAAGATTCATGGATGAATATAATATGAGTCTTGGCTTTTTGTATTGAATGAGGAGGAGGCGCCAAATGATTAATCCAATTAATATGCAGGTTGTGCAGGGATTTTATAATTCCGTAGGAATGCAGAACCTACCATCTAAAGCTTTGGAAATGCAAATTCTATAAATAGGCCTGCCCTTTCAAAAATATATGAGTCAGGAATGGTTGCTGAAACTATATATTTATCTTCCGCCATTGATACTGATGTAATTATTTAAAACGCAACAATATGATTTTGTTAACCACTTGGACTTTTAGGAAAGTGGTACAGTTCTGATTGACAGATGAACTGAAAGATGTAATTAAAAAATGAATTAGGGTACACTACAATACCAGTAGTGTGCCTTTTTTCAGGTAATTGTATTTAGTATTCAGGAATGATAACATGAATTCATAATGTAAATGAGGGGAAATACTACATGAGAAAAATCAAATTTTTATTATTTGCAATCATGGTATGTCTTTGTACATCAGCTTGCGAAAAGACTGCCAATGGAAATTTTTCAAGTTATACTATAAGTGAGGCTGAAGGCTTTCAAACTTTGCTGATAGACGATAAGATCTTTGTTCCATTTACATCAGTCTCACCTGCTGATTGCGGTAATCAGATTGGAATTGTGGGCGCTGATTCAAAGGATAAAATCTACGAATACAAGGATTTCAGTGCTGATGAATGGATAATTGAATACTATGAGTCAGGCGAAATGGATGTACCAATGCTCTACCGCGAACAAAATGTTGACGACATTCCAGACGATATAGCCTCTGACTACGATTGGAATAATATTGTCACAGAAGAAAGCTGTACATCAGAAGCACCTATGCTAGTCATGGTAAATGATGTTGTTTATAAGAATACTGGATATGTTTGCTCGGCTGTTGGTTGTGGCACCATGGATGGGAAGATTTCAACTTCTGTCAATTCCTCAGAAACTCCTACTGAAAACGACCAATCTAATTTTGGTTCTGGCTATGATTATCAGTATAGTTCTGAAGGGCAAATTATGGTTGATATTGATGGAGAGAGTCTTATTTTTAGAGATTCAAAATCCACTGATACATCCATTCCTTCGGAAGTTGCGAATTTTACTGCGACTATCAAAGAAGTTAGAAATGATGGACATTTGTTAGTTACCTTTGTAGAAATGGATGATATGTTTAAATCACTTTCGGAAGGTGATTATGTAGTTGACAGCACAACTTTAGAAAGCGAATTTTCAGAAGGTGACACTGTAAGAGTTTGGTTCGACGGTAGTGTTGAAGAGGTGTTGCCAGCCATCCTACCTAATGTATATAAAGTAGTTCTAGAATAACACTGGATTACCTACTCATTACAAATAACTTACCACTGGTTACATATCTATAAAAGTGTTACTCTACTCTCACGATAAATTTAATAGCAAGGAAGTTTAAGCATTGTTTCAATGGAATGAAAGTTTTTTTGAAGCAATGCTTTCTTTTATGGGTACGAGAGGGGTGTTTTCATGAGTATAAGTTTTGATTCCAATATTTCAGCAAGCGTTTATAAGGCACTTTACAATTACGATAATAGGCAAAACACTGGTAAGGTTGATAAAAGCAAGCTGTCTAGCAATATGGCCTATTTAGAGAAAATGAAAAGTGCTGCTAATAAAACTGATGAGCTTAGCTCGACTGCGGAGACTAAAAATGTTGGGTCAACAAGAAGTTCAGTTGCAACCAGCAGCGTTGATGAATCATTAAAAAAACATCCAGAATGGAAGGAAAGCGTGAACAGCATGGTAGATTCTGGAATAAAGGCTAGAGAAATGTATGGTGCTAAGAATGTAGATGTTGATTCTATGACAATGGATGAATATAAAAGTTATATTTCAGATATCATTGGCAAAACTCCATTTGATGCATCGCATCCCTATGATGAAGAAACAGTTTATATTTCAGAAGAAGGCTGGGAACAGATGAAAAAAGATCCTAAATATGAAGCCTGGGTGCTAGGATATACTGTCGAAAATAGAGCTGTAAAAAATCCATTTTTTGGCATGGGTGATAAAGGAGCATATTGTATAGAGAATTTTGGTGCATCAATAGAGGAACACAAAGGCGCTGGATATTCTAAGGTTTATACAGGCTCAGCAAGAACCGCTCGTTCTATGTATGAAACAGCTTCATCAGGTTCAGGCGCTATTAAAACAAAAGCACCTCAAGCAGATTTACAACCTGACCCAGATTGGACTTTAGAAGAACAACTTAAGAAGAATAGAAAGAATAAAGATTATTGGGATGAAGTATATGAAGCAAGGTTGTATCAAAGCAAGAAGCTTCAACAAGATTTAAATAATAAATATTACGAAAAAATGAGAATTAGCCAGATTGAGATGATGTCGAGTTTTAATAATAACTGGAGTAATCTACTATTCTAGGAGGAAAAAGCTATGTATGGAATGTCAGTACAGCAAGCTCTTTTAAGTTACACTAATACTTTTATAACTGGAATGAGGAGCTACACAAAATTGAATGAAGCATCTAGCTTTTCAGAAACATTGTCGAAAGTCGAAGCAGCAAAAACGTCTGGCAAGAAAAGAATACAACCTGAACAGAGTACAGTGGATAAATATATTTCTAAGCATCCAGATAGAAAAGCTGATGTTGAGAAAATGGTTACTGCTGGAAACAATGTAATCAAACAATATCTTGGTAAAAACTATAATCCAGATGACTTAACCTTGGAGGAATACAAAGAACTAATAAATGATGTTATTTCAAAAATTCCTTATGATTCCAGCCAGTTAAATGATGTAGAGTACTTGAATATAACTGAGGACGGCTATAAGCAAATGAAGTCAGATCCGAAGTATGAAGCCTGGGTACTTGGATATTTTAAGATTGACAGGTCGGTTCACTTTCCATTTGGTGCTCAAGGAAATTATCACAGTGAGCATTTCGGGGCATCCATAGAGGAACATCATGGTGAAAGTTATCCTATGAATTATGGCGATGGAAAAGATGATGATAGCTGGTGGGAAAAACGTCAAAAGCGTCATGATATGTTGATGGAGCAAATGGCAAAATACTACGAGAAGCGATATAATGAGCGCGAAGCTGCCATGAAGAAAAATGTCGGTAGAATTACAGTAACTGATACAGCTGCAATTTTTGGTTCTAAAGGTGCAAATAATACCTTAGACGACAGTAGTTATTTAGGTGGCGAAATCAGTGCTGCAGCAGAATTTTTTATGATGATTGCTAATGGTGGTGGCGCTACTGGAGATGGAGCTGGAAATTAATATTGTTTATTATGAGAGGGCCTGGTGTCCTCTCATTACATTTTTTTGACCTTTCATTACATATAGAGTAATAATATTATTAAATAGATTTATACTGATTTAAAAGACTTTGGGGTGGGAAATAGATGAAGATTGTAATATGTGATGATTCAAAAACAGCTTGTGATAGGCTTGAAGCCGTGACAAAAAGCATACTGCCAGATGTTGAAATTAAATGTTTTCAGGACATTATCACATTACAGGCTTATATAAAGACTCATGCAGTCGACTTGCTATTTATGGATATAGACCTTGGCAAAGAGACAGACGGAATGCATTTTATAAAGGAAATGCGCCAAGAAACTTTAGCAGAAGGCAATGGGCATAATTCTTTGCCATTAATAGTATTTGTTACTGCTCTCGCTGAAAGAATGCCTGAAGCCTTTTCTGTCAGGGCATTTTGGTACCTAGTTAAGCCTCTTAAGTCAAATATTCTCAAAGAAGTTTTATTACAAGCACAGACAGAAGTTGAAGCACAGGGAAAGACAGATTCAACTTGTAAGCTGGAACTAAAGATAAATGGCAACACAAATTTAGTTAGTCTCTCAGATATTTTGTACATTGAAAGCATTGGAAGAAAGATTAGAGTTGTAACAGGTAGTGGCGAATATGAATCCTATGCAAAGATTGGTGAGCTTGAAGAAAGACTGCCAGAGAGCTTCTTTAAAATTCATCGTAGTTATATAGTTAATCTTCAGCATATTAGAAATTATTCTTCTAGCACAGTGGAAATGTCTGGTGGGGTCAGTATTCCAATTTCAAAGTATAAGTATAAAGAATTCGTAAATACGTTTTTGGATTATCAGTCGGGGAATATATTATGATTAAACAATTATTAAGTATATTTGGATATCTGGGTGTTTTTGCCAAGGTCACGGTATTCTTATATTTATTTTATTTGTTCATTCCAGTAGAACTATTTATCAAAAAAGCGCACAATCGTTGCAACTATATTAATCAAGATGTCTTAGTAAAGAAAGAAGATTTCCTTAGCCTTGCGATTATAGTAACAATAGTGCAACTTCTTTTATGGCAGATACCGGCAACTACATTTCCAATAAGTGCATTAGGTATAATCGGTGTTGCTGTCCCATATACCTTGGTACGATTTAAAGGCTACATCACTGAAACTATTTATGTTATAAGTCTGTGGTGGAGCCTAAGGTCTGTATCATTTTTCTTGATAAATTCCCTTACGGACTGGTTCTCTGACTATTTGCTGAAGGATATTTTGACAGTTTCGAATATCGAAGAATATGTAGAAGTCAGAACAGGTATCCTTCAGATTTCAGTTGAGATAATGTATGTTTGCATTATCGTTCTGGCTCTTATACCAATCAGAAAAATTATTAAAACCTATGAGCCTATCGATTGGAATGATTTAACATACCTGCTGGTACCGAATGTACTAGGAATTCTGATAACTTGGATAATGATAAGCATAATTATAATTGTTGTGGATGGAACTCCTTTTATCTTGATGGAGCAAAAGCCAGAGCTATTATTTATACTGCCAGCTCTTGCAGTGTTGATATATCTTGGTGAGATAGCAGCACTTTTACGCTTTAAAAAGAGTCAGGAAGCGAAACGGGCACAGCAATTATATTTCACAGAGCATTTGGAAAAGGAAGCAATCGAAAATCGACTTCAAGAAACGACCCGTGTCAATGAGCAGGTTCGTAGTGTAAAGCATGAAATAGTTAATCATTTTGCAAATATAAAAGGGCTTGTTGATGAAGGTAAGTACGATGCTCTTGCGGAATATATAGACAGGCTTGATATAGATATCACTTCAATTGATACTACAAGCTACACAGGTAATGTAATCATCGATGTTATATTAAATGACAAGGTTGCAAGGGCGAAAGCTTTGGATGTTGCTATAAATTTGTCCGTTGGTTTTGATGATGCTTGGGGAATACAGGCCTACGATATTGGAATTGTTATATCTAATCTGCTTGATAATGCAATAAAAGCAACGGTAGCTTATCCTGATGGTTGTAGAACAATAGCTTTTTCTATTGTGGAAAAGGCACCTGTTATTATAATTAAATGTGAAAATCCTTATTATACTCACGATGTCAAATTGGAAGAGCCTGAATTATGGCACGGACTTGGCTTGAAAAATGTTGAGGCAATCGCAACTAGATATAATGGCACAATGAAGGTGGAGCAGAATGATGGTAGGTTTATAAATAGAGTCATGCTGAAGAAAAACATTTAGAAGAATGTGACGAGTTGGCGGTTATGTCCAGATAATATAAGCCATCAAGGACTTCGCAAGTGACTAAAGTCATCCTTGATGGCGCATATTTTCTGGATACTTTTTAATCAAGCAAAGGAACGCACGTAATAGGCACGTAGCAAACTACCCAAATGACTTGAATCTTATTTGTCACGCTGTTGTCGTTGCTTATACTCTTCTTCAGCAATTTCCATCTGTTGCTGTATTTGCTCAGGTGTAGGCAAATGTTCCTGAATTTCTTTAATCTTGACATTATCATATGTGGCGACTCCCATTGGAGTGGTAATGCCCTGAAATGCCAACTGTACCTCTGTTTTATCCATGTCTTTGCAAATTAAAAGACCAATTGTAGGATTATCGCTATCCTTACGTATGAATTCATTTACAGCATTGACGTAGAAATTTAACTTACCGGCATGCTCAGGGTCAAAGGATGTGACTTTTAATTCTATAACTACATAACAACGAAGATATATGTGATAGAAAAGTAAGTCAATTTTTCGGGTCTTTCCAGCTATAATTAATTCTTTTTGTCTTCCGATGAAAGCCCATCCTTCACCAAGTTCAAGCAAGAAACGGGTCATACGTGTTTCTATAACATCTTCTAGATCAGTTTCATCATAGCCTTCTGGCAATGTAACAAATCCTAAATCATAATTGCTTTTAAGAATCTCCTGAGCGATTTTTCCTTGAGCATCAGGAAGCTTCTCTGAGAAATTTGTAAGAGCCGCACCTGAAGTATGAAATAAATCTGCTCTAATGCAATCATCCAGCGCCGATCGGCTAAGACCACGCTCTATAGTTCGTTTTATGTAGAATAAAGCTTCATCTACATCCTTACATTTAGTTATGATTTCGATGTGATGTCCCCAAGGAACAAAACTAAAAACAGTTGGAAACTCAATTTCTGCAACAGCCTGTTGCAGTTTTGCAGATGAACCGGTCTCGTGTATTTCTGCAGCAACTTGTTGCAGTTTTTGATTATTATCAAGAATTGAATCTAACTGTCTGATTGTAGATTCAAAAGAATCATTTGTGGAATAGAAAGTGTACCATTTTTTCATATTCCATAAGTTGCGGGCAGAAAAACCTTTTACATTTGGAAACTCTGCTTGCAAATCTAAACTGATTTGCTCAACGATACCTGTGCCCCACTTTTCCTCAGCTTTTCTTATAACTAAATCTCTGCCAAGCTGCCAATTAAAGAGTAGCTGCTCAGAATTCACTTTAACTGCTGCCTTGATTTGAGTATTACGATATCGTTGTTTGAGCTCAATTATCCAATTAGTATAATCATTATCAAGAGTTATATCATGCGATTTTACAACCCTTGGTTTATTCATGTCATTATTGGTCATTTAAAATGCCTCCTGAAAATCTTATATCATAAATTTTATATCAGCCATTAGACATAAGCAAATAGAATATTCCCATTATTTTCAATGATTTTTGGCCACAAAATAAAAAAGGGCAACCAAAAGGGCAACGAGACGTCCGACATGCTTTTCCTCCTTGATTTTATAGTATTTGTGAACCCTGTTTAAGGTTCAAGTCCCGCAGCCGGCATAAAAATACCTCTAGCATGTGCTAGAGGTATTTTCTTTATGTACGTATAGAAAACATTTATTTATTATTAAATTGAAGAAGCTCAAGCTGATTTTGACGATAGAATTTAGGGCTTGCCTTATATTTTTTCTTAAAGGCTTTTGAAAAAGCCAAAGGGTCTGGATAGCCTACTTTGGCTGCGATTTCATTGATTGAATCAGTGGTGCTGCTCAAAAGCTGAGAGGCTTGATGAAGTCGATAATCTATTAAGTATGACTGTACTGTAATACCTAATTCTTTTTGGAAGCAATTGTTTAAGTGAGCCCTTGTTATTCCAATATATTCTGATATTGAGGTAACGTTAATGCTTTGTGAGTAAAATTTTGAAATGAATTCAATGGCATGGTTTACATATATGTTTGAACTGTAATCATGCCCACCATTTTGTTTCGTTCTATTGGTATGATTTTCACATAGACTACCTAGCAATTCCAAAAGGAAACCATTTCGCAATAAATCATTTCCAAAAGTCAGTTTTCTAGCATCCAAAATCTTGTCAATAAATTCCTGTATGCTTGTAATATCATCAAAAGGGACGACGGGGTTGTCTTTTGAAAAACCCATATGAAGAAGAATGTTTTCTGTGTGAATACCTTTAAAGGCTATCCATGCATATCGCCAAGGGTCATCAGCATCTGATATATAAGTAGTGGTAATGCCTGGATATAATATGAACATTTGACCTTTTTCAATATGCCAAATTCTATCTCCGACTGAAAAAGTTCCCTTCCCGTCAAAGACAAAATGAATGATTATTTCATCTCTTTTCCCTTGAACAATATGTAGAGGCTTGCATTTTTCTTTCCCGCAATGAATAAGGGAAAGTTCCATAGATGACTCTCTTAAATCCTCAAGGCATTTATATTGAACTGCATCTGTATAACGTGATGGCTTAAAAGCATTCATGACTATTACCTGTTTTTATTTCCATGTTAATCGGTTGATATATTTACTAGAAAATACTAGCAAATATAAGGGGGAATAACAATATTAACGAGATATATTACATATTATTTTACATTTTTCCATAAATTACACATTCATATCCATTTCATAAAAGGCAGTCTGATACTATAATTTTTCCTACAAGAATATTTTACCAAGGGATTAGTCCTTGGAAGTGTTAAAGGGTAGGAGGACAGTAGATTGAGTATAGTATTTGATGATTCAAGAAAGATTTTTAGATTGTTGACTTTGAACAGTGAATATCAGATTAAAATAGATGATATAGGTCTATTGATTCACAACTATTATGGTAGACCTGCTTGCGATACAGATATGACATACCAGATTATATCTGTTGATAGAGGATTTTCTGGAAATCTGTTTGAGAATAGAGTAGATAGAGGTCGTTCAATCGATGTGCTACCACAGGAATATTCAGGTTGTGGAGTGGGAGACTATAGGATTAGCTCTGTAGGGATTGTTGCCAAAAACGGAAGCCGTAGCTGTGATTTAAGATATAAGTCACATCGTATATACGAAGGCAAGGAAGAAATAGAAGGTCTTCCATCAGTTCGTAAATACGATGATGATGTAACATCACTTGTTATCACTTTGGAAGATAAGGTTGTTGGACTAGAAGTGGAGCTACATTATTCTGTTTTTGAAGACAAGGATGTAATCACACGACACACAAAGTTTATCAATGTCAGCGACAAGAAAATTCATTTAGAGAAGGCTGCATCTGCTATGCTTGATGTTCAATATGGTTGTTGGGATGAAATTCATTTCGCTGGAAGACATTGCATGGAAAGAGTGATGTCTAGAAATAAGCTTACCCAGGATATAAAGGTTATCAGCTCAAAGCGTGGAATGAGCAGTCATCATGAGAATCCTTTTGTGATTTTATGCGACCATGGGGCAACAGAAGCTTATGGTGAATGCTATGGAATGATGCTTATGTATTCTGGAAATCATAAGATAGAAATCGAGCAGGATCAGGCTGGAAGCACTAGAATCGTTGCAGGTATTAATGAAGAAAACTTTTCATGGTGTTTAGAGGCGGCTGAGAGCTTTGATACACCAGAAGCTATTATGGCATATACAAAGGATGGCCTGGAAAGTTTGAGCCATATTTATCACAATATTATTCGAAGAAATGTATGTGATAGAAAATATATGGATGTAAAACGACCAATACTTATCAATAACTGGGAAGCAACATACTTTGATTTTACTTCCGAAAAGATTATTGATATTGCAAAAGATGCTTCTGAACTGGGAATTGAAATGTTGGTTTTAGATGATGGCTGGTTTGGAAAACGTGATGATGACAATTCGGGTCTTGGTGACTGGTTCGTTAATGAGAAAAAGCTGGATGGAGGCTTAAAGAGACTTTCAGATGAGATTGAAAAGCTGGGAATGAAATTTGGCCTTTGGTTTGAACCGGAAATGGTTAATGAGGATTCAAATTTGTATAGAGAGCATCCAGATTGGGCATTGGTTGATCCAGATAGACATCCTACTATGGCACGTAATCAGCTGGTGCTTGATATGAGTAATAAAAAGGTAGAAGATTATCTGTTTAATTGTATTAGCAAGATTCTTGATGAAAACAATATTTCATACATCAAGTGGGACTTCAATAGAAGTTTAAGTAATGTTTATTCAAAGAATCTTCCTAATAAAAAGCAGGGAGAGGTTTCCCACAGATTTGTTTTAGGAACATATTCTTTACTTGAAAGATTATTATCAGCTTATCCAAATCTTATGATTGAAGGCTGCTCAGGCGGAGGTGGACGTTTTGATGCAGGTATGCTTTACTATTGTCCACAGATTTGGTGCTCAGATGATACAGATGCTATTGAAAGACTTGAGATTCAGGAGGGAACTTCTTTTGGATATCCAGTTAGTGCAGTAGGCTCTCATGTATCAGCATCTCCAAATCATCAGACTGGAAGAAGCACACCACTTTCTACCCGTGGAGTTGTTGCTATGGCAGGTACCTTTGGCTATGAGCTTGATATTACAAAAATGTCAGCAGAGGAAAAGGCTGAAATCAAAGAACAGATAGCCTCTTATAACAAATACTATTGGTTGATTCAAAAGGGAGACTATTATCGACTTTACAATGAGGAGTATGCAGAAATTTACAAAGCCTGGGAGTTTGTAGCAACAGATAAGTCCGAGGCACTTGTAAATATTGTTGTTAAAAAGGTGCAGGCTAATGCAAAGATTAAGGTTATAAAGCTTCGAGGACTGGAGGAAAATGCAATGTATAACCTTGAAGGTACAAAAACAACACTTTCTGGAGCTGCATTAATGTATGGTGGATTTGCTATCAATATCTCATACGGTGATTATCCAAGTGCCCAGTTGCATTTTGTCAGGGTATAGTTGTAGGTAAGAAGCAGATTAAATGACAAAATCTAAAAGTGGTCTAGCATTGCTAGGCCACTTTTTTATGGCACATCCTGCTCAACTGTGGCATACTATAGTCATACTTGAGGAGAAGGGCGGTGGAGCCAGCCTTAAGAAAAAGAAAAGGAAATAATTAACATGGCAAAGGTAAAATACTGGGTTCTTGAAGGTGTGGATAAGGTAGTCAAGGGCACTTATAGAATGGCTGATAAGGTGAAGCACAAGTCTAATTATGTAGAAGGCACTGATGGAACCATTTATTATATAAGCGGATCAAATAAAGGGTATGAATCACAGGCTGATGCAGAGGCAGCTTTTAGTGGCGGCTCACAGGCTAAGCCTAAGAAAACATCCACAAGCGGTAATAAGGCAATAGCGAAATCGACAAATACCGCTATTGCAAAGAAGGCAGCAGCGTCATCAAAGCTTACACCTGGCGCCTACATCGGTTCAGATGAGGTAGGAAAGATAGAGCCGCTTAAACAGCTGATTGTGGTGGCTGTTCATGTAAAGGCGGATAAGTTTGATGCAATGCTTAAGCTTGGCGTAGATGATTCTAAGAAGATTCCAACTAAGATTAGTAAGATTGGAAAGACACTCACAGGCTTTGATTGCTTTGAACAGTTTGAATCAGGCAAGGTATATGAGAACGAAGAGTATGGCCTTACATACTGTCCATATATACTTAGCAATGCTGAATATAACAAGTATCACGAAGCAGGTATCAATGCCAACGAGGTTCTTACCAGAATCCATAATGAGGCAAACCTTAGGCTTTTGCAGTATTTAGAGGCGGCAGGGATTACCATAACTGATATTGTTATAGATGATTACATGAATGGCTATGGAACTAAGAATTTTACAAAGTACTTGGGGATGAATGGATATGATGCACCTAAGCTTACTGAAATTCCTGGCCTAAAGCTTACCTTTGAAACAAAGGCTGATGGAACATATAAGGAGATAGTGGGAACTGCATCTGATATATGCGCTTATCTGGATGGATTGTGGCAGGAATACCTTAACAATAAATATGGCATGGAATTAGACTATGGCAACATTGTAAATCATCCTAGTATGGGCAAACGCCTTAGGGCTTCTTTTGCAAGGATTGAAGAGGTAGATTCGGCAATGTCAGACGTAAAACATACCAAAACCTTCAATGATTGGAAGAATATATAAGACAAACAAAAAGCTAGGAGCATTGATATCATCAAACTCCTAGCTTTCGTTTTACTGTGATTTACTTAAAGTAACGGTTAAGAAGACCCTCAAGAGCCTTGCCGTGTCTAGCCTCGTCACGAGCCATCTCATGAACTGTGTCGTGGATTGCATCAAGGTTGTTCTTCTTAGCGCAAGAAGCAAGGTCAAACTTACCAGCTGTAGCGCCGTACTCGCAGTCAACTCTCCAAGCAAGATTCTTCTTTGTAGAATCTGTCATGTTAACCTCAAGCTCTGAGCCTAAGAGCTCTGCAAACTTAGCAGCATGCTCAGCCTCTTCGAAAGCTGCCTTCTCCCAGTATAAACCGATTTCAGGATAACCCTCTCTGTGAGCAACACGTGCCATGCAAAGATACATACCAACCTCTGAGCACTCGCCAGTGAAGTTAGACTTTAACTGATCTAAGATATATTTTTTATCTTCATCTGTGATATCAGGATTGTTCTTAACTGTCTTAGCATAGATGCCGAATTCATGCTCTGCAGCAAGCTTAAGCTCGCCCTCTACCTTTTTAAACTTGTCAGCGCCTACGTGACATACAGGGCACTCTGCTGGAGGATTATCTCCCTCGTAAACATAACCACAAACTGAACATACATACTTTGCCATAAATTAAACTCCTTTCACATTTAAATAAAAATAGTAACCATTATCAATTTATCATTATTCTATTTCTGGCTTTGCTCATTTAGACAGCTTTGGCACACACCGGTGAAAAGCAAATTAGCTATTTCAATTGTGCCAAGTCCCGCGCTAGATGCAGCTAAGATTTGGTCGACGCTAGGAGTAACCTCCAAATCCATTACCCTGTGACAGCACCTGCAATAATAATGGCTGTGAGCCGATGTATCTGCATCGTAATGCTCTGTGCCATCTCCAGTGGAAATCTTGCGAACCTCCCCTAAATCAACAAGAAGAGTAAGATTCCTGTAAACAGTGCCTAAGCTTATCTTAGGGTAAGCCTCCTTAACATGCTGATAGATAACATCAGCTGTAGGATGCTCTTTGGTCGACATCAAATATTCTTTAATTGATTCACGTTGTCTGCTGTAATTCATATAACACCGCCAATCCCAAAAACTAATAATGACTATCTATATAATATCAAAAGAATTGGGAATGTCAATATAAAAATAGGAATAATTATCGTTTTACAAGCCTAATAATGGTTAGACGATTGAATTATTTCACTGTTTTTCCTTAATTTAATGTTATCATGCTTAGTAGTATATGGGAGAAGCTATGCTGAGTGATAATAAAGTCAGCAAAATCTTTTTATAATATTATTTTTGAGGGGTGTGAAATGAAACAGAGGAAAGGTAAATTAATTGGGCAGGTAGTAGGAATTTCTTGTATTGCTGCAGCTGTAGGTTGTATCATTCTATCCATAATTGGAATGAAAGAAGTTAAAGACACATACTTAGATATGACAGAAGAAGAGCTACACACAGCTGTAACCATTGCAAACAGTGAGTTTACAAATATGTGGGATGGCGATTGGGATTATACGGATTCTGTTCTCACAAAGGGCGGAGAGCCTGTTTATGACGAGTATCTTACAACAATGGAGGAATTGAAAGCAGATACAAATCTTGAATATACTATTTTTTACAATGACACCAGAGCGGTTACAACATTAAAGAAGCAGGGAACAGATGAGTATTTTATAAATACACAGGCTTCAGCTGAGGTTGTAGATACTGTAATCAAAGGTAACAAGGTATTGTATAAGCCTGATATGACAATCGAAGGCCATCAATATTATGTTTACTATTCGCCACTTTCAAATGATGATGGCACACAGGTTGGTATGATGTTTGTTGGCCGTGATGCTACAACAATCAATGCAACTATTTTTAGAGTATCAGCAGTGCTTATTTGTGTTACAGTGCTTGTTGTGTTGGTGCTTATAGTGATAGGTGTTATGGCAACAAGAAGTGGCACCAAGGCAATGAATGCAATTTCAGAATCTATAAAAGAGGTTGCAGCTGGAAATCTTACATATGATATTCCTCAGGAATTGATTGATAGAAATGATGAGCTTGGAAACATTTCAGAATCCATCTACAATCTGAAAAATAAGCTGTTAGATATTATTGGAACCAGTGTTAAGCTTTCTGGCAAGGTTACAGAGTCAGGTGATAATCTGGCAGATTCAGCAGAGGATGCATCCAGTGCATCAGGACTTGTGGCAAATGCTGTAAATGATATTTCAACAGGAGCAATGAGTCAGGCTGAAAGTGTACAAAGCTCAGCAGAAAACGTTAACGAAATCGGAACAGATATTGAGACTATTACCGATAATGTAACTACACTTAGCAATAATACAGATGAGATGAAGGAAGCTTGTAGCACATCTATGCAGGCTCTTGATATATTGCTTAAGCAGAATCTTGCTGTTATGGAATCTATGAAGCAGATTGATGAGCAGATTAGAAATACCAATTCATCAGTACAGAATATTGCAGAGTCTTCAAAGCTTATTACAGATATTGCATCCCAGACTAATTTGCTTGCTCTTAATGCATCCATTGAGGCAGCCCGTGCCGGTGAATCAGGAAAGGGCTTTGCAGTAGTTGCAGATGAGATTGGAAAGCTTGCATCACAGTCTGCGGAAACAGCAGAGCAGATTAATGCAATCATTCATGACCTTACTACAGAATCTGAAAAATCAATTACAACAATTGAGCAGATGAACAGTGATCTTTCTGCTCAGTCTGGACATCTGGATGAGACAAAGCATAACATGGAGAAGATGCAGGCAGGTGTAGATAATGTGGCAGCTAATGCCAAGGATATATCAGTAAGAGTTGATAATCTGGAAGGAGCTAAGAACAATCTGGTAGAGATTATTGACAGTCTTTCAGCAATATCACAGCAGAATGCAGCATCATCTGCAGAGACAAAGGATTCTATGGATAATCTCAATGCTACATTTGAGGTTATCACCAATGCTTCCGAATCCCTTAAGGCTTTGGCAGAACAGCTATATGAAAAGATTAGCTATTTCACTATAGAATAAAATAATGACACATCAAAACGTCAGCCTGAAAAGGGCTGGCGTTTTTTATGAATGAATTTGATAAAAAAAGTATAGATTCGATATAAAGATTTTTCGATTTTTCATATCATTATCCCAACATTTAGGAAATGAAAGGAGAATGGATGTAATGAGAAATGGGAAAATAGTGCATGCGCTGGCCTTGGGGATGGCTGGCATGATGGTCCTTACAGCCTTGCCGGTGGAAGCTAAGACTACTGCTAAGGATGATGTTAAGGACAAGTATTTAGATGAAGGCTATGAGCTTAAATGGAACGATGAATTTGATGGAGACAGCCTTAATCTAAATGATTGGAATGTGGAAAAGCATGAGCCAGGCTGGGTAAATTCGGAGCTGCAAAGATACACAGGCATCGGCGAAGGAAACATTGAGGTTAAGGATGGCAAAATGTATATCAAGCCTCATGTGGAAGAAGTCAAGGATGGCGAATCAAGTGAACCTGAGGAAGAAAAGATAACTCATGTAAGCTTTGAGTTTACAGTAGGAGATGACAAGAAAACATCCGAGAGTATTGCACTACAGGTTAATTTTGGAAAGATTGATGATTCGGATGCAGGAAATGCAAAGGCAAAGGTAAAGCTTTCTAATATCTCATTAGTTGATACAGCAGATGATAGTGAGCTTGTTAGAAACGGCAGCTTTTCAAATGGAGATGATTGGTATTGCGGAATCACATCACCTGCAGAAGGCTCTTACAAATATGAAGATGGCAGCGTATTACTTGATATTGAAAAATCTGGTGATGCTAACTGGAATTATCAGCTGCAGCAAAGTGGCCTTAAGCTTGAACAGGGGCACACCTACAGGTTTTCCATGGATGCTGTAGCAGATGCAGATAGAATGGTAGAGGTTAGCTTGCTGGACCCTGATAACGGATATGATTGGTATGCAGGCACAAAGGCTACTATTGAAAAGTCAGCTATGGGTGGTGCAGCAGGCGCTGGCTCATCAAAGCGTGAAATCACATCAGGCAGAATTACCACTCAAGGCCTTCACGATTTTACCTACGGACGATTTGAAGCAAGAGCAAAGGTACCTGAGGGCAAGGGATACTTACCAGCATTTTGGCTGATGGCAACAGATGAGGGCCTTTATGGTCAGTGGCCTAAGTGCGGTGAGATAGATATTATGGAGGTCATGGGGCAGGATGTTTCAAAATCCTATCATACCATTCATTACGGCTACAGCGCAGGCAGTGGTCACAAGGAAAATCAGGGCAGCAAGGTCCTTAATGATGGAAGCTTTGCAGATGATTATCACACATACCGCGTGGACTGGGAGCCTGGCCTCATTACATGGTATGTAGATGATGAAAAGGTATATAGCACCAATGATTGGTATACAGGAAGTGACGATAATAATCAGGTAACATATCCTGCACCATTTGACCAGGATTTTTACATCATACTTAATCTTGCTGTAGGTGGCAGCTGGGTAGGTTATCCAGATGACAGCGTTTATGAGCACATGAATGATGATAGCTATGCTGTTGATTATGTGCGTGTATATCAGAAATCTGCTGAGGAATATGAAAAGGAAGAGGCCGCTGCTAAGCGCCCGGAAAAAGAGCCTGTAAAGTTTAGAGAGCCAGATGAAGCTGGTAACTATGTGATTAACGGTGACTTTGCAAAGGACATTGCAATAGATGGAGCAGAGGATGCCAGTGATGACAACTGGAAGCTTCACTTAGAAAGCGATGCTAAGGATACAAAATATACAGTTAAGAATAATGCAATAAAGATTAGTCCATCTGCTGTAGGCTCACAGCCACACAGTGTTCAGCTGAAGCAACAGAACATTCCAATGTATAAGGGCTACGAGTATGAGCTTACATTTGATGCTGTGGCAGAGGAAGACAGAGATATCATTATCGATGCGGAAGGTCCAGATAGAGGCTGGATGAGATACATGCCAGATACCTCAGTGCCAGTTACCACAAAGAAGCAGTCATATACCTACACATTCACAATGAATGAAAAGACAGATGCTAATGGTTCACTGGAGTTTAACCTTGGTAAGCAGAACTCAGTAAGTCCGGTGACCATATCAAATGTTAAGCTGACTCACAAGTCAGGTGATGAAATAGTGGAAGACGATGCAAAGACAATTCGTCCTGATGGTAATTACATTTACAATGGAGGTTTTGATCAAGGTGAAAATCGATTGGGCTATTGGGATATCAATAATCAAGAGGCAGTTAGTGTTACTAACAAGCGCAATTCTAGGCTTCTTAAGGTAGTTGCTCCTAAGGGCACATCTAAGGCTAATCCAGTGAAGGTGTCACAGAGTGAGTTATCTCCTCTTATGGCAGGTCAGTACGAGCTTAGCTTCAACGGATATGCAGATGTGAAGGATGGGCTTACAGTAAATGTGGCTGGTAAGACATACGCGCCACAGCTTGCTAATGAGAATAGTAATTTCTCTCATAAGTTTGTTGTAGATAAGAATCTTGACCGTAAGGCTTCTAACATTGAATTCGTATTTACGAAGCCAGGTGAGTATTACATTGATAATGTATTTTTGGCGGAGGCTGCACTACTTAAGAATGGTTCATTCAATGCTGGCCTTGCAGGATTTTCACCATATATCTATGACAGTGTAAAGGCTAATTATGTCATTGATAACATGAATGGAAATGACAATGCATTTGCTATCACAATCGACGATACAGTTGCAGATACAGATGATAACTGCTGGTACATTCAGCTTAACCAGGATGGAATCAAGCTTGAAAAGGGCAAGAAATATAGAGTGTCCTTTAAGGCAAAGTCTTCTATTGATAGAGTAATCAAATATTCATTACAGGAATTCGAAGGAAACTGGACTAACTACAGTGGCACAGGCTCTGTAGAAATTGGAAATGAATGGAAGACATTTACAACTGATTTTGTAATGGAAAGTGAGACAGATCCTAACACAAGATTCAACATTACAATGGGTTCTGTTGATGGAATCAGAATAACTGAAAAGCATGATGTTTACATTGATGACATCAGCCTAATCGAGCTTACTGACGAAAAGGAAGTAGAGCCAGAAAAGCCAGCAGAGCCAGAAAAGCCAGCAGAGCCAGAAAAACCAGTAGAGCCAGAAAAGCCAGTACAACCTGAAAAACCAGCAGAGCCAGAAAAGCCAGCAGAGTCTGAGAAGCCAGCACAGCCTGAGAATCCAGTACAGCCAAGTGGTCAGGCATATTCAGGAAGTACATCGGTAAGCAATGGCACATCAGTGGCACAGGCACCTGCAAAGATTGCTGATGAGAAAGTACCAATGGCAGGTAATACTGGCATTGTATATAATAATGATGAGTCAAAGAAGGCAGATAATGCCAAGGCTTCAGGTAAGAGTCAGTCAAATAAGAAGGCAGAGGAAAAGCGAGAGGAAAGCTCTAAGACAGAGGTAGAGCAGACAGAAGAAACAAAAGATACAATAGAGCAGCCAGAGGAAGAAAAAGCAGATGTTAAATCATCAGAAGAAACAATAGAAGAGCCAGAGACTGCAAAGGCAGCTGCTGAGGAGCATGTAGGCTTTTTCGGGGCAATTCTAAACTTCTTTATGGCTATACTAAACTTCTTCAAATCGCTTTTTAGCTAACAATTTAGAAAAAAAGGAATTAAGGGATTATGGCAGACAAGATTTTTGACACAGAACAGTTTGCAAAAGTAGCAAGAGAAGCTGTCGCAGAGGGAGTTGTATTACTTAAAAATGAAAACAAGGTGCTTCCACTGGCTAAGGGTTCGAAGATAGCTTTGTTTGGTAGAAGTCAGTTTAACTACTATAAAAGTGGTACAGGCTCTGGCGGAATGGTAAATACAAGCTACGTAATCGGCTTGTACGAGGCCATCATAAAGGATGAATATTTCCAGCTAAATAAAGAACTTCGCGCTACCTATGAGAATTGGATAAAGGACAATCCTTTTGATGCAGGAGCAGGCTGGGCTGCAGAACCATGGTTCCAAAAAGAAATGCCAATCACTAAGGAATTGGCTGATAGTACAAGTAAAGAATCAGATGTTGCTGTTGTCTTGATTGGCCGTACAGCTGGTGAGGATCAGGATAACAGCAATGCTAAAGGTAGCTACTTACTTACAGATGATGAAGAGCAGATGCTGGAAAATGTAACTAAGGCATTTGATAAAACAATCGTTTTACTTAATGTTGGAAATATCATCGATATGAAGTGGGTTGAAAAATATAATCCAGCTGCAGTGGCATATATCTGGCAGGGTGGTCAGGAAGGTGGAAATGGTGTAATCGATGTGCTAAAAGGTGTAGTTTCTCCTTCCGGAAAGCTGACAGATACTATTGCTTATGATATCGAAGATTACCCATCTACCAAAAACTTCGGAAGCAACAAGCGCAATATCCAGCAGGAGGATATATATGTAGGCTATAGATATTTTGAGACCTTCGCAAAGGATAGGGTGTTGTATCCATTTGGCTTTGGTCTTTCCTACACATACTTTGACATCATATCAAATGGATTTGATGTGGAGGCCGGTAAGGTTACAGTTTCCGTTACTGTTACAAATATTGGAGATTACAAGGGTAAGCAGGTGGTGCAGGCTTATGTGGCAAAGCCACAGGGAAAGCTTGGGAAGCCAGTGTTAGAGCTTGTAGGATTCGCGAAGACAAAAGAGCTTAAGGCAGACGAAAGTGAAACTCTTGATATCGTATTTACGAATTATCAAATGGCAAGCTACGACGATAGCGGTGTTACTGGATTTAAAAGCGCATATGTGTTAGAGGAAGGAACCTATATTTTCTATGTAGGTGATAGTGTAAGAAATCTCACACGAGTTGGCACTTATAATGTGGGCAAAACAAAGGTTGTTGAGCAGCTCTCTGAGGCTTTGGCACCGACCATTGATTTCACCCGCATTAAGCCGGAATCCAGGGATGATGGATTTGCCATATCCTACGAGGATGTTCCAAACGCTACAGTTAATTGGCAGGAGGCAAGACTAGCTAATTTACAAACCCCTTTAGCTAAGTCGAATACAACCTACAAGCTTGTGGATGTTTTGGATGAAAAATGCACATTGGACGAGTTTGTGGCACAGTTAAGTGATGAGGAGCTCTGCGCAATTGTAAGAGGCGAGGGCATGAGCTCGCCTAAGGTAACACCAGGCTGCGGCGGCGCCTTTGGTGGTGTAACAGAATCTCTTGTAGAAAAGGGTATTCCTACATGCTGTTGTACAGATGGTCCTTCTGGAATCAGAATGGACTCTGGCAAGAAGGCTTTTGCAATGCCAAATGGCACTCTTCTTGCATGCATGTGGAATCTGGATTTAACAGAGGAGCTGTACAATTATGAGGGCTTGGAGCTTCGTAAAAACAAGATTGATATTCTTCTTGGACCGGGAATGAATCTTCACAGAAATCCACTTAACGGACGTAACTTTGAGTATTTTAGTGAGGATCCACTAGTTACAGGAAAAAATGCTGCAGCACAGCTTAAGGGTATGCATAAATATGGCGTGACTGGAACAATCAAGCATTTCGCCATGAATACTCAGGAGGCTTATAGACATTCTGTAGAGCATGTGGCAAGTGAACGTGCTATTCGAGAGATTTATCTTAAAGGCTTTGAGATTGCAGTTAAGGAGGCAGGTGCTTCAGCTGTAATGACTACTTATGGGTCAATCAATGGCTATTACACATCATCAAGCTACGATTTGGTTACAAAAATCCTTAGAGAGGAATGGGGATTTGAAGGAATCGTAATGACTGACTGGTGGGCAAAGGGCGGAAAGGCCACTTCAGGTGATTCATCAGATATGGCATCTATTGTAAGAGCTCAGAATGATTTGTATATGGTAACTCAAAGTGCTATAGATAACACCAACAAGGACAACCTTGAAAAAGCACTCTTAGATGGCACTTTAGATAGAGCAGAGCTTCAAAGATGTGCCAAGAACATTTGTAAGTACGTAATGGGTACACCTACATTTTTAAGATTTATTGAAAGAAATAACGAGCTTGATATCGCCCTTTCAAATGAGGCTGATGATGACGAGCTTGATATTGATAAGATAATAGATTGCAGAATTGATGAAACAGGTATTCAAGCTATTGATGCCGGATTAATCGAAACAGCAAGAAATAGTAATAATATTGTTTCAGTATCCTTTAAGGAAAGAGGCGATTACAAGCTGACAATGCGTGTGCGCTCAAAGGCCACAAGCGATTTGGCTCAGATTCCTCTTAGTATCTTTAAGGATAAGGAATTGGTAAAGATGGTAACCTTAACAGGTGCAGATAGAGATTGGCAGGATGTTGAGGTGATGTTTGAAAACTGTGCAATGACCTTCTTCCTTAGAATGTATTTCGCACAGGATGGAATGGAAATAGAGGATATAAAAATCTCCCTTGCAAAATCCAAGGAAGAAGAAATCAGATTAATGTTTGCAAGGATGGGTGAATAAAGGAGAACAGCGTTGATAGAGTTTATTGATAAAAATGGAAGCTTCAAAGTACCAAAGGCTGAGGATACCAGCTATTTATATTTTCCTATAGCAGGAGAGAAGGGATTAAAGGCATCTGTTTCACCAAATCTTTCAGGTGATGCAATGGTTGACCAAGAAACATTTTTGTTGGAGCCTGTCAGCGTTGAAAACCTACACAACAATAAGAATGGTAGAAATTTCTGGCTTTATATGGACAACTGTAAGGTGTGGTCTGCAGTTGGAAATTCTGCCGAGCAGGAAAGTAAAAAGTTCACTCTTAGTCAGGATGAAAGCAGTGTGTCGGCAGGCTTTATGTGGCACACGGCTAGCAGATTTAGCCATGAATACAAGATTGGCGCTAAGATAACTTCGTTTATTCCTGTAGACGAAAATGTTGAGATTATGTCTGTAGAAATAAAGAATCAGGATGAGACTGCAAAGACAATAACACCTATTGCAGCTATTCCTATCTATGGCAGGTCTGCGGATAATCTTAGAGATCATAGAAACGTAACATCTATGCTGCACAGGATTGAAACAACAAAATCCGGCGTGCTTGTTACACCAACAATGTCCTTTGATGAAAAGGGACATCGTATGAATAAAAAGACCTATTATGTGGTTGGAATGGATGAAAAGGGGAATGCACCAGAGGGCTTTTTCCCTACGGTGGAAAGCTATATTGGTGAGGGCGGTAGCTTTGCCAAGCCAAGAAGTGTTTATCGCCAGGAAAGTGGCGTAGGCGAAGGGTACCATGAGGCAGGAAAAGAAGCTGTAGGTGGCCTTAGATTTTCTACAATCACTTTGGAACCAGGAAAAACTATCGTATATACGATAATCCTTGGAGTGACAGAGGATACAGCTATAATTGATGCTGTCCTAAAGAGATTTAACACTAAGGAAGCTGTAGCTAGTGAACTTGAAGCTACAAAGGATTACTGGCTCAAAAAGGTAAATGTCGGCTTTAAAACAGGAAATGCTGATTTTGACAAATACATGCAGTGGGTAGCCTTTCAGCCATTCCTTAGAAGAGTCTACGGCTGTTCATTCCTTCCATATCATGATTATGGCAGAGGTGGCCGTGGCTGGAGAGATTTGTGGCAGGATTGCTTATCACTTCTTTTCATGGAGCCAAAGGATGTTAGAAAAATGATAGTTGCCAATTTTGGTGGCGTTAGAATGGATGGAAGTAATGCAACTATTATAGGAGATGGTCTTGGTAATTTTATAGCAGATAGAAATGGTATAGCCAGAGTTTGGATGGACCATGCATATTGGCCACTAAAGACACTTCTTTTATACATCAATCAGTCTGGAGACTATGATATTTTAAAGGAACAGGTTCCATATTTTAAGGATGCAATTGTTCACAGGGGAGCTATTGTAGATAAAAAGTACGAAAATGCTGCAAATAAGCAGCTTACATCGGATGGTAAAGTGTATTTTGGTTCCATAATCGAGCATCTTTTGATTCAAAATCTGGCTGCCTTCTATGAAGTGGGAGAGCATGGTGCACTTAGACTTCGTGGGGCTGACTGGAATGATGCTCTTGATATGGCAGAGGCAAATGGAGAATCTGTAGCATTCTCTTATGCATACGCAGGAAATCTTAGGGAGCTTGCTAAACTTATAGAGGATTATTCCAAAAAGAAAAGTATTGATACAATTGCAGTTGCAGAGGAATTGGTTACTCTTATTAATTCGTATATACGAAGTGATAAAAGGGTTGCCAGCAAAAAAGAAATACTCGCAAGCTATATGAAGCTTGTTGAGGGTGACATTACTGGAAAACAGAGCATGGTAACAGCTACAAGTCTTGTAGATACTTTGCGAGAAATGGCTGATGATTTTTCAGCTGAGCTTAATTCAAAGGAATGGATTGCTGGTCATGAAAATGAGGGCTGGTTCAACAGCTACTATGATAACAGTAAAAGACAGGTAGAGTTCTTTGATAAGGCAGATGAAAAGACTCGCATGATGCTTACAGGTCAGGTGTTTGCAATAATGGGAAATGTTGCAAATGAAGACCAGATTAGGCAGATTACAAGGGCTGCAGATAGATACTTATATAAAGGTGAGATTGGTGGATACAGATTAAATACAGATTTTGGAGAAGTAAAATCTGACCTTGGAAGAATGTTTGGATTTGCGTACGGGGAAAAGGAAAATGGAGCGGTTTTCTCACACATGTCTGTAATGTATGCAAATGCTTTGTATCAAAGAGGCTTTGCCAAGGAGGGTAACAAATCCCTAAAGGCACTTTTTGATGCTTCAATGAATTTTAAGGTGAGCCATATATATCCAGGCATTCCTGAATATTTTGCAGCAGATGGAAGAGGCAAATATCCATATCTTACAGGGGCTGCTTCGTGGTATCTGCTTACTATGATAACAGAGGTGTTTGGAATAAGAGGAAATGGTGGCAATCTTCAGATTGCTCCAGCTTTACTGAAGGAACAGTTTGATGCTAATCATGCTGCAGCTATTTCGCTTAATTTTGCAGACAAGAGATTTGATATTACAATCCAAAATCCAGAGGGTAAGGACTTTGGAGAATATAAAATAAAGGCAGCTCATTTAAATGAAAATGAGCTACCTGTTAAAGATTCACAGCTAATAATTAACAGAGATATTATTGAGAGGCTTGAAAATAACAATAATATTCTTGTGTTATTAGGATAAAATTTTCTTCATTCTTGGGACCGTTCGGTATAAGACATTATATCGCCTTTGGTCCCCTTCCAATGAGTACCGTAGTATTTCTCACGGTACTTTTTTGGTGTCAGGCCAGTTTTCTTTAAAAAGAGCTGGCTGAAATGACTTTGCGATGTAAATGAAAAATAGTTTGCAATATCAGCAAGACTATAATCGCTAAATCTAAGTAAGTTCTTAGATGCCTCAAGCTTGGCATTTCTGATGTAATCACTGGTAGAAATCCCAACCTCTTCCTTAAAAAGTCTGGAAATATAGCTGGTAGAGTTGCTGGTATATTCTGCCAAATCTTTTACAGTGATTCGCTCCTTGATATGAGAGTATATGTAATTCATACATTCTGTCATAGGGCGGGAAAGGCCGGCATTTTGCCTGATAATCTGCATTCGATAGGTGTAATCAGATACCATTCTATCGTGGATTTCTTCCATTTCTTCTATGGTAGAAATATTATCCAGTTTTTGGATATAGTGATCGCTAAGTCTATAGGATTTTTCCATTTCCATTCCATTATCCACACAAAGTCTGGAAATAATAGCAACAGAAACAACAAAATGATATTTAAGATTTTGGATAGGGTCCTTAGAAAGCTGGCCAACACCAGCCTGATTTAAAAATTCATGCCTAAGGCAGTTTTCATGAATAGCTTCCACATCTCCCTTTGCCACCTGTTGATAGAATAAAAGCTCGCTGTTTTGGTGGCGATGAACTATTTCATCATCCTCTGAGGCAACGGCGTATTTTAAGTTCTTGTCTTGCATAACTATGCTCCATAAAGTCCCTTAATATAGTTTATCGTATATACGAAGGTCGTAATGCTTGTTGTACATATCGTCTAAGCTATCAATTTCGATTGAGTCGCTTATGAGAAGCTTATCGAAAGAATAGTTGAAATGATTATTAAGATAATCACGATAGCTCATGTATGCGAAGGCTTCCATTAATGAAGCATTAGCCTTATATATGTTGTCAATTCCAATAATGTCACGATTGGTAAGATATACCCTATTATTGATAGAATAAAATCTAATGGAAACAATAGGATGTTCTCCTGTACTACTTTCATGGAAGGTGGCTGCAATCTTGATAGCGCCTTCGCTTCCACCACCTATGACACAGCTGCCAAGCTCCTCCATAGTGGCAGGCTGAGACTTGATGTCAAAGCTGTTATAGTCGTCGAAAGGCCTGATTACATTTGATGGAGAATTGTTTGTGCTGGCTGAATTAGCCATAAATGATTCTATTGCACTGGCTATTTTTTGAAGCTCGCTGAAAAGAGTCATGTTGCCAATAGCGATTGCTGTATGCTTAGCGTATTCTGTTAAATCAATAAAGTTATATTTTTTAGATTCGTCAAAATCAGATGGCTTAACAGCATCTAAGCTAGAATCCATAAAGCTGTAATCAGGATCTTGGGCACGCTCATATAAAAGAGCATTAGAAAAGCTTTCAAAGGTGCAGCTTCTAAGATTTATAGAAGTAATATCTTCAGAAGAAGCAGAAGTTTCTATATCCTTTGGATTTGCTACATTTAAATGATAATTAAGTTGTGCACTGAAAAGAAAATCATTCCTGTACATTATTTATCCTCCACTCAACCATATAATAGCATATCTAGTATGATGCGGGCAATATCATTACTATATTTTGTGATTTATTTATAGGATTGTACAAAAACACCAGTTGAGTATTAGGCAAATTATTGATAAAATTATAAGCAATATATTTAAGGGGGTATGAATGAAGGATTTAAAACATCTTTATTATTTTGAAAAACTTCTTGATGATACTTATAACGACCTGGCAAGAGCGGCCAAGGAAGAGGGCAGATATGCCATTGGGCATGTGTGCTTTCAGATTCCTGAACCTTTACTTAATCTGCCAGGTTGTTTTTCTGTAAGGCTTAGGGCGCCTCGAACTGGCTCCATCGAAATGGGAACCTACTACATGAGCTCCACCTTGTGTGAGGCTTGTCGCGCTTATTTGGAGCGCGCTATAGAAGGTGGGTTCAATTTCTTGGATTGCATCATTGCGCCAGATGCCTGCGCCCAGATGAATCGTTGCGTGGAAAATATTGAGCGTCTTGATACCAATCCTAACAAGGATTTCTTTGTCACCTATTCTGATGTTCCTATGAAATCTGACGAAACGGCGCTAAAGCATTATGTTAAGCAAATGCGTGTGCATGTGCTTGAGCCACTTCATGAAAAGCTTGGAGTGGATATATCAGATGAGGCAATGCGTGCGGCTGTGGAACAGCAAAATGAAGTGAGCAGGCTTCTTACCGCAATTGGTGACTATCGTAAATGCGATAATCCTCCTATCACAGGCTATGAGTTTGCAGTGCTTTGCCTGGCAAGCTACTGTTGTCCTAAGGATATGATTATTGATAAATTGCAGGATACTTTAGAAGAAATAAAGCATCGTGAACCTAATGAAAAGAAGGCTCGCATCAGAGTGGTCATGGTAGGCTCTGAAATAGACGACCCGGAATTTATTGGTCTTGCTGAGGAATGCGGAGCATTAGTTGTTGCAGATAGATATTGCTTTGGTTCGCTTCCTGGCAGACAGGTGATTGAGCTTAATGATGAGGAGGATGTGCTTACTCAGATTTGCCGCACATATCTAGAGTGGGGCAAGTGCCCACGCTTTTTCAACCAGGATAAGATAATGGAGCGCAGGGAATATGTGGATAAGCTTGCCAAGGAATACAAGGCCGATGGCCTAATCTATGAGCAGATTAAGTTTTGCGATTATTGGGGCTATGAGCGAGCCAGCGCCTTCCATGTGATGGCTGAGGAATACGGCTATCCTGTGTTATCAGTGGATAGGCCTTATGCTGTTCGTTCATCAGGACAGCTTCGCACTCGTATTCAGGCTTTTGTAGAAAGGGTGGAAATGAAGAAGATTTCTGCTAAGAAACAGGAAGGGAGAATCAGCTAATGGGAAAGGCTTTAGGAAGTGAGCCTCTTGGCAAGGTAATATATTCTGGAAAACGTCCCCGTCGTCGCAGGGAATGGCGTGGGTTTAGGGATACCTGGTACGACTACACCAGATGGCTTTACTATCTTTTTACACTTGGAAAATTCATGATGAAGCCTAATAACTTCAAGGGCTTTTTTAGATATCGCTGGATGAGTAATTACCTGGCTGTGCCTGATTTTATGGACAGACATACAGAGGGCTTAAGAGGTACTCAGCTTAGGCTTGCCCACGAGGCAATTGGTCTCATTATCATCGATATGACTATTTCGCTTACAGATATGTTTAGGGCCGATCCTGAGATTGGTAATGATGTAGAGCTTTCAAAGAAGATGGTAGTCTTCGATGAAAACATGATGAGCACCTTGATGGGCGGCTTTCCTAATCTTAAATGGGTTAGCTACGAGGTGCCTGCTATCTACACCAGCTCATTTATGTGCCAAAACGGCGTAATGCATTATGTTGACAAGACCCACGAATACGGTGTGCCAACAGATGTATGCCCTATGCCTGCAGCAGAATTTGGCGCAGCACTAGAGGATGATTTTCCTCTTATTGGAGCATGTGCTATTCAGTGCAATACCACCTGTGATGGAAGTCTTATGGGTGGTGGCCTTATGGCAAGGAGTATGGGGATTCCTACCTTCCAGCTGGCATCACCTATCCGCCATAGGCAGGAGAGTGTACAGGAATACGCTGGTGAGGAAGTTCTTAATGCAATCAAATTTATCGAAGACCACACTGGTGAAAAGTACGATTGGGATTATCTATTTAGCAATATGGCTAGATTTAACGAGGAGACAAAGGAATTCTTAGAGTGGCTGGAGATTAACAAAAGCCCATATCCTCAGCTCCTTGGTGCCACACTTGGCTTTTACCGCTATGGCGTTTACATGGCAGCAGGTGGTCGTAGCCAAATATTCTTAGATACAGACAAAAAGATAACAGCCCTTGCCACAAAGGCATATCAAAATAAGGAAATGGCCTGCAAGGAATACAGACATCGCGCCATCCTTTGGGGTGTGCAGGCTGCCTACTATACAGCATTCCCTAACTGGCTTATGAATTGCTGGGGAATCCTACCTATTAACGATATGCTTTGTTGCGTTTCCACAGAAATGGTCAGCACCACCGACAAGCACCAGGCACTTCTTGATCTGGGCCATCTTTACGAAAATATGATTATGCGTAATCGCTCTAATGGTGGTTACGAAACTGGTGTTGAAGACCTGTTTAGAATCTGTGAGCAGATGAATGTGGATATGGTTATCATGTATGTTCACATCGGCTGCAAAGCCATGTCAGGTTACCACGGCCTCTTTGAGGAAGAAGCCAGAAAGCGTGGCATCCACTGGATTTGGGTAAACCACAACCTGATGGTTCCTCTAGATGGCACCAGACGAGACATGCGCACCGAAGTCAACCGCTACATGCGCACCATCCTTAAGGAAGAGCCTGTAGATGCCAGCTTAGAGGAGTTCGACGATTCGCTGTGTTGGTAAAATATCAGACAATTTATTAACAAATTATAAAATAATTATAAATTATTAGCACTCGCACTTGACGAGTGCTAATATTGGGTGTATAACATAATCAGAACAAGGGAAAAGAAAAGTTCCCAAGTTTGACACTAACAATTAAAACCACTAGACCAAAAGCCTAGCGTCAATAAAAGGAGGTAAGTATTATGTTAATGCCTAGTATTTTATCAAATGATTTTATGGATGATTTCTTCACAGTACCACGTGTAACAGGTTTTGGTGGTTCCAGATTCGATCGTGATTTTTCACGAATGATGACAACAGATGTAAAAGAAACTGATAATGGTTATCAGCTAGATATGAACCTTCCAGGATTTGCTAAAGAAGATATCAAAGCAGAGCTTAAGGATGGATATCTTACAATCAATGCCCAGTCTAACAGTAGCAATGATGAGAAGGATGATGATGGTAACTTCATCAGACGTGAGCGTTACACAGGTTCTTGCTCAAGAAGCTTTTATGTAGGTGATGCTGTAACACAGGATGATATTCACGCAGCATTCAAGGATGGTGTCCTTAGCTTGAACATTCCTAAGAAGGAAGCTATTCCTGAAAAAGAAGAAACAAAATATATAGCTATTGAAGGATAACAGTCTTGTTTACATGGCCCCTCCCATTGACTAATGGGAGGGGCTTATTTTTAATTAAGACCAAATTCCAATTTCTACAGCTACACCATTTTTAATAATGATATTTAGACCAAGTCCTGAGCCCATGCACTGCTCAATGTAGTCGTTGAACTCTGTAGCGCTCATGTACTGTGGCTCGCCTTCGCCACCACCTGCTAAGAACTTTGTGTTACCATCAATTGCAATTGTATATGGCTTCTTTTCCAGTGTTGAAAGAGCTTCATAGCCATCATCACTCATTAAGTCAAAAGATGCATCAACAACAATGCAGTCAGCCTCTAGTACAAATTCAGTTGCATAGGATGGAGCATAATCAGCTGGCTCAGAGGAAAGAGTTGTATAATATGTACCATCTTCTAAATCGCTTGTAGCACTATTAGATTCTTCAGCACTACCCTTGATAAGCCCCTCGAATACAGTGCCTGTATCTAGCAATTCCCATGAACTTGCCTCAACCTTAAGAGTATATGTTTCATCATCGTTACTGATAAAAGAAAGAGTCATAGGATTTCCATTAGGATCAATGGAATTGAAAAACACACCGCTATCTGAAACAGATACTTGGCCTTCGTCCATATTAGCAAGACCGTAGATTGCCACTTCCATGGAATAACTATCCCCTGTTTTATTTATATTAACTTCGGCTTCCTCGCTGCTATAGCGCCCAACATACTCTGCTAAATTTACAGTTTCTTCGGAATTATTTGTATCTTCTGATTCCTCTGGTGCAACTGTATTATTGCCTGTATTTGCTGTGGCTGGTGTATCAACAGCTTCTTCCTTTTTTCCACAGGCTGTTACAGCTAGTGTAAGCATACATAGAACTACTAATAACTTTTTCATATATATCTCCTTTGTGTCCTTTAATTTTGCAACAGTAATTCTAGCACTCTGAGCTTTATATTCAATAGACTAAGCTAAGTATTTCTTTAAATCATCTAATCGTTCTATGGCTATGCGACGACCCTCATCATATACCCGCTGCAGCTCATCAGGATTCTTTTCAGTGGCGCCGATGTTAAGGGGAGCATCTGGGCGAATGACAAAGATATCGCCTGCCTCTTCCTTGGATTTTACATAGGCTTTTTGGTCGTTATACATATCATGCCTACCAGCCATAGTGGCAATCATCTTAGGATATTTGCGAAGCTTTAGCTTGATAAGGCCCATATATTTCTGCGGCTTTTTCACGTAGCTGGCAGGTTGGGTTTCAATTACAAGAATCTTATCGCAACCCTGACCCTCCATAAATTTAAGTGGAATGGAATCTGACATTCCACCATCGAGATATAGCCCATCATCAATCTGCACAGGCCTAGAAACTATAGGCATAGATGCAGATGCTCTAATCCATTTGATATCTTCACCAGCAGGAGTTGTATCATAATTATTGCATTTATGATACACAGCCTGGCCTGTCTTTATATCTGTTGCTACGCAATAGAAATCCATTGGATTACTGTAAAATGTATTAATGTCCCATTTATCTAATTCATAAGGAAGTGTGCCATAGCAAAATGGCACGTTGTAGATATCACCAGTTTTAATAAGAGATTGAATGCTGGCGTAGCGCTTGTCATTACAATAAATCTTGTTATATCTTAAGCCTCTCCCAATCTGCTTCGATTTAATATTAAGTCCAAATGTGGCACCGGCAGATACCCCTACAGCACTGTCAAAATCAATTCCATTTTCCATAAGAACATCTATTACACCGCAGGTAAACATGCCTCTCATGGCACCGCCTTCCATAACTAGTCCTTTTTTCATAAGCATTTCCTCTTGAATATAATTTGTATAGTTAGAATTCTGAATATTATTATACTAATACACACTCAAAAAGAAATTCATTTCTGTAGAAATAATGTTTTTAGTTTAGCTAATGTAAGCGATATTCCAAGAATCGATAAAACACTTAACTTTCACCGGAATTGTTAAGTGGAATATGATTATAAAAGAAAACACTTACCACCAATTTTAAAAAGTTAAGTGTTTTTGGAGAAAACCTGAAATAAACGCACTTTTTCAGGGGCGATTTAAGTGGTTTTCAATGGCTATACAAAAACACTTATATATTTTATAAGTGTAATCGGAGAAGCCGCATATACT
>JAGBJE010000115.1 GCA_017934625.1 Pseudobutyrivibrio sp. | reverse complement strand
CATGCTCTTATTTCAGATGGTAGGCAGTTTGGAGAGCTTGCTCTTGTGATTACAGATGAGCAGCATAGATTTGGCGTAGCTCAAAGAGATAAGCTTTCTTCCAAGGGAGAAAAGCCACACATTATTGTTATGTCGGCCACTCCAATACCGCGTACCCTTGCTATGATTTTGTATGGGAATATGCATGTGTCTGTTATTAAACAGATGCCGGCTAACAGACTTCCTATAAAAACCTGTGTTATTAAAGAGAGCATGAGAAATACTGCATATAAATTTGTGTCTGACGAGATTCAAAAGGGACATCAGGTATATATTATTTGTCCTTTGGTAGAGGCATCAGAGACCACTGAAGCTCAAAATGTTACGGATTACAGCAAAAAGCTAAAGGAACATTTTAAAGATACCTATTCAATAGGTGTCTTACATGGGAAGATGAAGCCTGCAGAAAAGAATCAGATGATGGAAGATTTTGCAAATCATTCTATTGATATTCTTGTTTCTACTACTGTTGTAGAAGTAGGTGTCAATGTTCCTAACGCCACTGTTATGATGATAGAAAATGCAAATAGATTTGGTCTGGCAGCTTTGCATCAGCTTAGAGGAAGAGTTGGTAGAGGTGCAGACCAAAGCTATTGTATCCTTATGAATGAAAGCTCTGACGATAAACAATCAGATAGACTTAATATAATGCTTAAATCTAATGATGGATTCTATATTGCAAGAGAGGATCTTAAGCTGAGAGGGCCTGGTGATATGTTTGGTGTGAGACAAAGTGGAGATTTTAGTTTTAGAGTAGCTGATATTTATCAAGACTGTGATGAGCTTGAAATGGCATCAAAGGATGTTGATGAGATAATAAATAAAGACCCAAGCTTAGAGAATCATCCTAAGCTTAGGTCCACCCTTAATTTATTCCTCACTGACCAGTTTTACGTGCTCTAGTGTTGGTGTTGCAATTAAAGAATAATTAGTGTAATAAACTACAAAGCCTGCTACTGAGCTAGCGGGCTTTTTTACGTTCTTTTTCTGGAGATAATCTATTTCTACCTTATCTGAATCTCTGCCAGAAGAATAGTAAGCTGCAAGCTCAGCTGCATATTCATATGTGCTGTCTGGAAGCTCTTTGCCGTTTGTTTTAACTATTACATGACTTCCGTGGATTTTTTTGGTGTGGAACCACCAGTCGTTGCCAGTAGCAAATTTAAATGTAAGCTCGTCGTTTTGATAATTATTTTTACCTACATAAATATCAAAACCATTGTCATCAATAAAGTGAAGTGGCTTACTCTTTTTTGATTTTTCTTTCTTACTTCCAGTGTGCTTTTTGATAAAGCCATGGTCTATAAGCTCACGTCTGATATCTGCTAAATCTGTTTCGGTTTCAGCAATGGTAAGTGAAGCTTCAATAGATTTTAAAAGCTCTAGTTCTTGTCTAGACTGTTCAATATAGGTTTCCAAGGCTTCGGCAGTACGTTTAAGCTTTGCATATTTATCAAAGTATTTTTTTGCATTTTCAGATGGAGTCAAGTCAACGTCAAGGGGGATAGTAAGCTCTTCATTGTTGTAATAATTAATTACTGTAATTGATTTATCACCCTGTTTTGCTTCGTATCCATAGGTATGAAGGAGCTCTCCGTATATACGATATTTTTCTCGCTTATTAGTATCCTTTTCCTGCTTAAGCTGGAGGTCAAGCTTCTTAGCTGCTCGTTCTATGTGGTTAGAAATAATTTTTCTTAAATCAGCAGATTTCTGATGAATATTAGTATAAGCGTTTCGCTTAGCATAAAATTCAACCAGAACCTCAGAAAAGCTATCGTATTCCTTGGATTGCATATCAGCATACATGCTTAGCTTAAGTGGGGCATACTCCATAGGTTTGTTTGTGTTGCCATCTACGATTATATTGTAGTAGTAATTATTAGACTTAACATCATCTATGAGAGCTGTAAATTCTTTATAAAGTGAATTTTTATGTTCATCAAAAAGTGAAGCGTTGCTAACATCTGAATCAATGCCGGCCCTGTAGCAAATTTCGTTTGCAATAGTAGGGCTAATACCAATGTAAGAGGACATAATTGCTTTAAATACAGAATCACTTTTCTTTAAGACCTTTGATTTAAAGAAATCCTCTGTAGATTCTAGCGGATTGATTTTACCTTCCTGGGTAGGGATGAAATAGTCTCTTCCTGGAAGAACCTCTCTGACAGAACTAACGGAAGATGGTATATGCTTTATTGAATCCAATATCATGTTTTCTTCATTGCAGAAAATGATATTAGAGTGCTTGCCCATTATCTCCACATATAAATATTTGAAGGTAATATCTCCCATTTCATTAAGGTGCTGTATTTTAAATCTGACAACTCTTTCTAATCCCATTTGAGAAATTTCGATAATTCTTCCGGCGCCTATATGCTTTCTTAAAAGCATACAAAAACCAGGAGCCTGGGCTGGGGCAGGTTTATTATCTTTTGTAATATACATAAATGGGAGAGAAGCGTTAGCTGAAATAAGAAGGCGCTTGTTACCATCGGCTGTATTAACTGTTATTAATAATTCCTCTCGTTCAGGCTGAGAAATTTTGTTAATTTTGCCATTTAATAAATTTTGATTAAATTCATGCACAAGAGCGTGAATAGAAATACCATCTAATGCCATTTTTTATCTAGCCTTTCTTCATTGTTATTGACTATAATCATACATTTATTTATAATTAAAAACAACTATGTGTATTTATCTTTTTTGATACACCAATTCTAAGGAGACTACTATGGTACGTAGTATGACAGGATACGGCAAGGGTTTTGCTGAAAATGAAAACGCCCGTGTCACAATCGAGATGAAATCTGTTAATCACAGATATTTAGATTTGAATATCAAGCTTCCAAAGAAGCTTAATTTCTTAGAAAGTCTTATTCGAAACAAAATCAGCGAAAGTATTTTCAGAGGAAAGGTTGATGTTTATATCACACTAAATGAGCATTCTGATGCATGCTACAAGGTGTCTGTAAATGACATCATTGCTAAGGAATACTACGATTCCATTTCAGCTATGGCTGAAAAGCTTGGCATTGATAATGATCTTAAGGCTAGCAATGTGGTTCGTCTTCCAGACGTTATTGAGCTTGAGGAGACAGATTCAGATGAGGATGAGCTTAAGGCTTTAGTATTATCAGCTTTATCAGATTGCATTAATCAGTTTGTTGAGGCTCGTATTGCTGAGGGTGCTCGTCTTGAGGCAGACCTTGTTGCCAAGATGGATGAGATGCTTGTTCTTGTTGATAAGCTGGAAAAACGCAGTCCTATTATTATCGAGGAATACAAAACACGTCTTACTACAAAGATTCATGAACTTTTAGAGGACAATCATATCGATGAAAGTCGTATTGCTCAGGAAGTTACCATGTATGCTGATAAGGTATGCATTGATGAGGAGATGGTTCGTTTAAAGAGCCATGTAGCTGAGACTCGTTCAGTATTTAATCTTGATAAGGAAGTTGGTAGAAAGCTTGATTTCCTTGCACAGGAATTAAATCGCGAGGCTAACACCATTTTATCTAAATCTACAGATGTAGAAATTGCAGATATTGGTATTACATTAAAGACACTTATTGAAAAGGTTAGAGAACAGATTCAGAATATAGAATAATATGTCATTTGTTAATATTGGTTTTGGAAATATAATTAATAGTAATAAGATTGTATCTATGATTACTTCCGATTCGGCACCAGCCAAAAGAATTGTTGCCGGTGCCAAGGAGTCAGGAAATATCATTGATGCCACACAGGGGCGTCGCACCAGGTGTGTTATTATCTGCGATGATTATGTGGTATTATCTGCACTTATGCCTGATACAATTGCTACTAGAATAAATGGTAATCCACCAAAGGAGGAAATATAAATGATAAGCGACAAGGGTCTTGTTGTAGTGCTTTCTGGCTTCTCAGGAGCTGGTAAGGGTACAATTATGAAGCATCTATTAGAGGCTCATCCAAACGACTATAATCTTTCTATTTCTGCTACTACACGTGATATGCGTGCAGGCGAGAAGGATGGTAGAGAATACTTCTTCAAGACTAGAGAAGAATTCGATAAGATGATTGAAAACAACGAGCTTTTAGAGTATGCCACATTTAACGGTAATTCTTATGGAACGCCTAGAGCTTATGTGGAACAGCTTATTGAGCGAAAAAAGGATGTTATCCTGGAAATCGAGATTCAGGGTGCGCTTCAAGTTAAGAAAATGTATCCTGATGCACTATTGTTATTTACTATGCCACCAAGCGCTAAGGAGCTTGAGAATAGATTAGTTGGCAGAGGCACTGAGACAGAGGATGTTATCGCTCAACGTCTTGCAATATCTTGCAAGGAGTCTCAGTATATGGAACAGTATGATTACCTGATTGTAAATGATTCCTTAGAAAAGGCTGTAGATCAGGTTCATAATATAATTCAGGCAGAGCACTTTAAGGTTAATAGAAACCGCTCGTCTATAAAAGAAATGCAAGAACAATTAAAGATATTTGAAAGGAGTAATTAATTATGATACATCCATCTTATGTAGAACTTATGGAAAAGGTAAATGAAAATGTTGAGGTAGGTGAGGAGCCTGTTGTAAACAGCCGTTATACAATCGTTGCTGCTACAGCTAAGCGTGCTCGTCAGATTATTGACGGTGCTGAACCACTTATTGATTATACAAAGGGGGACAAGCCACTTTCTATTGCTGTAAATGAGCTTAATGAGGGTGCAATTAAAATCATTAACGAGGACACAAATAACTAAAATATGAAAGTATTATTTGTTTCTTTAGGCTGCGATAAAAACCTGGTTGACTCAGAGCACATGCTTGGGGATTTAATTGATAACGGCTTTAGTATCTGTGACAGCGAGGAAGAAGCAGACATAATTGTTGTTAATACATGTTCCTTTATTGCTGATGCAATGGAGGAAAGCATTCAGACCATTATTGACCTTGGTTCATACAAGGAGAATGGTCATTTGCAAGGACTTATAGTTACAGGTTGCCTTGCTCAGCGTTTCACTGATGATATTTTAAAGGATTTACCGGAGGTAGATGCAATCATCGGTACTAATTCTTACGATGAGCTTGTTAAGGCTATTAATATTGTCCTTGAAAAGAATGGTAAGAAGCCTGTATTTAAAAAGGAGCTTGTTGGTCTTCCAAGGGATGGCAGAAGAGTTCTTACTACAGGTGGTCACTATGCTTATCTAAAGATTGCTGAGGGTTGCAATAAGAGATGCACTTATTGTGCAATCCCTTATATTAGAGGCAATTATCGTTCAGTTCCAATGGAAGCTCTACTTGCTGAGGCAAATGAGCTTGCAGAAGGCGGTGTTAAAGAACTTATTCTTGTAGCTCAGGAGACTACCGTTTATGGAATTGATATTTATGGTGAGAAATCTTTAACAAGGCTTTTACATGAGCTTTGTAAGATTGATGGTATTGAATGGATTAGGATTCTTTATGCCTATCCAGAAGAAATCACTGATGATTTAATTGAATGTATGGCATCAGAACCTAAGATTTGCCATTACATAGATATGCCTATTCAGCATTGTAATGAAGATATCTTAAAGAAAATGGGTCGTAAGACCAACAAGGCAGATATTATGGCAATCGCTGCAAGGCTAAGGGCGGCCATGCCTGATATTTCACTTCGAACTACACTTATTTGTGGGTTCCCAGGTGAGACAGAAGAAATGCATCAGGAGCTAATTACATTTATAAAGGATATGTCCTTTGATAGACTAGGCGCTTTTGCTTATTCTAAAGAGGATGGCACTGTTGCAGCCACAATGGATAATCAGGTAGAGGATGAGCTTAAACTAAAATGGCAGGATGAAGTAATGCTCTGTCAAAAGGATATTTCTCTTTCAAACAATGAGAAATATATTGGCCGTGTACTCAAGGTGTTTATTGAAGGAAAGCTTCCTGAGGATGGAGTTTTCATAGGTCGTACCTATAGAGACACACCTAGTGTTGATGGTTTTATTTTTGTTAATAGCGACACAGAGCTTGTGAGCGGTCAGTTTGTTGATGTTGAAGTTACAGGCTATGACGAATACGATTTAATAGGAGATGTAAAGCTATGAATTTAAAGGAAATGAATTTACCTAACAAACTTACACTTTTTAGAGTTGTACTTATTCCTTTTTTTGTTTTATTTTTACTAATTAACCCTGAAAGTCAGGCACTTCGTATTATCGCTGATATTATCTTTATCGTGGCATCACTTACAGATATGCTTGATGGTAAGATTGCTCGTAAGTACAATCTTGTTACCAATTTTGGTAAATTTATGGATCCGCTTGCAGATAAGCTTTTAGTTTGTTCTGCAATGATTTGTTTAATTTCAACAGGTCAGCTTTATGCATGGATTGTTATTATTATTGTTGCACGTGAATTTATTATTTCTGGTTTCAGATTAATTGCAGCTGAGAATGGTGTTGTTATTGCAGCAAACATTTTTGGAAAGCTTAAGACTGTTTCTCAGATGATTATGATTATTATTCTTGTTGCAAACCTTCCATTTGGTTGGCTCCAGGTATTAGGTCAGATTTTTATTTGGGTTTCACTTATTCTTACAGTGCTTTCATTAGTAATTTATATTTATCAGAATAGTGAAGTCCTTAAGGAGCAGAACTAATTATGGATGTAGCTTCTTTAGTTTGTGAACTATGTAGAAATTCATATACAGTAGCTACTGCAGAATCTTGTACAGGTGGTCTTATTGCAAGCTCGATTGTAGATGTTTCGGGAGCTTCAGATTGTTTTAATGAAGGCTATGTTACATATTCTAACCAGGCCAAGATGAAGAACCTAGGTGTATCTGCTGATACGCTAAAAAGTGTAGGTGCAGTTAGTAAAGAAACAGCTACAGAAATGGCATTAGGTGTTAGAAGGGTGGCAAATGCTACATTTGGTCTTTCATCTACTGGCATAGCTGGTCCTACTGGTGGCACCGAGGCGAAGCCTGTTGGTTTAGTATATATAGGTTGCGCATATTCTGATAAGGATTGTGTTGTAAAGGAGCTTCATCTTAAAGGTGATAGAAGCCAGGTTAGAGTAGCAGCTGCTAAGGAAGCACTTAATCTATTGGCTGAATGCATGGATAAATTAAGGGTGATGGCATGAGAGTAATAGCAGGAAATAATCGTGGACTTAATCTTATAGCCCCAGAGGGAATGGATACACGTCCCACCACAGACAGGATTAAAGAGACTCTTTTTAATATGATTGCCTTTGACTTGCCCGATGCTAACTTTTTAGATTTGTTTGCAGGCAGCGGTCAAATGGGTATAGAAGCTCTTAGCAGAGGTGCTAAGGAGACTGTCTTTGTTGAAAAAGATAAAAAGGCATATGAATGCATAGAAAAAAACCTTGATAAGGCTAGACTTAATGATAAGTCTACATTAATAAAAAGTGATTTTTCTTTAGCTCTTAACAGCTTAAATAACCATGAATGTTTTGATATAGTTTTTATGGATCCACCATATAATAAGCTTATTGAAAAGCAAGTGTTAGAACAGCTTAAGGACAAATCCTACATAGATGAAAACACTACTGTTATTGTGGAAGCTAGTCTTGAGACAAACTTTGATTATGTAGCTGATTTAGGCTACGAAATTACAAAAGAAAAAATTTATAAAACAAATAAACATATATTCTTAAAGAAGGCGTAACATGAAACGAGCAATTTATCCCGGAAGCTTTGATCCAATCACTTTTGGGCATTTAGATATTATTACTAGAGCTAGCCATCTTTGTGATGAGTTGATAGTTGGAGTTTTGAACAACAAGCAAAAAAATCCGTTGTTTTCCATCGATGAACGTGTTAGTATGATAAAGGAATTGACTGAAAATTTAGACAACGTTCGAGTGGAAAGCTTTGAAGGTTTGTTAGTTGATTTTGCGAAAGAAAAAGATGCACAGGTTATAATTAGAGGTCTTCGTGCAGTTACTGATTTTGAAAACGAAATTCAATTAGCTCATGCTAATAGAGTTCAGTATCCGCAGCTTGAGACTTTGTTTATGACTACATCCTTAAAGTATGCATATTTAAGTTCTACAGTTGCTAAGGAATTTGCATCTTATGGAGGAGATATCAGCCTATTTGTTCCAGCACAGGTTATACCTCTCATAGAAGCCAAAATTAAAAATAAGGAGAAGTAATAACATGGCAAGTACAAGTAAAATCGAAGATATCATCGATGAGATTGAAGCATACATTGATGATTGTAAGCCATCTGCATTTTCAACAAACAAAATTGTTGTTAATAGAGATGAGTTAGAGTCATTGATTCAGGAACTTAGAACAAAGACTCCTGATGAAATTAAAAAATATCAGAGAATGATTGCTAATCGTGAGCAGATTCTTGCTGATGCTAAGGCTAAGGCAGATGAAATTATTAGCCAGGCGCAGGTTCAGACAAATGAGCTTGTATCAGAGCATCAGATTATGCAGCAAGCGTATGCCCAGGCTAATGAGGTTATCCTTATTGCACAGAAAAATGCTCAGGAAAAAATAGATAGAGCTACTGAGGATGCTAACAATATTCGTATGGGAGCTATCGCATATACAGATGAGCTTCTTGCAAACATTCAGACCATCCTTGCAAATTCTATCGAAACAACAAGAGCACGTGACGAGGCTTTCCTTAACACTATGCAGGTTTATCTTGACACTGTTAATGGAAACAGAGCTGCCCTTGTTCCAGATTCTTTGAATGATGGTGATGCAGATCCTGCTGCAAGCCTTGATTCTACAGGAGATGCTGCGGCAGAAGCTGTAGCTGATTCAGCAACAGGGGTACAATCATCTAATGACGAGGATGATGTTCCAGCTCTTGATATACCAGAGCAATTTTTTAATAAAGAGTAGTTTATAATATGCAAAAGTTTTTACCAGTTTGTAAAAAAGATATGGATGAGCGAGGCATTAAGCAACTAGATTTTGTCTATGTTTGCGGTGATGCTTATGTAGATCATCCTTCATTTGGGGCGGCAATTATTTGCCGCCTTCTTGAATTACATGGATATTCAGTAGGCATTATAGCTCAACCAGATTGGAAGGACGATAATTCCATCAATATTTTAGGGGAGCCACGCCTTGGCTTTTTTGTTAGTGCCGGTAATATGGATTCCATGGTAAATCATTATAGTGTTTCAAAGCACAGAAGGGATTATGATAATTATTCTCCTGGAGGAAAAATCGGACTAAGACCTGATTATGCCACCGTTGTTTATTGTAATCTTATCAGACATACATATAAGAAAAAGCCTATTATTATCGGTGGAATAGAAGCATCTCTTAGACGACTTGCGCACTATGATTATTGGTCAAACAAGATACGTCGTTCAATACTTCTTGATTCTGGAGCTGATTTAATATCTTATGGAATGGGTGAGCGTTCAGTTATAGAAATAGCTGATTGTCTTGCATCTGGAATGGATGTAAAGGATATTACATACATAGATGGTACTGTTTTTAAGACAAGGGATAAAGCCTTTACTGAAGACGGAATAATACTGCCAAGCTATGAAGAGATTAAGGCGGATAAGAAAACATATGCTAAGAGCTTTTATACTCAATACGTAAATACGGATGCCTTTACTGCAAAAAAGCTTGTTGAGACTTATGATGGTGCTATGTATGTAGTTCAAAATCCGCCACAGAAGCCACTTACCCGACAAGAGATGGACGATGTATATGCCATAGAATATATGCGCACCTATCATCCTATGTATGAAAAGGATGGGGGCATACCAGCTATCAAAGAAGTAAAGTTTTCTTTGATAAGTAACCGTGGTTGCTTTGGTGGCTGCAATTTCTGTGCACTTACATTCCACCAGGGAAGAATTATACAGTCTAGAAGTCATGAGTCCATAATTAATGAGGCTAAGCTTATTACTGAAGATCCTGAGTTCAAGGGATATATACATGATGTTGGCGGACCAACTGCTAATTTCAGAAATCCTTCATGTAAAAAACAGCTTACTAAGGGTGTGTGCACCAATAGGCAATGTCTGTTTCCTACCAAGTGTCCTAACTTAGAGGTAGACCATAAGGATTACGTAGCCTTACTTACAAAGCTAAGAAAGCTTCCTAAGGTAAAGAAGGTCTTTGTACGTTCTGGCGTAAGATTTGATTATGTTATGTATGATAAGGACGATACTTTCCTTAGAGACCTTTGCAAATATCATGTTAGCGGACAGCTTAAGGTTGCTCCTGAGCATATTTCAAACAATGTACTTAGTTATTTGGGTAAGCCTGATATATCTGTTTATAATGGCTTCTGTGAAAAGTATGCCAAGATTAACAAGGAGCTTGGGCTAAAGCAGTACCTTGTTCCATATCTTATGAGTTCACATCCAGGAAGTACACTTGATGATGCCATTGCTTTGGCAGAATATTTACGTGATCATCATTTATCACCGGAACAGGTGCAGGATTTCTATCCAACACCTAGTACAATCTCTACTACTATGTACTATACTGAGATTGACCCTAGGGATATGAAGCCAGTGTACATCTGCAAGAATCCTCATGAGAAAGCTATGCAGCGTGCCCTTATTCAGTACAAGAGGCCTGAGAATTACGACCTTGTAAAAGAAGCCTTAATAAAAGCTGGACGTGAAGATTTAATAGGCTTTGGTGAAGAATGTCTGATTCCTCCTAGAAAGATTAAGGGTAAGGAATTTAAGAGGCCTGATGTTAAGAGAAGTGAAGCCAATAAGAAGGATTCTAAGAAAAATGGTTCTAGAAAACCAGGCTCTACAAAAAATAATAAAAACAATAGAAATAATAATCCGGTAAAACAAAATAAATCAAATGAAAGAACTAAGAATAGAAGAAAACGATAGCAATCAGCGTTTTGATAAGTATTTAAAGCGTGTGCTTACAGAGGCTAGCACAAGCTTTATTTACAAGAT
>JAGBJE010000114.1 GCA_017934625.1 Pseudobutyrivibrio sp. | reverse complement strand
TCGCAGCCAAGCTTAGCCTTCATATTGTTTGCAATCTTCTTAGCAAGAGGAAGTGCCTTTGCAAGCACATCATCATCTGCCTCTAAAAGATTAGCGAAATGATTCTTTGGTAAGATAAGTGCATGTCCCTTTGTTGCTGGGGATGCATCTAAAATAACCTTGAATTCATCATCCTCATAGATTGAGTTTGTAGGAATATCTCCATTTGCTAACTTGCAAAAAATGCAATTGTTGTCCTTCATTTCATTATCCTCCTATTTGATTAGCTAAAAGTAAATATTTCATCAAGCATTCTCAGTGTTCTGAAATTGCCCTTTGCAGTCATATCACCTACTGAAAACGCTCGTTGGAAGGTCTCGCGGCCTGCAACAATGTTATCCATGATGTTAGCATTTAATTTCATGTATACATCGATATTATCTTCCTTGCCATAGTGACAATCCATCTGCTCTCCTTCAGCATTCACAAAAAGAGGCTGCTCCTTGCCGTCAATCATAAACAGATATTTTGCAGTAAACTCTGGATTTCCCCTAAAGTGCACCTTGAAATCGTTAATATATTCTCCGCCGCTGTCTTCCTTTTTCTCACCCATCATAGTTCTAAACATGCTGGTAAGGTCGGCAATATCGGCCTTCTGAGTCTGAACATATTCATCGTCAGATACAAACTTAGAAAGCTGCTCTGATTCCTGTGGTGAAAGCTCCAGCTGTGTGGTGCGAAGGATGCTTCTTGTGACAGCCTGATTGCTGGTAGGTAAGCCCTTAGTATGCTGAGAAATGGTACGATACAAGGTCTCCACCTTCTTTTCGATGATGTGGGCATATTCCGTATTCTCACGGAATTCCTTAACATCCTCCACATAACCGCAAAAGCCTGAGCAAGGCAATCCACCAAGGATTTCCCAGGCATTCTCCAGTGTAACCATGGCCTCACGCTCACCGTAGGTGGTGGACATAACCACAGGCTGCATGTATGTGGTGGCCAGCGCAGTCTTGTCCGCATACAGCCAACATGCATCTAGGAACTGATTCATGTATCCCCCAATTCCAAGCCACTCCACAGTGGTGGCCAGAATGATTCCATCGGCATCCTTAAGTGTCTGTGGAAGCATAGATATGGTGTTCTTCTGCTCGTAGATGTTGTAAAGCTTAACCTCCACCTGAAGCTCAGTCAGCACCTGCTCCATCTTATTAATTACATATAGTGTTGGGTCCTCTAAAAGGCCACGCCCTCCATAGTAAATGTTTACCTTCATTTATTGCCCCTCTTCATCCTGTTTGTTACTTAAAAGTATAGATTTTTTCCTGTTTTGAATCAAGTTCCCAATTCCATAAGATATAAACGTAAGTATTATTCCTGCAAGCAAGCCGCCAAGATGGCCTACATTATCGGTGCCTGCTGTGGCAAAACCAAAATATAAAGTCAAGGCCGCCATGAATAACATTCTCTTAGCACTAATCCCACTGTAGGAACCTCTATTACAAAGCACCACTATTATCATGCCACCTACGATTCCAAATATGGCACCAGATGCACCGGCAACAATATCATTTTTGTTCATAAGACACAGATAAAAGAATGATAAAAATGAGCCAGCTAATCCTGAACCTAAATAGATTCCAAGGTAGCGCACTGGCCCTACAGCCCTTTCAAAAATCTGTCCTAATAAAAACAGTAGCAGCATGTTGTTAGCCAAATGCTGTATCCCAAAATGCATGAAGGTGGCTGTAAAAAGCCTATACCATTGTCCCTCATATAAAATAAGATACGGATTCATGGCGCCATTATTTAGCATAAAGGCGCTATCCTCCGTATCTCCTAAAATTTCCATCACAAGAAAGACAATTATATTAATTGCCACCAAAATAAAAGTGATTGGTCCGTTCTTTGGATTTAAATATTCGTTAGTTTCCTGTTTCAAATCTATGCAAGC
>JAGBJE010000113.1 GCA_017934625.1 Pseudobutyrivibrio sp. | reverse complement strand
GAGCAGAACGAAGTAGGCTGGATGATTATGGCAGCAGTTATGGTTGGTGGTATGGTTCCTCCAATCGCTATCGCTCTTGCAACACTTATCTTCCCTAAGAAGTTTACAGTTGCTGAGAGAAAGGCTGGTCCAGTTAACTTTATCATGGGCTTCTGCTTCATCACAGAGGGTGCTATCCCTTATGCAGCAGCAGATCCACTTCACGTAATTCCATCACTTATGGTTGGCTCTGGTGTAGCTGGTGCTCTTTCAATGGCATTCAGATGTACACTTATGGCTCCACACGGCGGAATCTTCGTATTCCCTGTAGTTGGTCACTGGGCACTTTACCTTGTAGCACTTGCTGTTGGTTCAGTAGTTAGCTGCTTACTCTTAGGATTACTTAAGAAAACAGTGGAAGATTAATTAAAAATATTATATAATTACCATTCCGAGAGTTTTCCTCTCGGAATGGGTTTTTATGTTTTTGTACTCTGTAGACCCTGGGAAGCTACAGAGTATAGAGATATAAAAGATTAAATTATATTTGACAGTTTGTTGGAACGAAAGGAGTTATATTATGGTTTCAAAAATAGTTAAAGTTACAAATGAGCAGGGTATGCATATGCGTCCAGCTACAGTTTTTTCAGCTGCAGTTACTCCATTTGATTCAGAAGTAAAGATTAAGTTCAATGGTAACGAGTATGATGGTAAGAGCGTTATGATGCTTATGGCAGCTTGCATTAAGTGCGGCGCTGAGATCGAAATCGTTTGCAATGGTGCTGATGAAGAGGCTGCACTTGCAAAGGCTGTTGAACTTGTTGAGAGCGGATTAGGAGATTAAATGTAATTGTTTTTCACACATGTAATGTGTGAAAAAGATTGCACAGAACTGCCTTGCCGAAGGCAATTTTAAATGGCAGTTCTTCATTTTTTTTGGAGGATACTTATGTATAAAGGCATAGAAGCATCTAGGGGAATTGGAATAGGTAGTATTTGTCTTATCGTAGAGCACGACCTTTCATTTGAGTCAAAGCATATTGACGACACAGAAGCTGAAAAGGCTAGATTTAATTCAGCAATTGATACATTTAAATCCGAGACAGCTGCTATGGCTGAAAATATCAGAAAGAACATCGGTCCTAAGGAAGCTGAAATCATGGAAGGTCATCTTGCAATGATTGCTGACCCTACTATGGCAGGGGAAATGACAAAGATGATTGAGGCAGGCCAGTGTGCAGAAGCAGCCGTTACTGCTGTTTGCGATATGTTCATCGGAATGTTCTCAAAGATGGAGGACGATATGATGCGTCAGCGTGCATCTGATATCTCCGATATCAAAATCAGCTTACTCAAGCTTTTACTTGGCATTGAGGATGTTGATATCAGTAAGGTTGCACCAGGAACAGTTATCGTTGCACATGATCTTACACCATCTATGACTTCACAGATTGTAAAGGATAATGTTGTAGGTATCATTACAGAGGTAGGCGGAAAGACATCTCACTCTGCAATCTTAGCACGTGCACTTGAGATTCCTGCAGTTCTTTCAGTACCAAATATCACAGAGCTTGTTCACGATAAGGATACAGCTATCGTTGATGGTACAGAGGGTGATGTTCATATCAATCCTGATGGAGAGGTTATCTCTCAGTATATTATTAAGCGTGAGGAGTTCATTAAGGCTCAGGCCGAGCTTAAGAATTTCCTTGGCAAGAAGACAGTTACAGCTGATGGTACAGAGGTAGAGCTTTTCTGTAACATCGGTACACCTAAGGATGCCAGAAAGGCTGTTGAGTGCGACGGCGAAGGCATTGGATTATTCCGTTCAGAGTTCTTATTCATGGACAGACCACATCTTCCTACAGAGGACGAGCAGTTCGAAGCTTACAAGGAGGCTGTTGAGACAATGAAGGGTAAGACAGTTATTATCCGTACACTTGATATCGGTGGCGATAAGGATATCCCTTACCTTGGACTTGAGAAGGAAGAAAATCCATTCTTAGGATACAGAGCAGTTAGATATTGCTTAAGCAATTCAGATACATATAAGATGCAGCTCAGAGGAATCTTAAGAGCCAGTGCATTTGGTAAGGTTAAGATTATGATTCCTCTTGTTACATGCGTAGAAGAGGTACGCGCTGTAAAGGCATTAGTTGAGGAATGCAAGAATGAGCTTAAGGCAGAAGGCGTAGCCTTCGATGAAAATATTGAGGTTGGTTGCATGGTTGAGACTGCAGCAGCATCTCTTATTGCAGATATGCTTGCTAAGGAAGCAGATTTCTTCTCAATCGGAACTAACGATTTAACACAGTACACAATGAGTGTTGATAGAGGAAATGCTAATGTTGCTTACCTTTACTCAGCATTCCAGCCAGCAGTTCTTCGTTCAATCAAGAACATTATCGAAGCTGGTAACAAGGCTGGTATCACAGTTGGTATGTGTGGTGAGGCAGCAGCAGATCCACTTATGATTCCACTGTTGATTTCTTTCGGTCTTAACGAGTACAGTGTTAACCCAGTGCTTGTGCTTACAGCACGTTCAATCATTTCTAAGTGGTCTAAGGAAGAGGCTGATGCTCTTGCAGCAAAGGTACTTAGCCTTACTACAGAAAAGGAAATCGTTGAGCTTCTTAAAGCAGAGGCTAAATAATTAGATAGTGATTTGTCATTTTTATGGGACTGCCAGTTGTTGCAGTCCCTATTTTT
>JAGBJE010000112.1 GCA_017934625.1 Pseudobutyrivibrio sp. | reverse complement strand
TCATCGTACTCTAGCTCAATTGTCTCCCTGTGACCTGTGGTCTGGCTTTTCACTTGCTCATAAGTAGGATCTACCTCGTCACCACCTGAGTAGCCGCATACTACCTTGTCCACTCCGTATATCTTATAAATTGGTGTCACGCACCAAAAACATCCACCTGCAAAATATGCTTTCATGTTCTTATCCATCACTTTCTATTCCCAAGATTTAAATTACAATTATTAAACTACAATATATCGATATTATCAAACATTTTTTCTTGAACTGTCCGATATGTTATGGACACATTTCCAAATTTTGTTCATTAAATCCTTCTGCCTCTAGCTTTAGCTTTTCTAATATGATAACTTCCTGTAAAACAAAATTGATGGAGATGAAGTTATGAAAACATACCCACTTACAGCAGCACAAAAAATGCATAACAATTGGATTAACAGATATGGCACACAGCAGGTTTCCGGCCTAAGCATCGTGGCATCACTTAAGGCTGACCTTGATTTTCAGCTTCTTAAGAAGTGTATAGAGCTTGAAATCAAACGCTACGGCTGTATGCGAGTGCAATTTACAAAGCCAGATAAGAATGGTGAAATCCTTCAGTATATTGTGAAGGATAAGGAATATGATATTCCCCTAAAGGATTTATCAATGCTTACCATGGATGAAGCTAATAAGACAATGCAGTCATGGGCATATAACACCATTGATGGAGATGATGTTCCCATGTTTGAAATCTTTCTTATGAAGCTTCCAGAAGGATACAACGGGTTCTTCCTTCACATGGATCATAGGCTTATAGATTCCTGTGGAGTGACTGTTCTTACAAACGATATTATGTCACTGTACACACATTTTAGATTCGATGCCCCTCTTCCTGATGATTTGGCAGATTATGAAACTGTACTGCAAAATGATTTGTGGAAAGCCTCTAACGAAAAACGCTTCCTGAAAGATAAGAAATTCTGGGATGATATGTTAGATAAATGGGGCGAGCCTGTTTACAGCGATATTGCAGGGTCTGCCACCTTAGAAGCATCACGCCAAAATCATAACAATCCTAAACTAAATTCTGCAGATATCGAGCTTAAAAATCTTTTTGTAGAAGTGAAGGATTACAAATTAGAGGCATATGCAGCAAAACAGCTATTTGATTTCTGTCAGAATCATCAGCTTTCTATGACAAACCTGTTGCTCCTTGGAATACGTACCTACCTATCCAAGGAAAACAATGGGCAGGAGGATATTTCAATCCAGAATTTCATTTCCCGCAGATCCACCCATGATGAATGGACCTCTGGCGGTAGCAGAACCATTATGTTTCCTTGCAGGACAGTGATTAGCCCTGACACGGAATTCTTAGATGCAGCCTATGAAATACAAAATATGCAAAATCAAATCTACATGCATTCCAACTACGACCCTGATTTGATTTATGAAGAGATTGCAAGAAGGTATGGCACTCCTAAAAATACTACCTACGAAAGCTGCTACCTGACTTATCAGCCTCTTCCTGTTAAGATGGAAAATCCATACCTAAAGGATATTCCACTTTACTGCAAGTGGTTTGCAAATGGCGCCGCCACCAAAAAGATGTATCTGACTGTATCTCACACTGAGGATGGTGGTATGAATTTTTCATATCATTATCAGGTGGCTGAGCTTAATGAAAAGCAGGTAGAGCTTTTCAACTATTATTTAATGCGAATCATATTTAGAGGTGTTGAGGAACCAAACCTATCAATAGGAGAAATTATAAATATCGTATAAACGAAGTGGAGGAACAGTTATGTCAATTGAAAAACAATTTAAGGAATTAGTATCCCAGTACTGCCAGGCTTCACCTGATGAGCTAAAGGTTGATAGCCGATTCAGAGAGGATTTGGATTTTAGTTCTCTGGATTTTATGTCCTTCTTAGGTGAATTAGAGGACGAATTCGATATTGAGCTTCAACAGGAGCGCATAGTAAACATCCGCACCATCGGCGAAGCACTTTCAATGATTCAGGATTTACAGGAGGCATCATAATGGAAAATCTGCGCACTCTTTGGGAGAAAACCGCCGGCTCCTACAAACAACTTACCGCCATTAGGTATTTGCATAAAAAGGAAATAAAAGAGGTTACCTACGATAGCTTGGATAAAATGATACGGTTAATTCGCGGTGGGCTATACAGCACTGGAATATCTGCTTCCCATGTGGCTATCATAGGTGAAACCAGTGTTCAGTGGATAGCCAGCTATCTTGCCATAGTAACTGGTGATAATGTGGCTGTGCCCCTTGATGCACTACTACCTGAGGAGGATTTAATCGATTTATTAAATCGCTCTCATGCTAAGGTACTGTTTTTGAGTCCTAAGCTTATTAGCCTTGCAGACCAGGCTCTTGATCAATGCCCTAATCTAAAACAAATTTGGCTGCTTAATGATTCTTACGAACAGTTCATCCAAAACGCCAGAATTGGTACATTGCCAGAGCTAATGAACCTTGGTAATAATAAGATTGATGTGATTGCCTCTAGTCCATCCAGCCTTGCCACAATCATATTTACATCTGGAACCACAGGCAAAAGCAAGGGTGTAATGCTTACCCAAAAGAATCTGTACGACAATGTGGCTAATGTACAATATGAGGTGGAGCCAGGCTGTGTAATGATGAGTGTGCTTCCTATTCATCACGCTTACTGCCTTGTTATGGACTGGCTAAAGGGCTTCTCATTAGGGTCTATAGTATGCATCAACGATTCCTTCATGCACATGGTGAAAAACATGAACGTCTTTAAGCCAGAGGTAATACTGATGGTGCCTCTGATGATTGAATCCATATACAAAAGATTGTCAGCTAATGCCGATTGGCCTGTTGATGTTATTAAAGAAAAAATATTTGGTGGAAATCTTAGAATCATTTTCACTGGTGGCGCTCATCTTGACCCATTTTATATAGATGAGTTTGCCAAATATGGAGTTGATATTTTGGAGGGTTACGGAATGTCTGAGTGTTCCCCTGTAATCACTACAAATACTCCTGATAATCACAAGCCAGGCTCTATTGGAAAGCCTCTTGATAATGTAGAAATCAAAATCGAAAATGATGAAATACTAGTCCGTGGAACAAGCGTTATGAAAGGCTATTTTGAAATGCCTGCTGAAACTGAGACAGCCTTTACAGATGGTTGGCTTCACACTGGAGACAAAGGGTATATTGATGAAGATGGATATCTATTCATCAACGGTCGTGTTAAAAATCTAATCATTATGTCTAACGGGGAAAATATTTCTCCAGAGGAGATAGAAAACAAGATTGCTCTCAATCCACTGGTTGCAGAGGTGATTATATCAGGCAACAACACTGGCCTTACGGCCCACATCTATCCTGATATGGATTATGCTAAAGCTCGTAGCATTACCCCTCTTGATATTAGCAATGTTCTACAGGATTTTATTGATGAATATAACAAAGCTCAGCCAAGCTACAGGCATATTACAAACCTTATAGTCAGGACTGAGCCGTTTATTAGAAGCACTACTGGTAAAATCAAAAGAAATGATCCATTAAATCTCAATAAAGGGCAAGATGCCGTTTAAAAATACAGTAGTTAGAATATCAGCTATTTCTTCAGCGGGGGCTTTACAATCCTCCGCTGTCCATTTGTGAAGCACACCAAGATTAATTCCTATAGTAGCTGCTATATAATAAGAAAAGCTCTGATTATCCTTGATTATTCCAGAACCAACCTCGCTTACCTTAGCAACATAGCGATGGAACATAAGCATAGCTTTTTCAAGAAAGCTATCTCCCCTTGGACTATGTAAAATACTGGAAAGAAAGGGATTATCCTTGGTGTAATTGCAAATAGCAAGAAAATAGGAATGGCACAGTTGCCTGTCTCCCTTGGGATGAAAGCTTTCCATCAGCTCAAAAATATCATTAATAGTCTTGTCCTCAGCAGCGCTTATCAGGGCAGGCACATTCTCATAGTGATTATAAAATGTACTCCTAACAATTCCTGATTTTTTCACCACATCAGACACTGTAATTTTTTCAAACTGTTTTTCCTTGCTCAGCAGGAAAAAGGCGCCTATGATGGCATCCTCCGCCGTGCTGTATCTTTCATCTAATTCTTTCATAACCGTCTCCGTAAAATCGTTGCTACTATTTTAAAAGCCAGTGTGTAGCTAACAAGCTCTAATATTACTTAAGGAGAGCTTTCTTCAGCTCGACGTAGTAATATTATGGCTTGTTAGCGTAACACACTGGCTACCTATAATACTTAGCTAAATAATGGCTTTAAAGCATCTGCAAGCTTGTCTTTCATTGCCTGTGCCTCAGCAAGATCCTTACCCTTTGTAGTGAAGTAAGTCTTAATCTTAGGCTCTGTACCTGAAGGACGAACAACTACTGTACATCCATTCTCAAGACCGTAGATAAGTACGTTTGCTGATGGAAGACCAGTCTCTGCTGTGTTCTTGTAATCTGTAACTTTTGTTACAGCAATGCCTGCGATATCCTTTGGTGGATTCTCACGAAGAGAGCTCATAATACCAGCCATTGTGTCCATACCTGAAAGGCCTGGGAATTCGAATGAATCTACCTTGTTAAGGTAACGGCCGTACTCAGCGTAAATCTCCTCAAGACGCTGCTTGATAGAGCTTCCGATGCTGCGATAGTAAGCAGCCATCTCGCAGATAAGCATTGAACCAATAACTGCATCCTTATCACGTACATAAGGACCTGCAAGATATCCGTAAGACTCTTCGAAACCGAAGATAAATCTATCAACTTCTCCATCTGCCTCAAGACCAGCAATCTGATCACCAATCCACTTGAAGCCTGTAAGAACTGAACGAAGCTCAACACCATAGTGCTCTGCAACTGCATCTGCAAGTGGTGTAGAAACGATTGACTTAACTGCTACAGGATTCTTAGGCATTGTGCCCTTTTCGATACGTCCTGCTGCAATGTAGTCAAGAAGAAGTACACCAACCTCGTTACCAGAAACAAGCTCATAGCTTCCATCTGGACACTTCATTGCAATACCAACTCTATCTGCATCAGGGTCTGTAGCAAGCATAAGGTCTGCACCTTCCTTCTTAGCAAGCTCAAGACCTAGCTCAAGTGCCTCGAAGATTTCTGGATTAGGATAGCTACATGTTGTGAAGTAACCGTTAGGATATTCCTGCTCTGGAACGATTGTGATATCTGTGATACCAATATCGTTAAGAACACGTGTAACTGGAACTAAACCAGAACCGTTAAGTGGGCTGTAAACAAGCTTAAGACCAGCTGTCTTGCAAAGACCTGGACGAACCTGTCTGTCTTCGATTGCTGCATAGAATGCATCCTTGCAATCATCACCAACGAACTTGATAAGTCCCTTCTCAACGCCCTCTGCAAAAGACATAACTTTTGCACCTGTAAGAACATCTGTCTTCTGAATCTCTGCATATACGATAGCAGCTGCATCATCTGTCATCTGGCAGCCGTCTGGACCGTATGCCTTGTAACCATTGTATTTAGCAGGGTTATGAGAAGCTGTTACCATAATACCTGCGTTACATTTATAGTATCTAGTAGCGAATGAAAGTGCTGGAACTGGCATGAGTGCATCGTAAATACGAACATTGATACCATTAGCAGCAAGAACACCAGCTGCAGCCTTAGCGAAAACATCGCTCTTGATACGGCTATCGTAGCTGATAGCAACTGTCTGGTTGCCACCCTGTGTCTTAACCCAGTTTGCAAGTCCCTGTGTAGCCTGACGTACAACATATACGTTCATTCTGTTAGTACCTGCACCGAGAACACCACGAAGACCAGCAGTACCAAATGCAAGTGCTACTGCAAATCTGTCCTTAATCTCGTCATCGTTACCCTCAATCTTTGCAAGCTCAGGCTTTAAATCTGGATCATCCAAATCCGCTGCAAGCCAACGCTTATAATCATCATTGTACATAATATTCATCTCCTTGTTTTGCTAACTTAAAACTCCTTTAATTTTAAGTTTTTAGGTTAGGCATGTCAACCAAAGTAATGTTAATTATTTTTTTATGATTTCTTGGGTTGGACGCGGCACCTGAATTTACCACTATAAAACAGATTCTTCTATATTCAGTGGTAATTTCTGAGTATCTTTACCACTGTAAAACAGTTTCTTCTATATTCAGTGGTAATTTCTAAGAATCTTTACCACTGTAAAACAGATTCTTCCATATTCAGTGGTAATTTCTTGGAATCTTTACCACTGTAAAACAGATTCTTCCATATTCAGTGGTAATTTCTAAGAATCTTTACCACTGTATAACAAATTCTTCTATATTCAGTGGTAATTTGGGGTAATCTTTACCACTGTAAAACAGATTCTTCTATATTCAGTGGTAAAGCCTAGACTTTTGATTCATTACTTATTTGAGATATTAGATATAGTGAACCTGCAATACAGACTACATCTGCTTTTTCCTTGATGCCATCAAGTGTTATATCAGCACCGAGTACGACTGCATCCACGCCTCTTGCCCTTATCATCTCTGCCAGCTTCTCTGGTGGCATGGTACGAGGGTTTGGAACGGCTACAGTATAGCATTTATCTGCAATAGGAAGCAGTGTGTCTAGGATGATGTCCACTTCCTTGTCGGCTAGGATGCCAAGTACGAATGTAATTTTCTTGCCTGGGAAGTATTCTTCTAAAGACTGGCGAAGAACTGTTGCGCCTTGTCTGTTATGGCTTCCGTCTATGATTACAGGTGGGTTATCGGAAAGCAATGTAAACCTTCCAAACCACTTCGTATTTGCGATACCTTCTGCTATAGCTTCTTCACTAATTGGATAACCTAGGGCGAACAGCGTTCTTGCTGCTGCTATAGCTAAAGCTGCGTTGTCAACCTGATAGGTACCGAGCATAGTAGTGAAATACTCTTTACCATCTGCCGTCATAAACCTCTGTCCATGAATATCCCTAGTGATTACCTTAGATGATTGGAAGAATTCTATAGGAACAATCTCATTTATTTTTTCTACAAATTCAATTTCGGTGCAACTGTCATCCTTATAATATGTAATCTCCATATCTTCAAATGACTTACAAACTTTCCTTAAAACCTGTTCAACCTCTGGCTCCTGCTTGGCACTTACTACAGTAGTACCTGACTTTATTATTCCGGCTTTCTCAGTAGCAATCTCAGTTAGCGTGCTTCCAAGAATAGTCATGTGGTCATAGCTAATTGGGGTGATAACTGATACCAGCGGAGATGGAATTACATTAGTAGTATCCATTCTGCCACCCATGCTCACTTCCAGCAGCACCAGCTCACATCCCATCTTTATAAAATAAATAAAAGCCATCACTGTCAAAAACTCATACTCGCTGACAAAAATCTCTTCACTAGCAAGCTCATCATAGGCAGGCTTTACCTGAGAAAACACCTCTGCAAAATCTTCATCAGAAATATCAATGCCATTCACTCTAAACATTTCATTATATCGATATAAAAATGGTGAAGTAAAGGCACCCGTAACAACGGATGCCTCATTAAGAATATTAGCCAAATATGCGCAGGTTGAACCTTTGCCGTTGGTTCCTGCTATATGAACATATTTAAGTTTATCCTGAGGCCTACCAAGCTTTTCTAAAAGTGCCAGTTCTGCATCTAGTGAGAAGAAATCCTTCTTAGCGCCACCAGTGGCCGGTGGTGCAAAATGGGGCATACTCTTAAAAAATTTCACAGCCTCTTCATAGCTATAATCTATCATACTGCTAATCTCTTTATTCCTACCTTTTCAAGTGAATTAAGAACTGCATACATAATCACTGTGTATACAGGAATCATAATGAGCTCCTTTGGCAGACGTGTGACAATCGCTGCAAGATAACCGTTCTTAAGATAAAGAAGGCTAAGCCAGTAGCTGTTCATGATAGTACCTACAATAAATGTGTGCACTACCTGAGCTGCAAAAATCCTAGGCAATGTACATTTCTTACCATGAAGCATTAATCCAAAAATGATACCACTCATGATTCCGCTTATAGTAAAACCTGGAAAGAATGGGCCTGTAGGCTTAACCAGATATCCTCCGATATCTGTAAGTGCACCTACCACTCCTGCCACACCTGGTCCAAACATCATGCCAGCAAGGGCAATTGGGATAGAACCGAATCTGATTTCAATCAACTGATTGATAGGCAGCTTAAAGAAGCCTAGGACGATGCCTACTGCTGTAAGCATAGCTGCAACTGTGAGTGTCTTTGTGTTCATTAATTTTTTCATAAAAAATACACCTCCTTTGCAGTTTCCTTTTCCTACAATGAAGGCGTATACCATGTACCTTACTATGTAGCAGCGGGATGCAACCATAAAACCGCGGATATTCCTTCGTCTATCTGTCAACTCCCTGTACAGACAGCACTTAACGCTTTACAGTCTACTCTGCATTTGTCTAATTAATTGTTTCGCATACAGTATAAGATTAGCCACCAGTTAATGCAATAGAAAATATTATTTTTTGCTATAAAATAAATTTATCTCTCTGAAAAAAGACCTATTTGGCATTTATCACCAAATAGGTCTTTCTATATTACTTATTGCCCTTTTTCAATACTTTTGTAAAAACTACATATCCGCCACTTACAAGAATTAGTGCCAGTGCAATGAGTATTAATATCAGAATTGCATTACTATCTTTTTTCTCGCCTGTAGTAGCTGTTTCTTCATCAGATATGATTTCTTCTGATTGCTCATTATTCTCTTCTAATGTGTTCTCAGCTAAATCTTCCAATGTTCTCTCAGCTGAATCTTCCAATGTAGAATCTTCATTATTTTCTACTTTCTTATCTACACTGCTTTCAGCTTCGGGCTTTTGCTTAGAGCTATTAGCTGTCTTAACCTTATCAGTTGTTTTAGCAACTTTATTGTTTCCAGCAGCAGGTACCTTAGGAGTATCAATTACTGTGATGTCCTTTGCTGGGCTTACAGCTTTGTTTACCTCATGATTAACTGGTGTGGTACCTGTGCTTCCACCTTGCGATGGCTTGAAAGGATTAACTGGATTAATGATAGGCTCCTTTGTTTTGGCTTCTTTTATCTTTCCCTTTGTCAATTCATCTGTAAGCTTAACATATCCGCAGAAGCCGCCTGTCATGTCAACAAAGCTTATTCCATCCTCTGCTGCAAATACAGGATTTGGATTGTAGCTATAGCTTGAATCGTAACCAGTATCATTGATATCCTTTATTAATCTAGCTTTCTTGTCTAATGTTTTTTCAGTGAAATCATATTCGCAAAGCTTTTCTGGAAGCGCCTCAGCCTTTGACACTTTAATCTTGATATCATCAGATGCTGAAAGCTCTCCATCGGATACTGTGAGTGTAAGCACGTAGCTTCCAGCTTGATTAAAGCTTACATCTGTTATTGCCTGATTATCCTTATCGATAGCAACTGCTGCATTATCCGGCTTGCTCTTTACTGTCCACTTGTA
>JAGBJE010000111.1 GCA_017934625.1 Pseudobutyrivibrio sp. | reverse complement strand
TGAAGCCCCCCTCAAGATGAGATATCCCATTCCATCAAGGAAATAAGATCCCTTAAAGACGATAAGGTAGATAGGTTCAAGGTGTAAGTGCGGTAACGCATTCAGCTGATGAATACTAATAGATCGAAGGTTTATTCTAAAGAAAAGAAGTGTAGCGAAATCGGAAGACTAAGTCTTACTGTGTGAAGTTTTGAGGTTGCTATCATTTTGTTAATGGGCATACCTATTATGGGGGCGTAGCTCAGTTGGGAGAGCACCTGCCTTGCAAGCAGGGGGTCAAGAGTTCGAATCTCTCCGTCTCCACTTAAGTTCTTGTGTAAACAAGAACTTTTTGTTTCTAAAAATCAGATAGAAAAAATGTGAAAAAAATGTGTTTTTTCTATTGAAAGCGGCTTAAGATTATGTTAATATTTATAAGTCGCGTGGGTGAGGGACTTAAACCAAGTTTAGGTTTTTCGCTTACGATTTAGGGGACTGGTCAAATGGTATGATAGGGGTCTCCAAAACCTTTGGTGGGAGTTCGATTCTCTCGTCCCCTGTTTGACTAATAGCTGTGAACTATAATGTTCACAGCTATTTTTTTATCCTATTAATTGAATATAAAAAAACGGAGTGTTATAATAAAAATAAATATTCTGAATATTCAGTCAGAATGATGTTAAATGCTTTAAATAAGGGGTTTACAAAAGGAGAAGAATTATGCTTGCTACGTTAGTACCACTTTTTTATGAGGACATGTCTGTTGCATCTTATTGTTTATATGCACAGAAAGAGAACATGTATGAAAGGCCACATTTGCTTATTGCAGGGAAATATGATGGGGCTGGTTCAATTGTTGGCTTAGAAGTTTTCGACAGCGTTTCTGAAGATGATTTAGTAGCCAATTGCAGTATTATTGTTCCGATTAATAACATTTCGCTTTTTTCAAATATTGAACAACAATTAACTGGATTTGATGGTAGAATTGTTTTACTTATTGATCAGACTATCAAGCCAGAGGAGTCTTATAATAAACGTTTGCAGGATTTAAAGAGCAAAGGCTTTAAACTTGCACTCAAGGATTTGCCTATAGCTAGTCTAGATGAATTTAAATTTATGATGGATGATTTTGATTTGCTTTTAATCAACAGTGATACTGGGGATGTAATAGAACAGGCTAGGGAATTTAGGAAGGTTCTTCCTAAGATAGACTTGTGTGCTGAAAATCTGCATTCTAAAGAAGAATTTGAGAGTGCGAAAGAATCTGGTCTCTTTAAGGTATTTGAAGGAACCTTCTTTAGAGTACCTATTAATACTGGTGACACAGAGGTAGCACCAATTAAAATCAATTATTTAAAACTCATGAAGGTTATTAATGAACCTGATTTTGATTTAGATGATGTTGCTAATGTAATTAGCCAGGATCCTGCACTTACTATTGAGTTACTTAAGATAGCAAATAAGCTTACAATCAATTCTAATATTCGCTCCATAGCTCAAGCAACAGCATTACTTGGCCAAAAAGAACTTAGAAGATGGTTGAATACTACATTGCTTAATGAACTTGCGGCAGGTAAGCCAAATGAGATTACAAGACTATCCTTGGTAAGAGCGAGATTTGCTGAAAACTTGGCTCCAATTTTTGATTATGCCATGAGAAAAGATGAGCTATTCCTTATGGGACTGTTTTCGTTGTTAAATCTTATTTTGGATATGCCAATGGATAAAGCGTTAGAGCAGGTAGGTGTAAGTAATGAAATAAAGAAAGCCTTAGTAAGTGATGATGGTATATTTGCTCCTCAGTTGGAGTTTTTACTAAGCTATGAGGCTGGAGACTGGCAGGAGGTTTCAAGACTCATGGTATTACATGATATTGAAATGGATGATGTATATGAAGCTTATGTAGAAGCTTTGAAATGGTATGGAAGCATGTTTATACAATAAATAATTAAAGCCTCGGTTAGGTAATGACCGAGGCTTTGTTTCTGATTGAATGCAAGAATTGAAATATCCATGGTAAGAATTGCATTGACACAAGCTGTCGACCGTGATATAAATATAAAAATAAAGTTATAGTCTTAAAGTTATAGGAGTTGATTTTTATGAAGTTTAAAATTCGTTTAGAGAACACTCAGGATGCAGAAGAGTTTGTAACAGCTGCTTCTAAGTGTGGAGGAGACATTGATCTTCATAGCGGTGTTGTTTATATTGATGGCAAGTCTTTACTTGGAGTACTTGCAATGGGCATTAAGCGTGAAATGGATGTTAATGTTTCAGAGCATTCAGATTCAGTTTTCTTTAACGCTGTTAAGAAGTTCGTTGTTGCGTAGAATATTATATTGTATAATAAGACCTGTAAGCTAATACTTACAGGTCTTTTTTATTATGAAAGTTTCGAGATTAATTACTCCAGAGGGAGAAAAGGCACAAATAAATATATCTGTTAGAAACCTTGTAGAATTTCTTCTTAGAGAAGGTGACATAGACGATAGAAAAGGCTCGGTAGACCCTTTTGAGGCTATGCAAGCAGGTAGTAGGATCCATAGAAAAATCCAGAATTCTATGGGTCCCTTTTATAGTGCTGAGGTACCGCTTAAATATCAGGTGGAGTATGATGACTATATTCTAGGTATAGAAGGAAGGGCAGATGGACTTGTACTTGATAGAGATGAAGATGGGATAGTTGTAGCTGCCACGGTAGATGAAATCAAAGGCATGTATATGGATGTTATGACATTCGAAAAGCCTGTTCTGGTCCATGAAGCTCAAGCCAAATGCTATGCCTATATCATAGCTAGTGAATATGAATTAGAAACAGTTGAAGTACAGATGACATATGTCAGCCTTGAAACAGAAGAAATAAAGCGATTTAATCAAATTTATACCTATGAAGAGATTGAAAAGTGGTTTCTTACAATTATAGAGATATTTAGGAAATGGTCAGATTTTCAATATTATCATAAGCAGGAGCTACTAGAATCTGCTAGAAATCTAAAATTCCCATTTGCTTATAGAGATGGTCAAAGGAAGCTTGTAGCTGATGTGTATAGAAGTATCTATAGGCAAAAGATTTTATTTATGCAGGCTCCAACAGGTACAGGTAAAACTATTGCAAATGTATATCCTGCAGTAATGGCCTTAGGACAAAACTTAGCTGAAAGAATATTCTATTTGACTGCAAAGACTGCAACAGCTATAGCAGCAAAGGATGCATATTTAATGCTTACCCAAAATGGTTATGAGGGCAAGACTATAATGCTTACAGCTAAAGAAAAAATGTGCATGTGTGATGAGGCTGATTGCAATCCTGATAATTGTCCATATGCAAGGGGACATTTTGATAGAATTAATGATGCTATATATGAGGTTATTACTAAGGAAAACGTGATTACAAGAGATGTAATCCTTTCATATGCAGAAGAGTTTGTAGTATGCCCATTTGAACTGGCTCTTGATGTTAGCACTTGGTGCGAAGGTATTATTTGTGATTACAACTACGTGTTTGACCCTAATGTTTATTTAAAAAGGTTTTTTGCAGATGGTAAAAGTGGAGAGCACATCTTCTTAGTAGATGAAGCACACAACATGGTGGATAGAGCCCGTGAAATGTATTCGGAAACTCTTATTAAAGAGGAAATTTTATCTATAAAAAGGTATGCGAAGCCTGTCAGCAAGAAACTGGTTAATGCATTAGAAAAGTGCAATCGTATCATGCTGGAGTATAAAAGAGAATGCGACCATGATGTAACGGTCCTTGAAGATATTGATATGTTGCTTAACGCTTGTGATAATCTTCAGATGATATTGGAGCAATTATTTAAAAAGGAAATAAAGTTTGGTATCTATCAGGATGAGGTGCTGGATTTTTATTTTAGACTTAGGAACTTTACAGCCCTCGCATATCAGCAGGATAGTGAGCATTATAGGATATATTGTGATTTTGATGAGGACAAAAATTTCAATCTTCATCTGTATTGCATTGACCCATCTGCACAGCTTCAGGATAGGCTTAGGATGGCAAGAGCAACAGTGTATTTCAGCGCTACACTTCTTCCAATTGAATACTATAAGAATCTATTGTGTACCGAAAAGGATGTTTACGCCATCTATGTGGATTCAGTCTTCGACCAAAAGAAAAGGATGTTGTTACTTGGTACAGATGTAACTAGCAAGTACACTAGAAGAGGCGATGATGAGTATCTGAAATATGCCACATATATCGATGCCATCGTAAATGCTAAGCAAGGAAATTATATGGTGTTTGGACCATCCTACAAATTTTTAGAGGATATTCTAAGTAAATATGAAGCTTTAGCCAAGGATGTAGATATCCTTGTGCAAAGTCAGAATATGACCGAGCAGGAGCGAGAAGATTTTCTACTTGAGTTTGAAAAGAAGAGAGATAAGTCTATGGTTGCCTTCTGTGCTCTTGGCGGTATTTTTTCTGAGGGAATAGATTTAGTAGGTGGAAAGCTAATTGGCGTAGTGATTCTTGGAGCAGGCATACCACAGGTGGGAAATGAAAGAAAGCTTATGGCAGACTTTTTTGATGAAAGCGGTAAGAATGGTTTTGAGTATGCATATCTTTATCCAGGTATGAATAAGGTTATTCAGGCAGCAGGCCGCCTTATCAGGACCAAGGATGATGTTGGAGTGATTGCTCTTTTGGATGATAGATTCAGATTATCAAGCTATAGAAAGACATTTCCACGAGAATGGAATGATGCCGAATTTACCACAGTTGATGATATTTCGTTAAAAGTAACAAAATTCTGGCAAAAAATAACATAAAAAATTATTAGGAGTTGTGAATTTTTTGTGTTATACTCTTTTTAACTGTGAGGCTGACTGTCAGCGCTTTACTAGTTAACGGGACATAAAATGCTGGCAGGAAGCATTACTCACAGATTTTCAAGTAAATATACGGAGGTGTAAAGTGGGCAAGGTAAGAAGAGTTTACGTTGAAAAAAAGCCACAATTTGCAGTATCTGCCAAGTCATTGCTATCCGAAATAGGAAGCTACTTAGGCATCAAGGATGTTACGGGAGTTAGAGTCTTGATTCGTTATGATGTTCAAGATGTTTCTGACGACGTTTTTAAGAAGGCAGTTAAGACTGTTTTTTCGGAGCCTCCTGTTGATAATGTTTATGAAGAGACTTTTGACTACAGTGGTAGAGTCTTTTCTGTTGAGTTTCTTCCGGGACAGTTTGATCAGCGCGCTGATTCAGCAGAGCAGTGTCTTAAGCTTTTAAATGAAAACGAAGAACCTACAATTCACACAGCAACTACCTATGTTATTGAGGGTAATGTTACAGACGAGGAATTCGATGCTATAAAGAAGCATTGTATTAATCCAGTTGATTCTAGAGAGACTTCTCTTGATTTGCCAGAGTCTCTATCTAATAATTTCGATGAGCCAGCCGACGTCAAGACATTTGACGGTTTTTCTTCAATGGCTGAAAATGATTTAAAAGATTTATATAATTCCTTAAATCTTGCTATGACATTTAAGGATTTCCTTCACATTCAGCACTATTTTTCCAAAGATGAATTAAGAGACCCTACTGTTACTGAAATTAGGGTATTAGATACATATTGGTCAGATCATTGTAGACACACAACATTCTCTACAGAGCTCAAGAATGTAACTATCGAAGATGGTTTTTATAAGGCTCCTATTCAGGATACTTTCAATGATTATCTTGATAATTTCAAGATTCTTTACAAGGATAGAGATGACAAGTTTGTATGCCTTATGGACCTGGCACTTCTTGCGATGAAGCGTCTAAAGGCAGATGGAAAGCTTGATGATCAGGAAGAATCTGATGAGATTAACGCATGTTCAATCGTAGTTCCAATCAATGTAGATGGTACAGAAGAAGAGTGGTTAATCAACTTTAAGAACGAGACACACAATCATCCTACAGAGATTGAGCCATTCGGTGGTGCTGCAACATGTCTTGGTGGTGCAATTCGTGATCCACTTTCAGGACGTACTTATGTATATCAGGCGATGCGTGTTACAGGTGCAGCTGACCCAACAGTTTCTGTTAAGGATACAATAGAAGGAAAGCTTCCACAGAAGAAGCTTGTTAGAGAGGCCGCTCATGGATATAGCTCTTACGGTAACCAGATTGGTCTTGCTACTGGATATGTTAAGGAAATCTATCATCCAGATTATGTAGCAAAGCGTATGGAGATTGGTGCTGTTATGGGTGCTGCTCCAAGGCGTGCTGTTCAGCGTCTTAACTCTGATCCAGGTGATAGAATCATTCTTCTTGGTGGACGTACAGGCCGTGATGGAATCGGTGGTGCTACAGGTTCTTCAAAGGCTCACAATACTGAGTCTACAGCAGTTTGCGGTGCTGAGGTTCAAAAGGGTAACCCACCTACAGAGCGTAAGATTCAACGTCTTTTCAGAAGAGAAGAAGTTTCTTATATAATCAAAAAGTGTAACGACTTTGGCGCCGGCGGTGTTTCTGTTGCAATCGGAGAGCTTGCTCCAGGTCTTACAGTTGACCTTGATAAGGTACCTAAGAAGTATGCTGGTCTTGATGGAACAGAGCTTGCTATTTCAGAATCTCAGGAGAGAATGGCAGTAGTTGTTGCTCCAGCTGATGTAAACAAGTTTTTACAGTATGCTGCTGAGGAAAACTTAGAGGCAATCGAGGTCGCTGTTGTAACTGAGGAGCCACGTCTTGTGCTTAAGTGGAGAGGTAAGGAGATTGTTAATCTATCACGTGCCTTCCTTGATACAAATGGTGCACATCAGGAGACGGATGTATATGTAGAGCTTCCTGATGCAGATGCAAAATATATCGATAAATTTGGAATTGAGAAGGTAGCTAAGGATCTTGAAAATGGTGATGTTAAGGCTGCTTGGCTTGATACTTTATCAGATCTTAATAACTGTTCACAAAAGGGACTTGTTGAGATGTTTGACGGTTCTATCGGAGCTGGCTCAACACTGATGCCTTTCGGTGGAAAGTATCAGCTTACAGAGACTCAGTCAATGGTAGCTAAGGTTCCTGTAGCAGATGGAAAGACTGATGCAGTTACAATGATGTCATTTGGCTTTAATCCATACGTCAGCTCATGGTCACCATATCACGGTGCACAGTATGCAGTGCTTGAATCAGTAGCCCGCATCGTTGCAACTGGTGGTGATTACAAGAAGATTAGATTTACATTCCAGGAGTATTTCCGCAGAATGAGTGCTGATCCAAAGCGTTGGAGTCAGCCATTTGCAGCACTTCTTGGAGCATATAGAGCTCAGATGCAGTTTGGTCTTCCATCAATCGGCGGTAAGGATTCAATGTCTGGAACATTCAATGAAATCGATGTTCCACCAACACTTGTTTCTTTTGCTGTAGATGTTGCCAAGGTAGGTGATATCGTAACACCTGAGCTTAAGGAAGCAGGAGATAAGCTATTCGTTCTTAGAGTGTTAAGAGATGCTTATGATCAGCCTAACTATGACCAGGCAAAGCAGATTTATGCAGCTGTTCGTCAGATGGTTGAAATGGGAAATGTTAAGGCCGCATACGCACTTGATGCATACGGACTTGTACCTGCTGTATCTAAGATGGCTTTTGGTAACAAGCTTGGTGTTAAGATTTTTGATGGCTTTACAAACAAGACATTGTTCGGATATTCTGTAGGTGGTATTGTCCTTGAGGTTTCAGAGGATGCAGCTCTTGCAATAGAAAACGAGCTTACAAAGGCAGGCCTTACTGATTGTGGATATGTAGTTGGTGAAGTTACAGATGATGCCACATTCACTTACAAGGATGTTAAGATTACTATGGATGAGGCCTTAAGCGCATGGACTAGTCCACTTGAAAAGGTATTTAAAACGAAGAGCAGTGATGATACAACCGCTGTTCAGTCTGATTTATATAAGGCAAAGGATTTCTATATTTGCAAGAATAAGATTGCTAAGCCTAGAGTATTTATTCCAGTATTCCCAGGTACTAACTGCGAGTACGATTCAGCTAGAGCATTTGAGCAGGCTGGCGCGATCACAAATGTTAAGGTTTTCAAGAACCAGACAGCAGAGGACATTCGCGAGTCTGTAGATGAGTTCTCAAGAGCAATAGCTCAGTCGCAGATTGTGATGTTCCCAGGAGGATTTTCAGCTGGTGATGAGCCAGAGGGTTCTGCAAAATTCTTTGCAACAGCATTTAGAAATGCCAAGATGAAAGAAGCTATCACAAATCTTCTTGAAAATAGAGATGGTTTGATGCTTGGTATTTGTAATGGTTTCCAGGCACTTATTAAGCTTGGGCTTGTGCCATACGGAGAAATCCATACTCAGACAGAGGATTCTCCAACACTTACATACAATACAATCGGACGTCATATTTCAAAAATTGCATATACAAAGGTAGTCAGCAATAAGTCACCATGGCTTGCCGGTACAAAGACTGGTGAAGTTTATTGCGCGCCAGCATCACACGGTGAAGGCCGATTTGTTGCGCCTGAGGAATGGATTAAAAAGCTATTCGAAAATGGTCAGGTGGCAACTCAGTATGTAGATTTAGAAGGAAATGCATCTATGGACGAGGAATGGAACATCAACGGAAGCTTCGCTGCTATCGAGGGCATTACTAGCCCTGATGGTAGAGTTTACGGTAAGATGTGCCATGCCGAGCGTAAGGGTGATGGTGTTTCAATTAACATCTATGGCAATCAGGATATGAAGTTGTTTGAGTCTGGTGTAGATTATTTTAGGTAAAAACGTAACTCCAAGGTAAATACTACCTTGGAGTTTTAATAAAAAGGAAAAAGGAAGAAATAATGAAAGCATTTTTAATTTTGGAAGACGGGACAGTTTTTGAAGGAACTAGCATTGGTTCG
>JAGBJE010000110.1 GCA_017934625.1 Pseudobutyrivibrio sp. | reverse complement strand
TGTGAGAATCAGAAATGCCTGGAATGAAGCTGAGAACTTAGATTCAGTGCTAAGTTTTGGTACATGCGTTAGCATTATGGCTTTCAACAGATTCAGTGGTAGTGGCGCAATTATTTCAAGCGATTTGCATCATCCGTTTGAAAACATAATAGGCTATTCCCAGATGTTTGAATTAGGGCAGAAGGCATTTTCGCAGTATATTCCAGTGTCTGGTATGTACTCTGTGATACATGGATTTTTCTTGAAGCTATTTGGACACGGGTATGCAGGATATTATCACTTGTCAACTAACATCTTTTACCTTGCAATTATTTTCATCATCGTCTTTTTACTTAGAAGGCAGCTGAAGGCAGAGTGGGTGCTTGTTGTATCCCTTGTATTTTTAGTAACAGACTATAATAGAGTAGCATTGATCGTTCCAATCATCCTGCTTCTTGCATGGCCTAAGCTTATTGAAAAGAAGAATCTATGGTTGAAGGCGTGGTTTTTGACAAGCTTTGTGCACGCCTTGTATTATCCAGTTTTTGGTGCGGCGGTTTGTTTTGGATTTTTACCACTTGGAATATGGCAAATATACAGCTACGCTAAATCAGGAGATTTGGCAAAGGATGTAAAGACTGTAAGATTCTGGGCCTGGTGGATAGTGTGCTGCATTCCTGTGCTAGGTGGAATGAAGCTGCTAATCGGAACCGCTAAGCACATGCTGGCTATGGGCTCGCAGACAATTTACGCAGATGGAATTGCCCGCTTTGGTCAGGCAGTGCCGGAGAATTTCTTATCATATATTCCAAGCCTGCCAATTAGGTTAGGGGCATACTACATCATTTCATACTTGGTGATGATCAGTATCATATGGCTTTCGGTGGCCCTGTTCCTAAGAAGTGGTAATGCTGTGGCAAGAAAGCTTGCGCTTAAAATGGAGAATCCAGAATCTGCATGCCTTGCTATTTCAATTGGCTTAATGCTATTGATTTCATTTAGCTACACGGTGGTAAGATTTGATTATTTCGATATCTATTCCCGAAGTGATGGAGTGATTAGAGCAGCATTTGTGGTGCTAATCATACTGATTGCCCGTTATCTGAAGAAGGATAATAGAAACGTATTACCAATATTCGTATTTACGATATTTATTATATCGGCAGTGTCTGGAGAGGGCTTCCTGAAGCTTGATGCAGATGAAAAGCTTGCAGCAAACTATACAGTCCCTGATGGATATGTTTACACAAATAGCGCTGAGCCTAGGTTTGGTGAATGTTTTGTAGAAGAGGATACATATAGCTATGTAATGCGCACCAATGATTACTTGAATACGCTTGGCAAGGATCAGTCTTACATGGGCATTGTAGATAGCTTTGGCCTGTTTTACCTATGTGATATTAAGGGGGATTCGGCCATGGAAATCCTCAATACTATCAAGGGATATGGCGCTGTGGAAGAGACTCTTGATATCATCAGAGATAACAATACTATAGTCGGCATGAATATTAGTCCATTGAGGAATTATTATTTCTACCACTGGCTAGTGACATCCGGTGAATACACATTTGATAACGAGAATGTCAGATTGTTCATTCCTAATGTAGGCGGCGTTGCTAAGGAAGATATTTTGGAGCAGAACAAAAATATCAATCTATTTCTATCATATGAAACAGATAATTTGGGACTAATTGCTGGCTCATTCGGCAGCTCCATGGAGTCGTTAGAGCCTGTGTTTACTGAGAAGGACTATGGTTATGAGCTGAATGAAAATGAAGAGGGTGTATCGGTGGATTTTGCTTCTGCATTCGACGGTGATGATGCAGATTTTATGTATTTGGAATTTGAAGGTGATATGAGCGAGAGCCGGTATGGGTTGTACAATAATCATTTCATAGAATATGATGACGAGGACGCCTCTCAGCTGTCGAAATCATTGATGAAAAAGATATACAATGATGGACTGAAAGTGATGGTCTCTTGGAAAAATGATGCAGGAGAAATCATTACATCAAGCTGTGATATGGACGAAGGAAAGCTGCTGTTCCCACTTGGTGCAGCCAGAGGATGGCTTCTCAATTCCCACTCAAGCATCTCAATATCTGTTATGGCAGGTGATGAGGTGATAGCTACTCCTAAGATAACAGATTTGAGGATGCTCAAGCTGAGGGAAGTGGAATAAATATCACAAAATACATGGAATAAAAGCCATGTTAATATTGTTAAAGAACAGGAAGATAGCACTTATCATTGCGGTGATGAGTGCTATTCCTTTTATTTTGAAGAAATAGTCGGTGTCGGTTAACATCATCTTAGCTCTATAGATAAACAGGCTGCTGGCTGAGATAAGGCCAATGATGCCGTATTCAATCATGTAGTGTAGGTACATGTTGTGTACATCGTAATAAGGTAAAGAATAGCCTGGGTGAGGTTTTCTCGTAACATATTCTAGATAAGCAAAACCATAGCCTTGAGCTCCAAGGCCCAATAATTTGTCATAAACACTTCCGAAATTTGACTAGGTAGTTGTCAGTTAAACCTTGTTGTTAAGTTACCATATTTCACTTGCTTGTCATAGGCTATCCGGATCAATTTAAACTGTCAACGGCAGGCCAAGGTTGTATCGCAACCATTGACAGCTTAAATTGGTCCAG
>JAGBJE010000109.1 GCA_017934625.1 Pseudobutyrivibrio sp. | reverse complement strand
TCCACGATTCTTGTCACATGAAACGTGGTCTTGGCATCTATGAGGAGCCTAGAGCTCTTATCGATGCAACTCCAGGCGTAGAGCTTGTTGAGATGAAGAACTGCGATAAGTGCTGTGGTATGGCTGGTTCCTTCGGTATGAAGTATTCTGAAGTTTCTATCCCTATGCTGGAGGAAAAGGTTCAGAATATCAAGAATACAGGAGCTACTACCTGCGTAGTTGCTTGTCCATCCTGTATGATGCAGATTGGCGGTGGTCTTGATAACCAGAATACTGGAATCAAGGTAAAGCATATTGCAGATTTGTTGGCTGAAAAGCTATAAAGTATTATAATTGTTATCAGGGGAAAAGTTCAGGGTAAGTTTTCCACTTACCCTGAGCTATATAATGAAAGTATGAGGAGGATTTATTCATGGAAATTCTGGTTTGTATCAAACAGGTTCCAGGCTCCAATAAGGTAGAGGTTGATCCTGTTACCGGAGTATTGAAGCGTAACGGCGCAGATAGCAAGATGAACCCTTACGATCTGTATGCGCTTGAATGTGGACTGAAATTGAAGGAGCAGTACGGTGGCCGAGTGAGCGTAATAACCATGGGACCACCACAGGCTCAGGCAATTATCAAGGAAGCGTATGCAATGGGTGCAGATGCTGGTGCAATCGTATCTGACCGTGCATTCGGCGGAGCTGATGTATTGGCTACCGCACATACTCTTGCACAGGGTATCAAGAAATTTGGCAAGTTTGATATAATACTTTGCGGACTCCAGACTACAGATGGTGATACTGCACAGGTTGGTCCTGAGGTATCCGAGCAGCTGGATATTCCATGCGTATGTAATGTAAAAGAAATTAAAGGCGTTGAGGGTGACAATATACTTGTAGATATGGAAATGGCACAGGATATTGAGCATTTGAAGGTTTCCTTCCCATGCCTTATCACTGTTCAGAAGGATATTGTACAGCCACGCCTTCCATCTTATTTAAAGAAGAAGGACACTGAGGCTCGCGAAATCGTTATGTACACCTTAAAGGATATGGAAGACCAGAACAAGAACAACTATGGTCTTAATGGTTCCGCTACTCAGGTTCAGCGTATATTCCCACCTACATCCGACAAGGTTCAGGTTACCTGGGATGATCCTGCTGATGTATTGGCAGAGAAAATTTACAGTACAATCAAGAGCAGAAAATTGTTAGGATAAGGGGGATTAACAATGGGAAAACTGATAGTTCATCAGGACAAAGTAACTGATATTAATGCAATGATTTCCATTTGCCCTTTTAATGCCTTAGAAGAAAAGGATGGCAAGCTGGAAGTTAATGCAGGCTGTAAGCTCTGTAAGCTCTGTGTAAAGAAGGGCCAGCCTGGTGCAATGGAGTATGTAGAGGAAGAAGTAAAGACTGTTGATAAGTCTTTATGGAATGGTATTACCGTATATGTTGACCATGTAAATGGTGAAATTCATCCGGTAACCTATGAGCTTCTTGGTAAAGCTGGTGAGCTTGCAAAGAAGATTAACCATCCTGTATATGCTATATTCATTGGTAGTGATATTGAAAAGAAAGCAGAGGAGCTGCTTCACTATGGCGTAGATAAGGTATTCGTTGTGGATGCCCCAGAGCTGAAGGATTTCCAGATGGAGTCCTATACTGCAGCATTTGAGGCCTTTGTAAACGAGATTAAGCCTTCCGCTATTTTGGTTGGTGCAACCCCTGTAGGCCGTCAGCTGGCTCCAAGAGTTGCTTCCAGATTTAACACTGGTCTTACAGCAGACTGCACAATTCTGGATATCCATGAGAATACTGATTTGGTACAGATTCGTCCTGCATTTGGTGGTAACATCATGGCAGAGATTCTGACTCCAAACTCCAGACCTCAGCTGGCTACTGTTCGTTATAAGATTATGGATGCTCCTGAGCGCAGTGCTGAGGCTAAGGGCGAAATCGTTAAGATTTCCGTTCCAGCTGAAAAGCTTAAGACCCGTACTCAGGTTTTGGGTATTACCCAGAAGCAGAAGGAAAAGAGCATTGAAAATGCTGATATCCTTGTTGTTGCAGGCCGTGGTCTGAAGAAGAAGGAAGACATTGCTTTGGTTCGCGAGCTGGCAGATGCTCTGGGCGGCGATATTGCCTGCACCAGACCATTGGCAGAGGCTGGCTGGCTTGATGCCAAGCATCAGATTGGTCTTTCTGGCCGTACCGTTCGTCCTAGACTCATTATCACCTGTGGTGTATCCGGTGCAATTCAGTTTGTAGCTGGTATGAACAACTCCGACAACATTTTTGCTATCAACACTGATCCTAATGCTAGCATCTTTAAGGTAGCAAACTACGCTGTTATCGGTGATATTTATGAAGTTATTCCAAAGCTCATTGAGCAGGTTAAACAGGGAAAGGGTGTAAAGGCATGAGCGAATACAAGGTTTTAGATGCTTCCGATTTAGAGGCTATCAGCCAGTATGTGCCTCGTGAGCGCATTCTTTGGGCTGATGAAATTAATGAAGAATATAGTCATGACGAGTTAAGTGCTGACGCTTCCTATCCTGAGATGGTAGTAAAGATTACCTCTGCAGAGGAAGCATCCAAGGTTATGAGATATGCTAATGACAAGCATATTGCTGTAACCCCTAGAGGTGCTGGTACTGGTCTGGTAGGTTCCTCCGTTGCAGTGGAGAAGGGTATCATGATTGATACTACTCTTATGAATCACTTCTTGGAGCTGGACGAAAAGAATCTGACCCTCACTGTTGAGCCAGGCGTTCTGCTGATGGAAATTGGTCAGTATGTAGAGGAGAAGGGCCTTTTCTATCCACCTGATCCAGGTGAGAAGACTGCAACCATTGGTGGTAACATCAGCACCAATGCCGGTGGTATGCGTGCTGTTAAATATGGTGTAACCAGAGACTATGTACGTGGCTTGGAGGTAGTTCTGGCTGACGGTACTATCATGGAAGTAGGCGGCAAGGTTGTAAAGAACAGCTCCGGCTATGACCTTAAGGATTTGATTGTAGGTTCCGAGGGTACTCTCTGCTTGGTTACTAAGGCAATCCTTAGACTGTTGCCACTGCCACAGAAGAATGTTTCTCTGTTGATTCCATTCCCAACTCTGGCACAGGCTATTGGCACTGTACCTCTTATTGTTAGCTCCAACGTTATCCCTACTGCTGTAGAGTTCATGGAGCGCGAGGTTATTATGGACTCTGAGGAGTACCTCGGCAAGAAGTTCCCTGATAACCAGGCTGATGCTTACCTCTTACTGAAGTTCGATGGTGCATCTGTAGAGGAAATCAGTAAGTATTATGACAGCGTAGCTCAGATTTGCTTGGAGCAGGGCGCACTTGACCTCTTGATTGCTGATACTGACGAGCGTGCAGAGGCAATCTGGAAGGCAAGAGGAGCATTCCTTGAGGCAATTAAGGGCTCTACCACCATGATGGATGAGGTAGACGTAGTTGTTCCTAGAAGCTGCGTAAATGAGTTCGTTGAGTTCGTTCATGATCTTCGCAAGGAAATGGGCATCCGCATTAAGAGCTTCGGTCATGCTGGTGATGGTAACCTCCATGTATATATCCTTCGTGATGATATGGATGACAAGAAGTGGGCAGAGATGCTGGGCAAGGCAATGGAGCGCATGTACATCAAGGCTCGTGAGCTGAAGGGTCAGGTTTCCGGTGAGCATGGTATCGGTCTTGCCAAGAAGCCTTATCTGAAGGAAAGCCTCCCTAAGGAGTCCATGAAGCTGATGCAGGGAATCAAGAAGGCATTCGATCCAAACAACATTTTGAATCCTCATAAGGTATGCTTTGATTAATACCTTTTTTCAATAGTTCCCCTTTCAGGAGGAGTTCGCCGCAAGAGAAATCTTGCGGCGAATTCTTTTTTTGTGCATTTTATCATCATTTTTCTGCTATACTATTTAGGAAAGATGATTTGTATTCGGGGGTTTTGCTTCTTATGGATAAATACTGTATTGTCCCCAAGACCAGTCGTATATTGTTTGACTTGGCCAGGGGGATGGAAATGAATCATGATGAGGAGGTGCTGCTTAAGGGCGGCTTTATTCGTCATGTGGAAATTTCTTTGGATACCAATACATGGGAAATACTGGCCTGGACTATGCCACAAATTGCGGAATCACTCCTTGAACGGGTGGCTTCCTTTGTGGAGGAAAAGAATCAGGTGGCCAAGGTGCTTATCTATCAGACAGCCATGAAGCTGGACAAAATTGTGGAGCAGAACTGGGAAAAGCTGGTGGATTATGTTGCCAAGGAGAACCAGGGTGTGCGGCACATCCTTTTGCACTCTAACCGCATATATAAAGAATCCAAGATTTTGCTGCAGGTAAATGGCGATTTTAGTAAATACCTTCTCGAAGAACATAATATTTTACAGGATTTAAAGGAAGCCGGTATCAAGGTAATCGGCTATCCTATTAAGCTGGAGTGCTTGCCTGTATATGAGGAAATAGAGGTGCCTGATGTAGAAGAGGCTGTTCATGAGACTAAGGAGTACCAGGCTGCATTAGAGGCTGCCAAAGCACCAGCTCCGAAGCCTGCTCAGGGCGGTGGCGGCTATGGTGGTAGTTATGGTGGAGCTTCTTCTGCCAGTGGCGGTGGAGAAAAAGGCACTTCCAATAAATCCTCCCGTCCTAGACGTGCGTCTATTCCAATTGGCGATGATGATAGTCCCCTTGTTTATGGTGAGGCTATAATAGGTGAAATTATCCCTATTTCTCAGATAGAAGGTGAAATGAGGAATATAGTGGTTCAGGGCACTATTGCCGGTGTGGATGGCCGCAGCTTCCAGACTACCAATATTCTTCTTTTTGCTGTGGCGGATAATACTGAGGGTATCTCCTGTAAGGCCTTCTTTAAGGATACTG
>JAGBJE010000108.1 GCA_017934625.1 Pseudobutyrivibrio sp. | reverse complement strand
TTACTACTATCGAAGGTATCAAAGATACATATCGTAAATACGATAATCTAAATGCTGTGATGATAGGCAGAGGTTTAATAGCAAACCCAGGACTTGCAAATGGATACAAAAAAGGCCTAGCCGATGAAGACATTAAGCTAGACCTTGTAATATTTAAGAAGTTCCATGATGATTTGCTTAGCCAGTACACTGAAGTCCTTTCAGGTGAGAAGCCAGTGCTTCACCGCATGAAGGAATTTTTAAGCTTCTGGCAGGTAAACTTCCCTGATGAAGAAAAGCTAATCAAGAAGCTAAGAAAATCCAATCGTATCAGTGAATATCGTGACTACTTTAATCAATTAATCTCTTCTGCGACCACCACTAACAAGTAATACTAATCTAAGTAACTGCAAGATGGTTGTGAACAATGCTGCTACATAGGTCATAGCTGCTGCCTTAAGTACCTTTGTAGCACCGGCATGTTCCTCACCCTCTAGTATTCTATCCTGGTCTAGGATTCTAAGGGCTCTTGCACTGGCATCAAACTCTACTGGAAGAGTGATAAGCTGGAAAGCAACAACAAATGTAAATAAGAACACGCCAACCTCTGCAAGTGGTGTATAGCCAATTAACAAACCAATAAGAATGATTGGCCAAGAAACCCATGAACCAATGTTGGCAAGTGGAACTGATGCTGAACGAAGCTTAAGTGGCGCATAGCCCTCCTGATGCTGGATGGCATGTCCACATTCATGGGCTGCAACGCCAAGCGCAGCTACACTTGTCTGTCCATAAACTGCATCTGAAAGACGAAGCACCTTTTCATTAGGTGAATAATGGTCTGTTAGGTTTCCTCTGATTCTTTCTATTCTAACATCATATATTCCAGCAGCATGAAGTATGTGCTCTGCCACCTGGTTAGATGTGAGGCCTCGATAATTTCTTATCTTACTATATTTGTTATAAGTACGTTGTACATTCATGGAAGCAATTCCACTGATGACTGCGCCGATAAGTACTAATATTATTGTTGGGTCATATCCAAATCCGTATCCATAGTACATATATTTATCCTCCTCTTACTTTCTTTTATATCAGTATAGTATTTGTATCAAGGTTTTACTAATAAAAAATTATTAAATGTTTATAAAGAGATGTTTAACATACTGCCCCTAAGGCGATTTATATTGCCATCCGATAAATAAGATGATAGAATAAATGAGCTGTTATATGTAGGTAATTTCGAGCTTTAGCTTGAAATTGCCTGACCAGAACTGCCTATTGCCAAAGGCAATTTTAAATGCAGTTCTTCATTGCGCTTACGCATAGTGTTACTAGGAGGAGACCAGTTAATAGGCTTCTACCAAAAGGAGGAAATTTATGCAAAGCAACAATTCTAAGACCTATGAGCTTGTGCTCACAGCGTTATTCGTAGCCATTATTGTAGTAATGGCATCAACACCACTCGGATTTATTCCACTTGTAGTTATTAATGCAACAACACTTCATATTCCAGTTATCATTGGTTCATTATTCTTAGGACCAAAGAAGGGCGGATTTCTTGGAGGCGTGTTTGGACTTACCAGCTTAATTAAGAGCTCACTTGGAGCAGCATCACTTTCAGCATTCGTATTCTCACCAGTCGCTGCAGTTTCAATGCTTCCACACGATACAGTAGGAGCAGCTGTTTTACTAGTTTTAAAGAGCACATTCATCGCTGTTGTACCTAGAATTCTTATCGGTGTAGTACCTTATTTCGTATATGTTGGTATTAAGAAAGCAATCGGTTCTG
>JAGBJE010000107.1 GCA_017934625.1 Pseudobutyrivibrio sp. | reverse complement strand
GTTCACATTTTAGAAGAGATAGGATTTAAAGATATTATTACAGATAAAACCTTTGGGGAGCGTATCTTTGTGGAGCGTGACGAATTTTACATTCCAGATAAGATGTTTAGTATAAGAGCTGTTAAATAACAGCAAGGGGTGATTATGGAGATAAAACAGTTAAAGTATTTTGTTGTTGCAGCAGATGTAGGTTCCTTTAGTGAGGCTGCCAAAGTACTTTATACAACCCAGTCAAGTGTTAGTAAGGTGATTGCATCGCTTGAAATGGAATTGGGCTATCAGCTTTTTAAAAGAGAGGGCAAAGGAATTACTCTAACCTCTGAGGGTAAGAGATTTCATAATAGAGCCAGCAAGCTGGTGCTGGATTTTGCCTCTCTTGAAACAGATAGCATTAAACACCAAAAAAATATGGTCAAAATCAGTGCCAACCACAGCTCATGGTTGGCCAATTGTTTTTCAGATTTTTATGAGCTTCATAAGGATTTAGATGTCTGTTATTCATTCCATGCAGATACAACACCAAATATTATCAATAGAATACGTCTCATGGAAGATGAGGTAGGATTCGTCTATGTATTTCCAGAAATAAGATTACAATTTGAATATGAATTAAAAAAATATCAGCTTAATTTTGAAAAGCTAAAATCAGTAGATGGAATGGTATATTTCCAGCCTGATGATACAGTTGGAAAGCTTGATAAGTCGATAGATAATATTCACAACATGAAATTCATTCAATCTGAACAGGATGAATATTTTAGAAATGGCCTATGGCATACAGAGGATGGCGATGAAGTTACAATAAAGGATGACATTGCAGTTATTACTAATAGTGATTATGTAATGCATGCTTTTTTGGAAAAAAATTCATTGGCTAATCTTAGTGCAGACAGCTTTAACAGCTATGATACAGGAGTGAGACCTGGACTCAGACTGAAAAGTAATGAAGGGGAAATTCAATTTGGAATCATTACTAACGACAGTGTAAAAATCAGTCCGATAGTGAATGAGTTTATCAGTTATATTTGTGAACAATTGAGGCACAAATAGAAACGCTTTTTTAATTTATCACGATAAAGTCCTGTAAATACTAGGTTAATGCGAAACCATCCAAAAACAAGAAAAAACAATTTTTGTGAAAAAAATGTGAAAAAAGTATTGCGTTATTCAAATAATCATGATATAGTTTATGACGTACTAGCGAAAAGCTAATACCAAATTTTTCATAACTCAGCGACCAAGGGTAACTTTGGTCGCACTCCCCGAAAGTTCAGCCAGCGTTTATGCGCTGGCTTTTTTAATATCTGATTATTCATTCCTATGCACTTAATCTGAATTTTTATAATTCTTTCACCATGTTTTCTTCTATGCTAGAATCTAAATTATGAATGTAAAATTTACCAATCCTAACCTATCAATTTAAAGTTTTTTTACAAAGCACTTCTACTATATAAGTGAAACTGTTGAATATTTTTAGATAGGGAGGAAAAAATGGCTTTAATTTATATTGTAGAGGATGACAATGATATTGCACAGTAAGAAATGTGGGGTATGTGATTAAATGAGAAAACGAATTCAGCTAAGCATGTTGACTGTGACTATTATAACAATACTTGCGATGACATTTGATGTGGAGACACTGTATCTGCTTGTTAATAAAAGGCGAATGCAGCAGGATTCCTGGTTTGAGCTAGTTGTGTATGTGGTGGTTACTATTGGCATAATAGCATTATGTGTAATTGCTTCAAAGCTGCTAACAAAAAGAATAGTTGGCCCTGTAGAGGAAATGGTGGCACACATTGATGATAGTACCTATACACCTGAGTATGAGGAGCTGATTCCTATTATGAAAAAAATCCGCAATCAGCACATTGATGTTTTGGCAGCAGCAAAATCAAGGCAGGATTTTTCGGCCAGTGTTTCTCATGAATTAAAAACTCCACTCACAGCAATATCTGGATATGCAGAGCTTTTGGAAACCGGTATGGTAGCTCCTGACAAGCAACAGCATTTTATAGAGGAAATAAAGCACAACTCAGATAGGCTATTGGGGCTTATCAACGATATCATCAGCCTGTCTGAGTTAGATGGAAGTCAGGAGCTGGAGTTTGAAACAGTTGATTTGTATCAGCTTGTAAAGGAGTCCGTTGACACTCTTGTTATAGTAGCAAGTAAATCTAAAATTCATCTAATATTTGATGGTGAGCCTTGTAATGTTTTTGGAAACAGGGAGTGCTTAAGGGAGGTTGTATATAATCTGGTGCAGAATGCTATTAAATACAATAATGAAAATGGTCATGTATGGGTAAATGTTTATCATAAGAAAACACCAGTGCTGGTGGTTAAGGATGATGGTATAGGCATTCCTGCTGCTGAACAGGACAAGGTGTTTGAAAGATTTTATCGTGTAGATAAGAGCAGATCTAAGGCAACAGGTGGAACTGGTCTTGGGTTGTCTATAGTTAAACATATAGTAGAATTACATAATGCCAAGATAATTTTGGACAGTGAGCCAGGTGTGGGTACTGAAATAAAGGTGGTTTTTTAGTACCTTTATAGGCTATAATAGTCATGCAAGCTTAGTCAAAGCTGTATGACTTTTTTTAGGAGTATTAAAATGGGTGAAGTTAAAGTAATTGAAATCGGCGAAAGCGTATTTGCAGAAAACGAAGCAGCAGCCGAAGCTATTAGGACTCAGATGAAGGAGCAGGGCACATTCTTTTTAAATGTAATGTCTGGCCCAGGCTCAGGAAAGACAACAACACTTTCCGCTATTATCAATAGAATGAAAGATAAATACAAGATAGGTGAGATGGATGTTGATATTGAGACAAGCATCGATGCTCAGCGTGTGGCAGACGCTACAGGTGTAGAGTCTATTCAGATTCACAATATGGGACTTTGCCATATTGATGCAGATATGACAAGCCGCGCATTGGTAGAGTACGACACTACTGATTTGGATTTGCTTATTCTTGAAAACATTGGCAATCTGGTGTGTCCAGCAGAGTTTGATGTTGGCGCAAATAAAAACCTTATGCTTTTATCTGTTCCAGAGGGAGATGATAAGCCACTTAAGTATCCTCTTATGTTTGAGATAAGTGATGTGGTTCTCATTAACAAGATTGATACCTTAGAGTATTTTGACTTCAGCAAGGAAAAGGTTACAGAGCGTATCCTTAAGCTGAATCCAAATGCGAAGATTTTCTTTGTAAGTGGTAAGACCGGCGAAGGCTTAGATGAAGTTATCGCCTGGTTAGAAGAAGAAATTGCAGCCGTAAAATAAAAAAGCCTTCTCCCAGAGGGAGAAGGTGGCTGCGCAGCAGACGGATGAGGGTGTTAATAGAAGTGACCCTCATCAGTCACCTGCGGTGACAGCTTCCCCCAGAGGGGGAAGCCTATTTTTTTATCTAGGTGTAATAAGTGTTGTAAGGTCTACGCCGGCAGCCTGGCTAGCCTGTGCAATTACGCTAGGATCTGCAGCATTCTTATAAAATTCGTAAGCCATCTTGTGCTCACCCTGAAGTCCAGTTAATCCAGAAACCATTCCCTGAGAAATATCGAAGGCATGATCAGATTCTCTTGAAATAACAACGCCATCAACATATCTATTATTTTCAGCTGAAAGGTATGCGTAAACAACATCAGCAGCCTGAGCTGCTTCGCCATTTGTACTTGAGTAACCAACCTCTGAGCATTTTACTGTACGAATTGCTCCTGTTGGAGAAAGCATATCAGGAGTGCATAAGAAATCTGTTAACACATCTAAGTTGGCCATAGTTACATAAGGAGAACTTTGGCTGTGAGATACGTTCTTTCCAGTCTGCCATGCGCCTGCAGCATAAAGAGGTGCGTTGTATGGATGTACAGCGACTCTCCAATCAATATTTCCCTCGCTCTTCAAATTAGAATTGAGCTTTGTAAGAAATTCTTTTCCTGAAACATAGTAGCTTGCTTCAGCTCTAGCCCACTGATGATCGATGCAGGCGTAAACGTTAGCTGTAGCATTTTCTGATTTGATTCCATTGTACATTACTCTAAATGCGTTAGAGTATTCCTTCATAAATACATCATTTGAACCGCAATTCATGTAGTTCCAAAGCCACCATGCATTTACCTCGTTACCGATGATAAAGTTATCAACCTGACCATGACCAGTTCCAGCATAGTGTCTTGCAAGAAGACTTGCTGCTGATGCAAGAGCGGCAGCACCTTCAGATGTATGTGCATTTAAACCATAGTTGTTGTGAGCACCCCAACCGTCCATTGAATAAGGATTTACATACTGTGCAGCAGTATTTCCGTCTACAAGGATAATCATATTTACCTGGATGCCCTGGCTGTTGTATTTCATTACTGAATAATCATATCCAGCTAAAGAATTTAG
>JAGBJE010000106.1 GCA_017934625.1 Pseudobutyrivibrio sp. | reverse complement strand
TATCCTGACCACCTACGCAGTAACCATTGTAATCGCTTGTGTACATAGCAAGGCGAATCACATTGATTCCCCAGTTATCCCTAAGAGATTTGATAGAATCTGCTGTGACATACTCAGGAAACCAGCTAAGGCCATGACTACTTACACCTGTAAGTGAAACAGCATTACCTTCCTCGTCTGTAAGAACGCCGTCCTCCACGTGAAGCGCACCATAATAGTCAAGAGTAACTCCTGTAGATGCTGCATCTGTTTCCTTAACAGGCTCTTCTACTGGCTCTTCTTTAGTGGCATCTTCTTTAGTGGCATCTTCTTCAATATCTTCCTCTACTGGCTCTTTGCTCTCAGGCTCCACAACTGTCACCTTAAGCTCCTCCTTCGCAGGCTCAGCCACCTCTTCGGTCTTAGCTTTACCTGTTTCTAGTTGCCAAGGGAAGGTAACATCACCCTTCATATAGCTGATACCAAAAACACCCCCAATAATAACTATCGCAAGAACTATTACAAGAATGACCGTCCAAAACTTCTGCTTCCTACTAACCATTTTCATAATCCTCCAATATTAATCAAATGTGATTGTAGCCTCTCCATTGTGTGAGTACTGAATGTAATCATAAAGACGTGAGCTGCTTAATAAATCAAGAGCCTCTAAGTCAAAATCATAATCAGCGAAATCCACCTCATCAATGAACTTATCTAATTCTTCATTGCTAAGTGAGTTAACGTATTCCTTTATCTCTAAAATTGTTTTTCCTGTTAAATCGTACATCTAAAACCTCTTTTCTTATAAACTTTAATTTAATCCTTATGGCTCATATTTTACTACATTACATAGGTTTAAAAAAGATGATTTTATTGTGAATACTATTGCCTAAAATCGTTATATTTGCTAACGTATTATTGTAGGGATGAATCAACAAGCTTTTTAGCTAGTTAGGATAATGTATTATGAAAAAGAAACCAAAATTATCTAAGAATGTTTGTAAAGATGTGGTATTGTGCCGCACTACTAATAAACACGTATCTAACCGCACTTCAGATTTGCTTTTAGAGCAATCAGTGGCGTTTTCTAAATCCTTCAAGCCAATTCCATTTTTCCTTAGAGGAAAATATAACGGTGCGAAGCAGTTTTATGTTATTTCCATCAGCAGAATTCAATACTCCAAGGCTAGGCACGCCCTCACTCTCCTAGGTGAGCGTGATTTAAGCAGATTATGGTTAAATGTTATATAACATCAAAGATAATGTACAAAGAAGTTTTAAAATGGTACACTAAGCGTATCATTTAAAACTTCTTTTTTGATGGAGGTGATACCTTGAAAATCGGTTTTATTGGAACAGGTAATATGGGATCTGCTATGATGGGTGGAATTATTTCCGCCGGCATGGTAGATGCGGAAGATGTAATGGCTAGCGATATTTTCCAAGCTGCACTTGATAAGGTAAGTGATGAGTTTGGCGTAAAAACCAGCACTAACAACAGAGATGTTGTCGAATTTGCAGATATTGTTTTTCTTGCTGTTAAGCCACAGTATCTTCCTCATGCCATTGATGGTATTAAGGATATGGATTACAGTAACAAGCTTGTAGTAAGCATTGCTGCCGGCCAGTCACTAGAGAAGCTTTCAGAGCTTTTTGGCAAAGAGCTAAAGCTGATTAGAGTTATGCCAAACACTCCTGCTCTTGTTGGTGAGGCCATGAGCGCACTTAGCCCTAACAAGCTGGTTTCTGATGAGGAAGCCAAGGACGTCCTTAAGCTATTCGAATCATTTGGTAAGGCTGAAATTGTTCCTGAGAAATTACAGGATGCTGTAGTTGGAATCAGTGGCTCTTCACCAGCCTATGTATTTATGTTTATAGAAGCTCTTGCAGATGGGGCTGTTGCAGAAGGTATGCCACGTGCCCAGGCCTACAAATTCGCAGCACAGGCTGTACTTGGTTCTGCAAAAATGGTACTTGAGACAGGAGAACATCCTGGGGTACTTAAGGATCAGGTTTGCTCACCAGGTGGCACTACTATTGAGGCTGTAGCTACACTTGAAGCCCTAGGCTTTAGAAATGCAGTTATTGAAGCTGAGAGGGTATGTATTGATAAATCTAGGGAATTGTAAAAAAGAAGGTTGTGGGCGTCGCCCACAACCTTCTTTTTTACATTGTCACATATACTGGAAGTCCATCTTTATACTCAAGCTCTGGTTCCCCAAGAACTAGAGGCTTTAGGTATTCTAGCATTTCTTCTGTTACCCAATTGTGTGATGAATTAATCCACTCCTTAGGCACTTCCTTTGCTTCATTTGCTATATCATGAATCTTAGCGTAATCGTATTCTACTGTGTATGGTTCATTGCTAGTACGCTTCACTATAACCATGGCGCCAGTTACACCATCCTCTGCAAACTTAACACCATTCTTGCCAAGCTCTACAGATTCTAAGATATCTGTAAGAGAGCTGATATGTGCTGCTGCACGCTGAAGTACATTTACCTCGATAGAACGGCACTTGCAGCCAAGTCTATCCTTAACAAGATACTCAAGAGTCTTGCCTGCCCCGGAAAGCTGAGCATGTCCAAAGTTATCAAGTGTGCCTGTAGATGCAGAGATGTACTCTCCTGCTGCATCTCTGATTCCTTCTGAAACAGCAACTACGATATTAGTCTTTTCCTTAAGAAGGCGAGAT
>JAGBJE010000105.1 GCA_017934625.1 Pseudobutyrivibrio sp. | reverse complement strand
CCAGGGATTTGGCAGCCTATGAAAAGACAGGCAAATTCGACGGGGTGTATCATGTACTTCACGGTGCAATCTCACCTATGGCAGGCATTGGCCCTGGCGATATCAAGCTAAAGGAGCTGATGGTAAGGCTGCAGCAGGTGGATGCTGAGGAAGTAATCATTGCCACCAATTCATCCCTAGAGGGTGAAACCACAGCCGCCTACATCAGCAAGCTGATTAAGCCTACGGGAATCAAGGTAAGCCGCATAGCATCCGGCGTGCCAGTAGGTGGAAATCTGGAATATATCGACGAGGTAACACTGCTTAGGGCACTTGATGGTAGAACAGAATTATAAATATATTTGACAAATTAATCATTGTATTTTCACAACATCTTGTTATACTATTAAGTATCTTAATCCTATATTTTGTATTTCGCGAGCAGATTTCTGTCAAGAAATCTCGCAGCGGACCAAGAATTTCGCGAGCAGGTTAGAGTTATGTAATGGGAGGTACCGGTATGAAAGAGCAGGATGTTAGAGCCGTTGAGGCTATGTGTAGTTGTGGGATGGATTTTGACACATTGTGTGTCTGTTTCCCTAGTTTCGCCACTGCAGATTTGAAAAAAATTTATGATAATTTCAAAGGAGTTATACCTCCTGCGAAGCAGGTAGCAGTCAGTGTTAACTGCTCATAACATAATAGAGATTGAAGGTCGAGGTCGCAAAACCTCGACCTTTTTTAGTTAACATTTTTCTCATCTCATCCGAAATACATAGTGTAAACGAAAAATACCCTGGAGGAACTATATGCAAATTGAAGCACTCAAGGTAACGGATTACATTAAAACAGAAGGTACAGACAATCAAGGATTTGGCGTAGGTACCAGCGGTATCAAGGATGATAGCAAAGCAAACATTAACATAGAACTTAGAACATTATCAGTGGATAATGCCTATTATGATAATAAAGGAAAGATGACTGATGAAGATTTCATGGAAGACGTGAATGAGGCATCAGCTCTTGGCATGTCTACAGTTGAAAAGGTGAAAAACATCGAAAACGCCTGGGATGAAGAGGCCACAGCAAAGGTTCGCGAGGATGGCCATGATCCTATGGATATGTCAGAGGACACCCTAATCACTGTAGTAGATGAGATAAAGATGAATCTTGCAAAGGCTGGCGCCGATATCAGCAAAATGGGCGGTTTATCCTCAGATGAAATCGAAGCCATGACAGGTTCCGTTGCCCAGGCTGTTGAAATGACAAGAGGCCTTTCAGATAAGCTACCAGTTGAAACACAGGCATATCTTGTAAAAAATGATTTAAAGCCAACAATTACAAACATATATAATGCAACCTATTCAGCTCCAGTGAACGATAAGTCAACTGGTATTGAGGCTGATGAGGACATAGTGAATCTACTAGATAATTTAGGTGACAAGCTGGATACACTTATAGAAAGTGTTGAAGGAGAACATACTCAGTCTGCGCTGAAAGCCACTGTGGCGACCATGGTTAAGCAAGATGTTCCTATTACAAAGGAACATCTTGAATACATGGTTCAGTTGCAGGACTATGAAAAGCCTGCTGAGGCAGATATCGTAAATGCGATAGGAGATATTATGGCTGAAGGCAAAGAGCCTAAAGATGCGTACCTAATCTCTGGCTATTCTCTTATGGATCAGGCTAAGAAGACCTTTGAAGAAGTAATGGGCTTAGACGTAAATGACCTGCCAACCATAACAGCCAAACGTCAGCTTACTGAAATACAGCTTACCATGACAGTGGAGGCCACATTTACTATGATGAAAAATGGCATAGATGTGGATACTAGCAACCTGTCTGATTTGCTAGATAAGCTAAAGCTGCAGGAAACAAATCTTTTACAGATACTTATGAAGGCAGAGAATAAGGAGGCTACTAATAATAACGTAAAGCTGTTCACTCAAGTGATGAATGAGATGGCAGAAATAGAGGCATCACCTGCAGCAAGTCTTGCCAGATTTTCTAACATCAATGCCGAGACATTCTCTTATGTCCATGAAGTAAGTGTATCTGTAACAGCAGAATATAGCCGCATGGAAATGACCTACGAGGCAGTTGGAACAGAAGTGCGCCGTGACCTTGGGGATAGCATAACAAAGGCATTTAGGAATGTAGATGACATACTTGCAGACCTTGATATAGAGGCAACAGAATCAAGTAGGAAGGCTGTGCGAGCCCTTGCCTATAATCAAATGGAAATCACAGCAGAGTCTGTAACATCAGTGAAGGCCACCACAGAAATGGTAAGCCGAACCTTCAAAAGCATGACTCCAGCTGTTGTAGCTGAAATGATAAAGCGTGGAGACAATCCTCTGGACATGACCATGGGCGATCTGAAGGCAAAGGCAGAGGAAATCAAGGCAGAAATGGGAAGCTCATCGGACGAAGAAAGCTTCGCCAAATTTCTGTGGAAGGCTGAGAGAAGCGCAGACATAACTGATAGTGAGCGTGATGCTTACATCGGCGTGTACAGATTGTTACATCAAGTGGAAAAGTCCGACGGCGCAGCCATCGGTGCGTTGATAAGTCAGGGCAGCGAGGTTACTCTCAGAAATCTTATGACAGCTGTAAGAAGTGCAAAGCACACTGGTCGCGAATACGAAGTAAGTGACAAATTCGGCCAGCTGGATGAGATGGTGGTTAAAGATCTGTCTATCACAGAGCAGATTGAAAAGGTATTTCTAACAGATCGCTGTCGCGATGCCAAGGAAGCAATGACCCCTGCAAAGATGAAGGCATTTGGAGAGGACACAATCCTTTCAATGAATCCTGATGAATTCGCTACAGCTATGGAAGAGACACTTGATGAGCAGGCTGAAATAGCCTACAACCAATATGTTACTGAGCAGCTAAAAACTACCATAAAGGCTGAGGAATCGGTAACGGCTGTATTGGACGAATACAACGTGCCACATTCTGCAAACATGATTGCAGCAGTGGAAGCACTCATCAGTGATAATGGCAAGGCTATTAGGGATTTGTATGGCAGGGCTGCTAAGCAGCAGGATATGAGTATAGAGGATTTGATAAACATGGCCTACGAACGTTTCTCAGAAGCTTGCCACAATCCTGATGATATGCTTGAAGCCCAGGAGGCTTTAGGCGATTTAGCTGAAAACGTAATGAAGACTATGATAGAAACCGAGGATGTGCGCACTATCGATATGGACGGAATGAAGCTGGTAGTGCAGCAGGCAAGGGCAATGCAACAAATGGCAGCTACAGGTGAAACCTACCACATCCCTATGATGATAAATGATGAGGCTGGAGCCATGAGCCTTAGAGTAGTCCGTGGTAGCGGAGAGACAGGCCTTATTAAGATGGCACTTTACTTGCAATCTACAGGCACTATATCTACCACCTTCAGATATGAAGCAGGTGAAGTAAATGCATCAGTAGAATGCGAGACCGCCCAGATGCGTCAGCTATTTGAAGAGCAGGCCGACCGTGTCGCTGGTATTATGAAGGATGCCACAGGCTATGAATTTAGCTTTTCATTCACCAGGTCTATGGGACTTAGCGCAGCGGATATTTACAACTTGGATACAGGAAATATTGCTGTGGCAGAAGATGTGGCTAAGGCCAGAGAAGACACCATTCAGACAGAGGCTCTGTACAAAATTGCTAGAGGTTACATCGAGGTTATGGCAGAAATTTTCTAGCAAGGTAGGTTAAGTTTGAAGACCCAAAACCGATATTATTGTTGTAAGGACATGGAAGACCTATACAACTAAAAATACACCGCACGGATGCTTGACTAGCTTTTATCAGGAGGCAGCATATGAGAATTAATAACAACATGTCAGCGGTGATTACTAACAATCAACTTCTAGGTACTGAAAGTTCCCTTGCAGATGTAATGGAAAAGTTAAGTTCTGGATTTAGTATTAATCATGCGTCAGATGATCCATCTGGTATTGCAATTGCAGGTAAGATGCAGGCACAGATAGACGGATTGTCACAGGCATCAACAAACAGTTCGGATGGTATATCCGTACTTCAGACAGCAGAAGGTGCTCTTAACGAAGTAACAGATATGATTCAAAGAATGAGAGAGCTTTCTGTTCAGGCAGCCAACGGCACCAATTCACTTTCAGAAAGAAAGACAATTCAAAAGGAAATCGATTCTCTGCTTGAGGAAATCGATAGAGTTGCGCAGACTACAGAGTTTAATAATATCAAT
>JAGBJE010000009.1 GCA_017934625.1 Pseudobutyrivibrio sp. | reverse complement strand
TTTTTGTGCTGTCAAGGGTGGCGTCCGGCTACCTCAACCTATATATCTGCAATTTTCAAGGTTCATCTGAGCCTATTTTTTATACCCAGTTTTTCATAGATCATTTGACACTATCTTAATTTTAAAATATCATTGTACATAACAACTATCATCAAAAGCATTAGTAAGCCAAAACCAACCAGATTAATTCCGTTTTCGATTTCCGGCTTCATCTTCTTTCCTCTGATGCCTTCAATAATGAATAATAGAATTCGTCCACCATCCAATGCTGGGAATGGTAATAAATTCATAACACCAAGGTTTGCAGAAAGAAGTATTGCTATTGATGTTAGATTTACAAATACGTAGAAAATTCCGCTTGTAACAGACTGATCATAAACACTTGAAATGGTGGTTACCACCCCTACAGGACCTGAAACCTCATTCATGGATACCTGGCCTGTAAATAACATCCTTAAGCTGGATAATGTTATATATATTTGATACTTAATCTCGTAAACAGAGTATTCAAGAACTCTAAGAGGTGATACCTTTTGGTAATCTGATGCCTTGGTAACGCCAAGCATCCTTCTGCCTGTTTCTTCAGAATACTTCGGTGTAATTGTAGCGGTATGCTTCTTTCCATCCCTAGAATATACAACAGTATATGTATCATCATTAGGATGTAAAAAAGTGTAGATGCTAATCTCATTGTAAAAATGAACACGGTAGCCATTAATGCTGATAATCTTGTCACCAGCCTCCATGCCTGCCTCAGCAGCTGGCATATTCTCCATTACCTCTGTGATAGTTGTATCGTTAACACCTATAGATGCAATATAAACAACAGAAAGAATATAAGCTAAAATGAAATTAAACAATGGACCGCCGAAAACTATCTGGAATCTCTCCCATAAGGTCTTCTTGTTAAAAGCTCTATCGCTATCACTTTCCTCGTCTTCGCCCTCCATTACACATGAACCACCAAAAGGCAAAAGCTTAAGACAATACTTTGTCTCACCTTTACCCCAGGAAATAATAGTAGGTCCAAGACCAAGTGTAAATTCATTAACCTTTACATTGCACTTCTTGGCAAAAAGAAAATGTCCAAGCTCATGGAATATAATAATAAAACTGAATATCAATATAGCAAGAATAATCTTCATAAATTACCACCTGCTCTCAATATAATCATATGTCATCTGCTCTGTTTCTAACACCTGATCAATAGTAGGGTTCTCAATGAAATCTACATTCATCATTGCATCAGAAACAATTTCAGGAATCTCCAAAAACTTAATCTTATTATTTAAAAACTTAGCAACTGCTCTCTCATTTGCAGCATTAAACACAGTAGGAACATTTCCACCTGCGTCCATAGCATCATAAGCAAGTGATAAACCATAGAATGTTTCCATATCTGGCTTTTCAAATGTAAGTGTTCCTACCTTGAATAAATCAAGAGGCTCGGCATACAATGTTTTTCTGTTTGGATAGAACAAAGCGTAAAGTATAGGTAATCTCATATCAGGTGTACCCATCTGTCCAATTACAGCTCCATCCATAAACTCTACTGCAGAATGAAGTATGCTCTGAGGATGTACAACAACCTCCACCTGGTTAAGGCTAACACCAAAGAGCCACTTAGCCTCCATGACCTCTAAGCCTTTGTTTATCATAGTAGCCGAATCTATGGTAATCTTGGCTCCCATAGACCAATTAGGATGCTTTAGGGCATCTTCTAAGCGAACATTCTCAAGTTCTTCCAATGTACGCCCTCTAAATGGACCGCCAGATGCAGTGAGCAATATCTTAGAAATTTTGTTATGCCTCTCTCCATTAAGAGACTGAAAAATAGCACTGTGCTCACTGTCAACAGGAAGAATAGATACACCTTTCTCCTTTGCAAGTGGCATGATAATATGACCTGCTGTAACAAGAGTCTCCTTATTAGCAAGAGCAATTGTCTTTCCCGCATTAATAGCTGCTATAGTTGGCTTAACACCAATCATTCCAACAACTGCTGTAACTACTGTATCTGCATCAGAGTATGTAGCTACTTCAATAAGACCATCCATACCAAAGACAATCCTAATATCCATATCTGCAAGTCTTGTTTTTAAATCCTTTGCTAATTCTTCATTTCCAATAGAAACAAGACTTGGATGATATTTTCTAATCTGCTTTTCAAATAAATCAATATTCTTACCACATGACATTGCAACAACCTGCAAATCATCTGGATTCTGAGAAACTATATCAAGGGTCTGTGTTCCTATAGACCCTGTTGAACCTAAAATAGCTAGCTTTTGTGACATAATGTCCACCTCTAAAATTTAAATATAAAAATAATATGCTAAGAAAAAGATGATAGGTGCTGTAATAATTACACTATCAAATCGATCCAGCACACCACCATGACCAGGAATAAGCTTACCATAATCCTTAATCTCAAAATTTCGCTTAATTGCTGAAGCAGCTAAATCTCCAACCATGGAAATAAGCGCACCAACACCTGAGATAATAACAAGTGGTAAAATAACTATACTATCAATCTTAAATGCAGCTGAAATTGCTATGCAATAAATAGCAGTAAATAACATAGAACCAACAACACCACCTACTGCCCCTTCAACTGATTTTTTAGGCGATAAAATTGGAGACATTTTATGTTTACCAAATAATACACCTACACAGTAAGCAGCTGTATCACAGCCCCATGAACAAAGGAAAATAAGCCATACGATGTACTGACCACCTTCAAGCATACGTGTCTGGTATAAGAAAGAAAGCATAACTCCTACATAGAACACTCCAAAAAAAGCTGCCATAACCTGATGTGTATGGTATTTAGGATAGCCAAATACAAATACCGCCAATAGCAGAATTAAAAACGCTAAAAAAATTACCATAACATCCTGACAAAACTTAAATCTTAAATCCATGTAATAGGTAATGCAGGCCAAGTATCCCAATATACCTGGTAGACTTTTTTCAATCTTGAAAATTCGATAGATTTCAAACATTCCAATCAATGAAAGTACAAGCATTGCTGCCAGTAGAACATCCCCTCCAGTACAAATAAAGACAAGGGCTAAAGCCACAAGAATGATTCCACTTGTCAAACGCGTAATAAACATAATTATTCCTTCCTAAATTCCGCCAAAGCGACGATTTCTTTTATCATATTCCTCAATAGCCTTTTTTAGCTCATCTGGTGTAAACTCAGGCCATGGAACAGGTGTAAAATAAAACTCTGCATAAGCTAATTGCCATAAAAGATAATTAGACAATCTTTGTTCTCCTGATGTACGAATCATAAAATCAGGATCCGGAATATCCTTTGTATCCAGATATGTTGAAAATAGCTTTTCATCAATATCATTAGAATCAATTTTACCATCCTTAACATCATTTGAAATTCTTCTGATTGCTCGAGTCATTTCATCTCTACTACCGTAATTTATAGCAATAGTAAGTGTCAATCCTGTGAACTGAGAAGAATACTCTGTAAGCTCTGCAATACTTTTTCTAAGCTTTTCATCAAGCTTCGATAAATCACCAATAAACCTAACTCTAAGATTATCCTTCTTGGCAGTCTTCATACAGGTCTTGATGTATTCCCCTAGAAGCTTCATCAAAGCCTTAACCTCATCATCAGGCCTTGACCAATTCTCTGTAGAAAAAGCGTACATTGTGACATATTTGACGCCAAAATCATGGGCAGCTCTACAAATTGTTTCTACATTCTTTGCACCCACTGTGTGTCCATAAGTACGTGGCATGCCCTTGGACTTTGCCCAACGGCCATTACCATCTAAAATTATAGCTATATGCTCTGGTACGTTCATAGCACCTCCAAAATTTCTTAAATAATTGAAAAGGGCACAATAAATGTGCCCTAAATAGACTACTAAAAATTAAACAGTCATAATCTCTTTTGTCTTAGCTTCAACAGCCTTATCTACCTCAGCGATGAACTTATCTGTCATCTTTTGGCACTTATCCTCAAGATCCTTGATTTCATCCTCTGAAACGCCCTCATCCTTAGAATGCTTCTTTAATGCATCAATCGCATCTCTACGAATGTTTCTGATTGCAACCTTAGCCTCTTCACCATGCTTCTTAACATCCTTTGCAATCTCCTTACGACGCTCCTCTGTAAGCTCTGGGAAAACAAGACGGATAAGCTTACCATCGTTTGTAGGATTAATACCTATATCTGACATATTGATTGCTTTTTCAATCTCCTTCACAAGTGAAGGCTCCCAAGGCTGAATCTGAATAAGTCTTGGCTCTGGGACTGAAATATTAGCAACCTGCTGAAGTGGAGTTGGTGCTCCATAATAATCAACAGTAATCTTGTCTAAGATATGTGGATTAGCTCTACCAGCGCGGATTGTTGTAAATTCGCTTTCAAGATTATTGTAGCTCTTTGTCATCTTCTCTTCATAGGTTGAAAGTATATTATCCATTAATCCTCCTTAAACAGTAACAACTGTTCCATTAAATTTTCCTGTAATAGCTTTAACTATTGAATCCTCTTCGTTAAGAGAGAATACGTACATTGGCATCTTCTGCTCCATTGCAATGATTGAAGCTGTCATATCAACAACCTGAAGCTTCTGATCGATAACATCCTGGATGCTGATTTCATCATAACGCTTAGCATCTGGATTCTTTGCTGGGTCACTATCATAAACGCCATCAATTGACTTAGCAAGTAAAATAACATCTGCTTCAATTTCAACTGCACGAAGTACTGTAGCAGTATCTGTTGAGAAGTAAGGATGTCCTGTACCACCTGCAAAGAATACAACCATATTTCTATCGAAATACTTGTTAGCTCTATCCTTTGAATAAAGCTTTGAAACATTGCCACACTCGAAAGGAGTAAGAACAGATGTCTTCATGCCTTCTGTTCTGAAAATTTCAGAAACATAAACACAATTCATAACTGTAGCAAGCATTCCAATCTGGTCAGCCTTTGTTCTATCGATTTTCTCTGATGAACGACCTCTCCAGAAGTTTCCGCCACCGATAACAACGCCAACCTGTACGCCATCATCCACAAGCTTCTTAACCTGCTTAGCTACCATTACACATGTAGCTTCGTCAAATCCAAACCCCTTGTTACCTGATAATGCTTCTCCGCTAAGCTTTAATAATACTCTTTTCATTTGCCAAATTTCCTTTGTAATAATTAAATATTGAATACACTGTTAACATCAACATCAGCGTAGCTCTGTGAGCAGAAGCCTTCGATAACAGCACCATTATTAATCTGTACTGAACGAGACTTAATATTACCCATAACAACAGCAGATGTATCAACAACTACTGGACCATTTACATCAATATCACCCTTAACAGCGCCAGCGATTACTGCAGATGTTGCTGTAATATTTCCAATAATTACAGAACCAACGCCAACCTTAGCTGTACCTGATGTAACAACCTCTCCTTCAATCTTAGCAGCATCTGCAAAGAATTCAGAAGACTGTGAATTACCATTAACTTTACCTGTGATAACTAATTTACCATTACATGTAACATCACCAACAATCTCTCCCTGCACTTCAATTGAACCGACTGATTCAACATTACCTGTAATTTTCATGCCTGCAGTAATAACTGCATTCTCGTCTGAAGCCTGAGCATTATTCTCAGCCACATTTCCCATAACATCCATTGTTCTTGGTGCCTCCATTTTTGTTTCTTTTTTTGTCTCGAAGAATGATTTCTTTTCTCCCTGAGGCTCAACCGCTGTAGCCTCTGGCTTGCTAGCAACAGGTGTTTCAACCTTCTTAGTAACCTGCTCTAAAAGCCCATCAAGCTTGTTAAGCTCAGATTCAACATCGATATCCCCATCAAGAGTGTTAACCATAACCTCTTCGTTTGGTGTCTCTTCTGCGCCTGCCATCTCATCTAAAGCGTCATTGAAATCCTCTTTAAAATCCTTAAAAAAGCCCATTACAAATCCTCCACTTTTATTTATTGTACAACATTAACATGCTGTATAATTGTTGTTTCATCTGTGATTGGTAAAATCATAGCTCCCTGTTCCTGCAGAGCCTCGATCAAACCAGGTAAAGCTTCAACTGTTGCATTCTTATTAGAAGCATCATGCAACAGCACTACAGACGTTTTGTATTTTACCACATCCTTCATAACATTATCAATAAGCTGTTCAGATGTAAATGCCTGTGATGTAGCATCTCCAGATGCTACATTCCAATCAAAATAAGTAACATTTTGCTCGTTAAGATAATTTATGAATGTGGACATACTAGTACTGCTTACCCTGTTACTGCTTCCGCCTGGGAATCTATAGTACTTAGTATCAACGCCAGTAGTATTTAAAATTAAATCGTGAATCTTCGCATAATCCGCCGCAAAAGCGTCTCCCGAAGAATATATATCTCCAAAATTATGACTATATGAATGCATACCAATAGTATGACCATCATCTACTATACGCTTGTAATCATCTCCATATAGCTCTAAATCTTTTCCGCATACAAAGAATGTAGCCTTGATATTGTAATCATCCAAAATATCTAAGATTCTTTCTGTGTTAGAGCTAGGTCCGTCATCAAACGTAAGATATACCATAGGTATATCACCTTCCTCAGCTATATTATCAATGTCATCAACCTTATATACATCATCTAATACGCTGTCATCAACCATTTCGCTAGAATCTTCTACGTCAGTCGCCACATATACCTGTTTAGAAAGCTCTTTAAGTTCTTTCTTTAATGATATTACCTGGTAGCACAAAATGCTCATAACTGTTATTGTAAGAAGCATAAACGCAAGAACTGTGGTAACGATAAATTTCTTCATGCGTGCAACACGTTTCCGCTTAGCGCGTTGTCTTTCTAGCTCCTCATTTACATTTCCCAAAAACTCAACCTCCCCCTTTTGAAATTTCCTTTACCATTTTAACACAACGTAAATTCAATATAAAGGCAAAAAAAAATAAAGAGCCCACAAAATGTGGACTCTTTGAAATACCTATTGACAAATCTTCAAATAATGCAATTAAGCATTCATCTGAGCAGCAACCTCTGCAGCGAAGTCTTCGTTCTTCTTCTCAATACCTTCACCAGTCTCAAAACGAACAAAGCTCTTAACTGTAAGATCAGAACCTGTCTCCTTAGAAACCTGCTCTAAATACTTAGCTACAGTCTGCTTTCCATCCTCAGCCTTAACGTATACCTGATCAAGTAAGCAGATCTCCTTAAGCTCCTTAGATACACGACCTTCGATCATGCCATTGATAACCTTCTCAGGCTTCTGTGACTCCTTAGGATCGTTCATAATCTGAGCAAGAAGGATTTCCTTCTCATGTGCGATATAATCTGCAGAAACTTCGTCACGTGATACGTACTTAGGGTTAAGAGCAGCAATCTGCATAGCAATGTTTGTAGCTGCTTCCTTAGCTGCATCGCTCTCAGCGCCATCCATGTTAACGATAACGCCAATACGTCCGCCACCATGTGTGTATGATACTACGAAACCATCAGCAGTAACCTTCTCAAAACGACGAAGAGAAAGCTTCTCACCAATTGTAGCTACCATTTCTACGTGTACATCATTAACTGTCTTTGAAGGATCATCTGCCCACTTCTCAGCAAGTAACTCATCAATTGTCTTAACATCAGACTTAAGAATCTGGTTAGCAACCTTCTCTACATAAGTCTGGAACTTTTCGTTCTTAGCAACGAAATCAGTCTCTGAGTTAACCTCAAGAACAACTGCTGTATTGCCTTCAACTACAACCTTGCAGATACCCTCTGCTGCGATACGAGATGCCTTCTTTTCAGCCTTAGCTGCACCGTTCTTACGAAGGAGCTCGAAAGCTGCATCCATATCACCGTCGCACTCAGAAAGTGCCTTTTTACAATCCATCATACCTGCGCCAGACTGCTCGCGAAGGTCTTTTACCATTGCTGCTGTAATAGCTGCCATAATCTTATGCCTCCTCTACTGCTTCTGCTGATTCCTCAGCAACCTCATTCATTTCACCCTGCTTTGCTTCGATAACAGCGTCTGCCATCTTTGCAACAATAAGCTTAACTGCACGGATAGCGTCATCGTTACCTGGGATTACGTAATCAAGCTCATCTGGATCACAGTTAGTATCGCAAACACCTACAAGTGGAATACCAAGTGCGTGTGCTTCCTGGATACAGATGTGCTCCTTCTTAGGATCAATAACGAAGATAGCATCAGGAATTCTGTTCATTTCCTTAATACCGCCGAGAACCTTTGTAAGCTTCTCCTGCTCCTTCTTAAGACCTGTAACTTCCTTCTTTGGAAGTACATCAAATGTACCGTCTGCTTCCATCTTCTCGATTTCCTTAAGACGAGCAATTCTTGTCTGAACTGTCTTAAAGTTTGTAAGCATACCACCGAGCCATCTCTCGTTTACATAGAACATACCACAACGCTCTGCCTCAGATGCGATAGCGTCCTGAGCCTGCTTCTTTGTACCAACGAAAAGAATAGTACCACCCTGCTGAGCGATGTCAAAAATAACATCATAAGCATCATCTACCATACCTACAGACTTCTGAAGGTCAATAATGTGGATACCATTACGCTCTGTGTAGATGTAAGGAGCCATCTTAGGGTTCCATCTACGTGTCTGATGTCCAAAATGAACACCTGCCTCAAGTAACTGCTTCATTGAAATAACACTCATTTTAATACCTCCTGGTTTGTTCTTCCGCATGATTCCTCCTGACAAAAACCCTGCCTACAATAGGTTGGGAACCAATGTCAGTCCTCACGCGTGTATTTTCAACAGCCCTTACAATTTACCATATATTTGCAGCTGTTGCAAGCTAAATTTAATCCTGCTTTGGTGGTGTAGTTGTTCTGGAATCTTTATTTACAAGAAGCGCCACCAAATCATCATAGGAACTACCCTCTTTTACATAGAATGTACCAGCCTGAATCAGGTGGTCCACCTTTAGTTTATTTAGATACTTGTTAAAATCATCAACAGAATCAATTAACCCAGCCTTTTTTAAATTCTTAGAAACCATTTCTGATGATTCACCGCCTTTAACAGTGAAAGGAACATAAGTATATTCAACTGTTGAGTCCTCAGTATTTGGATTTTCTAACGTTTCAGCTATCTCATTAACATTATCAGTAGAAGTCTCAGCTTTAGATTCATCTATATTATTATTGTCGTTATCCGCTATAATTTCTTCTTCAGATTCTTCAGGAATATCCTCTCCAACGTTTTCTTCAAGCCCCTCTTCCGTCATAACCATGCCAAGCTCAGTAGCTCTTTTTATTATCTCTGCATCTGATATCGTTTCCTTTGCAATGGTATCCTTGCCAAAATAAAAGCTTATGGTTAATAGAAGTGTTGCAAATATAATGCCAATACCTATTCCTCTAATGTAATATTTTAATCTCATTATCTTCCCTCCTGATAAAGTCCAAGCACGAATTTAACCTCACCTAAGCCTCTTCCAAGCTTTTTAGCAATCTCTACCTCGGACAAGCCTTCGTCATGAAGGGTTAATATTTCCATATTTCCATTTTGTTTTATGTTCGGTGTATCATCGGCAAATTTCTCCGCCAAAGCCTCGGTGAATGACACCGGCTTATTGGATGATTCAGTAAGTGGAACAAATTCCTTTTGTTCCTTCTTCATTTCTTCTAGTTCTATCTCTTTATCTCTAAGTATATCAAGCTTTTTTGCAATAGAAGAATCCAGTGCAACTAAAGTATCCTCAAGTTCAGAAAGCTTTTTTGTCATATCCACTGTATCCTGCTGCTTTTCATTAAGCATAGAATACATAAATGTAACTTCCTTATGTGATTTATCTACGGACTCTAATACAGTGTCAGAATACTGTGAAATCTCCATTATTTTGTTGTTGGTTTCCTTATCAGTCTTTCTGTCGATTTCTTCCATAGCTTCATCTATTGTGGCAGAAAGCTTATCTTCAAGCTCCACCTTAGCATCAGCCATTTTATCCTTTATAATATCCTGTATTTGATCCTTTGTAAGCTTTTGAAGATTTTCTCTGTCCTTTGAAGATAGCTTTTCAGACACAAAAAAACTCCCAATGCAAAAGGATAACCCAATGATTAGGAGTACAATTTCAAGTACTGTCATTTTTAGTCCCCCTTTAAACTCTCATGTCAAATGAAGGCTTTGGCTTTTCTGAAACTGAGCCATCCCCTTCCAAATTCTGTCCTTTTTTTACTTTAGGAGGTTTGCGTTTTTTGTTGCCTTCGTAACCCTTGCCATTACCTTCCCTATCGTAGCTATCCTCTGCTCGTTTTGCATTGTAAGTATCGTTTACTTGATGAGCCTGCTGCTCTTGCTGCTTTTCAACTGTGTCAGTTAAAGCTGCCTGCTGAAGTAATGGCTTTTGGTCTTCATTAGCTTTAGTATGACTAATTTCATTGGTGTTTTGAATCATCCCATTGAAATTAATTGGACTAATTGACATAACATTCCCTCCCTATTTGGAATACCATACAATTAATAAGCCTTATTTGTTTATTAAAATACCCATGTATTCACCAAGTGAACCTCTCATTTTTTGAAGTGCTTTGGTGTGAAGCTGTGAAACTCTAGATTCTGAAACCTCTAAAGCTGCACTAATTTCTTTTAAAGTTAATTCCTCATAATAATAAAGAAGAATAACCTGTTTTTCCTTTTCTGTCAGCTTATCTAAAGCCTCCTTTAACTTTTCAGATAGCTCCTGCTTAGAAATATTATCCTCTGGCTGAATAAAATGCGAATTATGTTCAGCCTCCATAACAGGTTCATTTCCAGATTCAACAAACTCATTTAAAGAAACAACATTTGTAACATTTAACTGAGATTGCCATTTTAAAAATTCATCGGATGAAATATTAAGCTCAGAAGCTACCTCCTCATCAGACGCGCTATGCCCTGTTCGTGCTTCTATGGTCTTTATAGCATCATCAATCATTCTTTGGCGTTGTCTAATGGTTCTAGGAATCCAATCCATCTTGCGAATTTGGTCCAAGATAGAACCTCTGATGCGAAGACTTGCATAGGTTTCAAATTTAACATCCTTTGCCAAATCATACTTATCAATAGCATCAATTAAGCCAAAAATACCATAGCTGCATAAATCCTCATACTCCACAGTATTTCCCAAATACATGCAAAGTCGACCTGCAACTATTTTCACAAGTGGCGCATATTCAAGTATCAATTGCTCTCTAAGCTCCTGGCTAGGATTAACCTTATACTTATCCCAGAGCTTTTCTCTGTCACCTGCTTTCATTTATGCCCCCTTCAATACGAGTAATCTTTTTATTTTAACCTTCCTCAGATTCACTCGAATTTTCTTCTTCGGTTGCAACATCCTCCTCTGGCATTTCCTCACCAGATTCATTAGGCATAATTGCATCCATCTGCTCATCAATAGAAACAGTTGGTTCTAAAGTTCTAAAGGAATAATCCAAAATCATTTTTATAATAGTTCCCATTACAAGAAAAATAAGAACTACTACTAAGAGTCTACTGACAAATACTGAAAACTCAACATGCTGTACTATAGAAATTACACATGATAATAATGCCGCAGCAAGTGCAATTATGACAGGTATAGGCTTAGTATTCATCATATCCTCCAACCACTAATATATATTTTAAATAATCTTTAGCTCTTTGCCAACTGCTTTTATATAGTATTGACCAGTTTCACTATAGATTTCTACTGTGCGACCATAGTTAAGTCCACAATCCTCTGCAACAAGCTTTACACCAAGCTGCTTAAGTTTTGTCCTTGAAGCCTCTGCATTTCTCTCACCAACATTGATACCAGCAGCATTAGCCCCAGGCATTTCAAACATCTTCGCTCCTCCGGCAATCTTTGCAACAAGTCTAGCCTTATTTGCACCGGCTTTAATCATATCATCATAAAGCTTTTGAATTCCTGTATCTGCAAACTTAGCAATGTTAGAATTGTTCCTAATAGATGTGCTATCGGGAAGCATAATATGTGCAAGCCCCGTAATTTTCGTGGATGGATCGTAAATAGCAATTCCGATACACGAGCCCAGACCAATAGTAGTCAGGTTATCTGGAGCTTTGCATATCTTCAGGTCGGCCATACCGACTTTAATCATCTGCCCCATAAGACCACTCCTTATATTGGTACACCAAGTGCCGTTAATATCTTTGCATAAGAATCCTCTTCTGGCATTAGGATAAAGTGTCCTTTTATTCCCAAGTCATCAGAAAAATCAGTATTAATCATCAACGCATTATCGCCAAAAATGCCAAACTGAACAGCAGGAACGGATAAAATGGCAGCTGCCATATCTACTGCTACAAATGGTACTGATGGAACAATGGTAAGATTAGTAAGTCCTGAAAGTGCAGATAGATATGAACCTGCAATAATATTTCCTACTTCCTTTATTGCAGACAAATCCATCTCATCAAATGGTTCGTTATATGAATCATCACGCATCATAAGCTTGTTTACAATATGATGGGCGCTAGGCATATCCATCAAAAACATCATGGAACCATCAATGTCTTCTTCAACTCCCAGTAATATACCAACAATTATCTCATCCTCTGAGCCAATTGCTGAACCTAAATCCTCTACAGGTAAAAATGCAACCTCTGGAACACTCATATCGATTCTAAGGCCAAGCATATTGGCGATGGCAGTTGTTGCGTTGCCAGCGCCAATATTACCTATCTCTTTGAGGACATCAAAATATTTCTCATTTACCTCATTAAGTGTGAGCATAAAAACCTCCCATTAAGAAGCATCATTCTCTCCAATAATAGAGCTGATTTCAAAAATAGAAATTAACTCATCCCCATTTTTTCCTACACCATTAATAAATGAGTTTTTGCTCTTAAGTGTAGATGATGGTGCTTCAATATCATCCTCAGATAAAGATAAAACCTCTTTAACCTCATCAACAATAACGCCCATTAATCCACCGCCATCAAGCTTAAGGATAATGATACGGGATGCATCCGTAAACTCATCATCATCTAAGTCCATTCTACGTCTGAGACTCATTACAGGAACGACCTCACCACGAAGATTAATAACGCCCCTATAATAAGATGGTGCTTTTGGAACTCGTGTAATTTTACTCATGCGAACAATGTTATCAATATAGGAAATGTCGATACCATAATGCTCGCCACCAATCTTTACTACAATGTATTGCTTTTTTTCTTTCTCAACTACATCATACATAGCCAAATCTGACATGGTCTCACCTCCTATTAAATAACAGCATTGACATCAAGAATCATAGCGATTTCGCCATCACCAAGGATAGTAGCACCGCTAATGAGCTTGTTATTGTCAAGCTTACCAAGTGACTTAATAACGATTTCGAGCTGTCCAATAAGATTGTCAACAATGATACCACCAAGAGTATCACCCTTCTTACAAATAACGACTGTCATTGTGTCTTCTTCGCTTTCCTTTGGCTCGAAATCAAGAATCTTATCAAGGTGAATAAGAGGAATAACCTGTCCTCTAAGATGAATAACCTCTTTAGACTCAACATACTTGATATCAGATACTGGAATATTTTCAATGTTCATAATTGAAGCTAATGCAATCGCATATTTTTCATCTCTTATCTCAACCATAAGAGCCTGAATAATAGCAAGTGTAAGTGGTAATCTTACCGTAAAGGTTGAGCCTTCACCAAGAACAGACTTAACGGATACGTCACCACCAAGCGCTTCGATATTACTCTTAACAACGTCAAGACC
>JAGBJE010000104.1 GCA_017934625.1 Pseudobutyrivibrio sp. | reverse complement strand
TCAAGGGATTTTTTAAAGTTGCAAAGCTTTAAAAAATCCCTTTGTTTTTCAGAAAATTCAGCCACTAAATTAGTTTAATGAACTGTCGTATTCAATTGAGATAAGGCTTTCTCCATCGAAGATAAATACTAATGTCATGTCACCCTTTTTATATTTCATTGAGCTTGAATCTTCCTCAGTGGCCTGACCATATGCGCCAACGATATCCTCGCGAGAGCTAGATAAATCGATGCCTTCTGCAGTAGCAACATTATCTGTGCGAAGCATTACGTATAAAACCTTGTCAATATCTCCATCAGGGTATGTCTGGATTTCGAAATCACTGTAGGTGTAAAGCTTGCCAATACCATCAGCTGCACAGCTAGGAGATTCGAAATAGTTACTTGGCTCACCTAGTTTGTCGATAATAGGAGCAACATCAGCGTCTACAGGAATATCCATTCCATCGTAGTTAAATACATAGCCAACCTGTGTGCTAGCTGTCTGCTCAGAGCCAGAAGCTGTAGTGGTGTTGCTTGATTCGATAACCTTAGTGTCATTAGAATTGCCACATGCAACAAGTGACAATGTCATTGTAGCAACTAAGCATAAAGTAAGTAATTTGTTTTTCATCATTATTCCTCCAAAAGTTTATTGTATATGTGGATATTTGCTTGGGTCATAATTGTGGGTGTTCTTATGTGCGTTAGAATATGCCCATAAATCCGCATCGTGCCAGTAGAAGATAAGTGTACCGTCTAGCTGCAGGTTTGGATCATAGTGATACCAGCCTTCACCTACATCGATTAGTAGCCAGTAGTGACCACGGGTATCGCGGATTTTTTCTATTTCCATGTTTTTGATGCCCAGCCTGTTAAGCATGACTTCAGCGGTTTTTTGTTTAACAGTGCAGTCGCCTATTCGGTAAAACATACCTTTGTATGCAGCTGATAACAGGTCGTCTATGCCTGCTGATTCAGAGTATGTGATGTTCTTAACAACCCAGTCAAAAACAGCTTTTGCCTGTTGCTTTTGAGTCATTCCTTCGGTGATGATTTCCGAAAGGATTTCATCAGCTTTTGCGTTAACTGTCTCTTCTGTGGCTTCGGAAATCTTGGCAGATACAATCTTTATAGTGGTGGTCTTTTCAGACACATTTCCAGCAGCATCAGTGGCAGTGTAGGTGACCTTGTATGTGCCGCGCTTGTCAGGGTTAACTGAGGAAGTGTCCACCTCTAGCTTAGGATTATCGTCCTTATCATCTGTGACAGTAACATTCTTTTTATAAGAAATAGCATCACCCTGAGAAACTGTTAATGGTTCCACACCTGCGATTTCTGGTGGAGTAACATCATCTACAACAGTGCAAGGAATTACACTTTCGGTGGTGTTTCCAGAAGAATCTGCAACAAGCACAACTATATCAAACTTCCCCTCTTTAGTGAAATCGTATGGCTCTTTAAAATCGATGGAACAGTTTGTAACATCGATAACAGAATCAACCAAATCAGCTGCTGTAGGTGGGGTAGCAGTTGTGTACATTTCGATGGAATCAGTGGCAAGTGTTACAGCTGGCGCTGTGGTATCCTGAACATGCAGTGTGCTGTGATAAGTCTGATTACCAAATACGGGCATCTTCCATTTAATAGATATTTTGTAATCGTCAGGAACCATTAAATCGAAGCTGGTATCTTTGGAAAATGAGACGTTATCAGCAGGATGCTTTAGAAAATCATCCACATTGCATTTGTCTGTGCCTGCTTCTATATAAACCTCAGAATAAACTAAATCTGACTGAGAAAAATAGAAGATGAAGCCGGCAGAAGCAACTCCCAAAACCATAATAAGTGGGATTAAAATTAACAATAATTTGTGTTTCATTTCATCGTCCTATCTATATATAATTTTCATAAGAAATTATAGTCGATTTCAGGTAAAAAACAAAGAGTAAGAAGATATGTAGATTTTTGTTATAAATAATATTGATAACTAGATATAAAATCTTGGTATAATAAACCCCATTGAATAACGTCTTCCGGTGTGATAGAGTCTCAATCATAGAATAACGGATATGGAGGAGACAAAATATGAAAAAGAATTTATCAAAGTTAGTAAGCTTATCTTTAGCTTCAATAATTACAGCAGGGGCATTAGTAGGCTGCGGCAGCGCATCAGAATCTAACACTTCAGAGCCTAGCACTAATGCAGCTAGCGATTCATCCACAGCGACAGAAAGTACAGAGGAGCTTGAAACAATTACAGTTGCAGCATCGGCAACACCACATGCTGAGATTCTTGAGGCAGCAAAGGAAGCTCTTAAGGAGCAGGGATATGACCTTCAGGTTACAGTTTTTGATGATTATGTTCAGCCTAATGAGGTTGTTGAATCTGGAGATTTTGATGCAAATTACTTCCAGCACATCCCATATCTCAACAGCTTTAATGAGGAGCATGGCACACATCTTGTAGATGCAGGTGACATTCATTACGAGCCATTTGGAATCTATCCTGGCACAAAGTCATCCCTTGAAGATGTTGCAGAGGGTGATGTTATTGCAATTCCTAACGATACTACAAACGAGGCAAGAGCACTTTTACTTCTTCAGGATAACGGACTTCTTACATTAAAGGATGGCGTTGGATTAGAGGCAACAGTTAACGACATTACAGAGAATCCTTACAATCTTGATTTTGAGGAGCTTGAGGCAGCACAGGTTGCACGTGTTGTAGGTGAGGTTGCTTACGTTGTACTAAATGGTAACTATGCACTTGAAGCTGGATATTCAGTGGCTAAGGATTCAATAGCATACGAGTCATCTGATTCTGTTGCAGCAGAGACATACGTTAACATCATTGCAGTTGCAGAAGGTCATGAAAATGATGCAAAGATTCAGGCATTAGTATCTGTTCTTAAGTCAGATGATATTAAGAAGTTTATCGAGGATAATTATGATGGTGCAGTTGTTTTCTACGATAAGTAGAAACGAGCTTGACCTAAAATTCAACAAAGGGTAATCTTAATAGAGTGTAGCGGGTGGAAAACAACCATTGCTACACTCATTTGTTGTTAATAAATGAAAGTCATAGTCTTAGAGGATTATGAGGAGAGTGTATTATATGAACGAAATTGTTGTAAAAAATCTTTCAAAAACATTTGCTCAAGGAGAGCAAAATGTTGAGGCTTTGAAAAACATCAATCTGACTGTTGAAACAGGGGATATCTATGGCATTATCGGAATGTCAGGAGCAGGTAAGAGCACCCTTGTAAGATGTTTTAATTATCTTGAAAAGCCTACATCAGGTGAAGTACTAATAGGAGATAAGAATCTTGGTGAGCTTTCTGAAAAGGAGCTTAGAGAGGAACGTAGCCAGATAGCTATGATTTTCCAAAGCTTCAATCTGCTTATGCAAAAGAATGTAATCGATAATATTTGTTTCCCACTTAGATTGCAGAAGGTTTCAAAGGCTGATGCAAGAAAGCGTGCTAAGGAGCTGTTAGAGGTGGTTGGATTATCTGACAAGGCGAAGGCATATCCAGCACAGCTTTCAGGTGGACAAAAACAGCGTGTTGCCATTGCAAGAGCGCTAGCTAACAATCCAAGAATACTTCTTTGCGATGAGGCTACATCGGCCCTTGATCCACAGACAACAGCATCTATATTGGAGCTGCTTAGGGATATCAATAAGAAGCTTGGCATTACAATCATTGTAATCACCCACCAGATGTCTGTAGTATCAGAAATCTGCAATAAGGTTGCCATTATTGAAAAGGGGCAAGTGGTTGAAAACGGATTAGTAGAAGATGTGTTTAATCATCCTAAATCAAGTGCAGCAAGAGAGCTGATTCTTAGAGGCGACGATAATAAAGCCGGTGGCACTGTGGAAACTCTGAATGGTGAGAGAAAGATTCGTATCGTATTTACGGAGAACTCATCCTTTGAGCCTGTAATTGCCAACATGGTTCTTAAGTTCCAAACGGCTGTGAATATTCTTAGAGCTGATACCAAAAATGTTGGTGGCGTTGCCAAGGGCGAGATGATTCTTGGCCTGCCGGAAGATACAGAGCTTCAGGAGAATATCATAGTATATCTCAGGGAAAGAGGCCTAGAAATTGAGGAGGTGACTGGAGATGTTTGATTCGCAGGTTATTAGTATGCTTTTAGAAGGAATCAGGGACACACTATACATGACAATCGTGTCAACATTGGTTGCGTATGTGCTAGGACTTCCACTTGGCATTTGCCTTAAGGTCACAAGTAAGGATGGCTTGAAGCCTAACAAAGCTGTTTATGCATTGCTTGATTTTATATGTAACATTGTGCGCTCAATACCATTTCTGATTCTTTTGATTTTACTAATTCCATTTACAAGGCTTGTAGTTGGTAAGAGCTATGGTTCTACAGCCACAATTGTTCCACTTGTTGTATGTGCTGCTCCTTACATTGCCCGCATGGTAGAATCTTCGCTTAATGAAGTAGACCCTGGCGTTATTGAGGCTGCCAAATCTATGGGTGCTAGCAATTGGGATATCGTTACAAAGGTCATGCTTGTGGAGGCTCGTACATCACTGATTATTGGTGCTACAATCACTACAGGAAATATCCTTGGATATTCTGCAATGTCAGGTACTGTCGGCGGCGGTGGCTTAGGTGATATCGCTGTTAGATATGGATACTACAGATGGCAGACAGATATTATGATTGTCACAGTTATTCTTCTTATTATTCTGTTTCAGATTATACAGAATGTTGGAATGAAGATCGCTGGCAATTTAGATAAGAGAAAATAAAAATAAAGCTTCAGTGGATATGTGTGATTCACTGAAGCTTTTTGATTAGGAAGATATTGGAAGAGACTGCGCTGATAATGGAGCTTCCGGTGTAGGCAAGGTATTCGTCATAATCAATAAAATAAATTTTGCCCCAAGATGAAATCTTAATCATGGTGTTGTGATTAGGAGCAGCATCATGGATAACAGCTATCGCATTTACGTAGTGACTGTTTGTTGTGGTGGCTGGGATATAATCACCGGGAACAGATTTGTAAGTGTACAGAGTAATCCTTTTGCGGGGGCGGTAGAGTGACCATATTACAGGTAAATCCGCCTGCAATTGATCTTCCATTTTGGTCAGCATATCTTCGTGACCATATCTGCCGTTGTATGTAATCTTGTAGCCTTTGCCAAGTTTCTTTTGTAGAAATCTTGTAATCTGAAGTGGTGTGAGACCAATGGCAAATTTTCCAAAGAACTCATGCATAAATAACTTCGTAAATACGATATTTTTAGCAAAATCCAATATGGCCCGTTGGTAGTCATCCTTAGTGATGATTCTGTCACCCCTAATAAAAAATAAGGTATCAAGAGCGGAGATGATGCCGCACCCTTGTCCACTAACATTAAACCATGGGGAATTAGAGAACCAACCCTGGTTGGCTCCATTACCGATTATCCTACCATTTTCGTTTGTAATATTAATATATGGACGCTTTAAAAATGTGTTTTTCATAGTAATAATTGTAGCATGAAAAATAATGTGAAAAAAGTTTAAAAATATGCTTGACTTATGAGTGGTTGTACTATAGAATACATATTGTTGTTGAGGCAAACAGCTGATACAAAGCAAAATCGGGTTCGTGATTTTTCTTCGCGAAGCTCGAAAAATACACGAATAGGCGCGAGTGGCTCAGTTGGTGGAGCACCACCTTGCCAAGGTGGGGGTCGCGGGTTCGAGTCCCGTCTCGCGCTCTTATTAATTAAAAAAGGACATATCCAGTCGGATATGTCCTTTTTTAATTAACGAGGCCCATACGGGCCTCGAAGGTTCGAGGTCTCGCCTGCCGGCTCGGTCGGTGCTTCTGCTTCGCAGAGGTGTCCACTGGACACCCGCACCCCGTCTCGCGCTCGATAATTAAATAAGCAGTATCACAAATGCGGTACTGCTTATTTTGTTATCGGGTACTTCAATCGAGATGGGATGGCCTATCTTGATTTCATAGAATATTTGAGATTACAAGAAAAAACTATAGATTAATTGTGTTTGCCTTAGATATAAAAAGCTTGAAGAAATTTTTTGATGACTACTATGCAAGGGATAAGGCGGGGTTACATATATCAGAGACTATTGGTGAAGCTGAATTTGACCCAACTGCAAGGTGCGCAGTGCTGAGAGTAATGATTCAAAAAATGCAAAATAGACTAAAAGACTTGCCACCGCGTTTACAACGTTTGCTGGCTTATAGATATGGATTTGGTATGGCAGAATGCAAATCTATCAACGAAGCAGCCACATTTTTCCATCTGACAGAAAATTATCTTAAGGCAATTGAAAAGAAAGCTCTGGCAGAGCTTAGGGATGGTATGAATGATGGGAAAATTATATAGAAAATTAATAGTATGAAATATTAGGAGCCTTTTTTTGAAAGGCTCTTTTTTAATCTTCAATTACACAGTGCTCTATAGCGTATTCAAGGAAAATACCAATTAACTCATTACGGGTATGACCTGTTTTTGAAGAAACTGATTCAATTTTAGAAACAGTTTCTTCTTTTATTCTTATAGAAAAGATTTTATAGCCATCATCACCTTTTGGTCTTTTGGGATGAAGTATAAGACTTTCATTATTTGTTGCATCCATAATAACACCTCCATAAACAAGTTTATGTTTTAAAAGGTGTGATAAGTATGTTATAGTTTATGTTATATTATATGTTATAAGATGAAGGGGGTAAGAATAAAAATGGGTTTCACGACAACTACATTTCTGTTTATTTTTTTGCCAATACTGTTGGCTTTTTATTTTGTCTTTTATCTCAAAATGAGGAAAAGTGAATCGGTTAATAAGATTGGTAATTTTATATTAATAATATTCAGTTTTATTTTTTATTCATGGGCACTTGCAATAACTGCAAATATTTTGCTGTTATTTTCTGTAATTGTATGGCTGCTTGGCTTATGGATTGACTGTACTAGAGAGACGGAACTAGTCGTTCCAGTATATAGAAATGGTTCTAGAAAAGAGATAAATATAAACATATCAATTATTCCATTAATAACGGGAGTAGTAACTACAATTTGGGTGCTATTTCATTTTAAATATTTTGCAACAATTGCACCATTACTGTCACAATATACATATATTGATTCTAATAAGTATGTTTCTATCACAGTTCCACTTGGAATTTCTTTTATAAGTTTTTCTGTAATATCTTATTATGCTGATATATATTTGAAAAAGGCATCGGCTGGGGGATTTGCAGATTGCTTACTATATATTTTCTTTTTTCCAAAGATTATTTCAGGTCCTATTGTATTATGGAGAGATTTTCAAGAACAACTCAAAGAACGTGAGATAAATACAGAGTCATTTGTAGATGGTATTAATTTGGTAATAATAGGGTTTGCTAAAAAAGTGATTTTGGCAGATACATTTGGAGCACATGCTGATGTTTTAAAAGGGCAATATATTGATACACCTACTGCTTGGTTTGGATGGATTCTATATGCATTGCAAATATATTATGATTTTTCTGGATACTCAGACGTTGCAATTGGAGTATCTAAACTATTTGGTTTTAGAATTGCAAATAATTTTGATTTCCCTTATCGTTCTTTATCAATAACAGAATTTTGGAGAAGATGGCATATTTCTCTGGGGAATTTCTTTAAAAATTATATTTATTTCCCTCTAGGTGGGAATAGGAAAGGAAAAAGCCGTACATTATCTAATTTATTTATTGTATTTGTCGTTACGGGCATTTGGCATGGTGCAGGAATGGCTTATATTATTTGGGGTACATTGCATGGGATATGCGTAGTTGTCGAACGAGCGATTAAAGAAAAAAGATGGTATGCAAAGATTCCTGATTTCCTTAAATGGGGAGTGACATTTTTTATATCCGCAAGTGCTTGGCAGTTTTTTAGATATGGCGGAAATGGAATAAGTGCTTTTGCTGCCTTAGGGCAATTACTTGGAATACATGGTTCATATACAAGTGAGGATATTTTATTTCCTTTAAGATATTATGCTGATAACAAGGTAATAACTCTTCTTGTAATTGGATTTATGGGTGCAACAGTATTAGGAGATAAGAGAATTCTCAATTTATATGAGAATTTGAAAGCTAATAATTTGTTTTATTTATTACAGGAGTTAACATTAATGCTTTTATTTGTTATATCAATCTCATCTATGGTTAGCTCAAACTATAATCCATTTATATATTTCCAATTCTAGAAGAAAGGGGGTTAATAATGAAAAAAATAGTAAACATTTTTACAATATGTGTGTTTAGTTTAGTACTGGTTATTCCTTTTATTTTTACTAATAGGGATAAAGAAGCTGTTTCTGAGACAGATAATAGGGCATTGGCGGACAATCCAATTACGGTCTCTTTAAGCGGAACTCGTTATGCTGACGCAGTAAATAATTACTACAATGATAGAATCGGTTTTAGGGATGAATTAATAGATTTTAACGGCAGAATTGCATATCAGATTTTTCGTCAATCTCCAGTTGAAAAAGTAATTCTCGGGCAAGATGGATGGCTGTTTTATAGTAGCGAAAAGGCAAGCGATGGTGTTTCAATCTCACAATATATGGGAACAAAAATATATTCAGAAGAAGAATTACAATTGATTGCAGATAATTTAATAAAAACAAGGGATTATCTAGCTGAAAGAAATTGTGAGTTTGTTTTATATATTGCTCCAAATAAGGAAAGAGTTTATTCTGAGTATATGCCGGAGAGTTACCAGAACATAAGAACATCTGAGTTATGTGGTACAGATCAGATTATAGACTATTTGCGTGAGAACACAGATATACGAGTTGTGTGGCCATATGAAGAGCTGGTTTCTTATATGGAGGAACATCCGGAGGAACCAACATATTTCCATTTAGATACACACTGGAATGAATTGGGTGGTTATATTGGTGCTAAAGCTTTATTAGATGAGTTGGGGATAGAGATAGAATCTGCAGATATTATCAACAAGTCAAAAAATACGGCTATTAATCAAGGAGATTTAAGAAATATGATGGCTGTAGACGATTGGCTGTTGATGGAAGAGACAGGATGGCAAATTGATGGATTTCCAGCTAAGAACACAGTAATCGAGGAAGAATCATTTTATGGTCATTGGCGATACTATAATGAAGACAAAGATTCAAGAACATTGTTAGTAAATCGTGACTCTTTTACATCTGCAATGAGATTAGAGCTTGGTTCTTCTTTTAATAATGTTGATTTATGTCACCGAGCATCATACACACCAGATTTAATTGCAGAGGATAATCCTGATATCTTTGTATATGAAACCGTTGAAAGAAATGTAGATGAATTGAAGGATTTACATCTTATTCCTGAAGAACAAGATGTAACGGAAAAAATGCATAAAATTAAGGAGCCTTGACATTTGCCTTAAAAATGCTATTATATAATCAAAGTTGGGAAACCAACGTGGGCTGTTCGAAAGATCTGGGTCCAACCTAATTGTGCGGGAAGACTTCCCGCTTTTTTTTTGCTATGAATGAATTAAGTATATTTATTGATGAGTCAGGTGATTTTGGAGGATTTCAGAAACATTCGCCTTATTATATTGTTACAGCAGTGTTTCATAATCAATCTAATGACATCAATCCTGAATTAGAAAAACTGAATAGAGAGCTTAGTAATTTAGGCTATAAAAATCCTATAATTCACACAAGGCCATTAATAAGGCGAGAAGATGATTATAGTGAAATGACTCCAAATGAGCGAAGAACTATATTTACAAAATTATTCTTTTTTGCTATGAGGTGTGGCATTAAATATAAGACTTTTTTATATTCAAAAAAAGAATTTTCTGATGTTTATAAACTTCAGGCGAGAATAGCTAAAGATATGTCTCAATTTATGAAGGATAACATGGGGTATTTTTATAGTTTTGATAGAGTTATCCTTTACTATGACAATGGTCAGCATGAATTATCTCGAATTCTAAATATTGTGTTAGCTACAGTCTTGCCAGATTATGACACTCGTGAGGCTATGCAGAAAGACTATAGATTATCACAAGTTGCAGATTTATTATGCACATTGGAACAAATGAAGCAGAATCTTGCAAACGGAATTCATCTATCTAACTCTGAAATGTTGGTATTTCATAATCCAAGACAATTCAAAAAAGATTTTTTGAAACCGTTGAAAAATTTAGAGTTTTGATGTGTGTTTTAGGTGCCCATCAGGTGTTCCCTAAGCAAATAGCGGTGCTAGAATCTCCTTTTAAATAAGCAGTATCACAAATGCGGTACTGCTTATTTTTTATTTTGGAACTTTCGCACTGTTTTAAAATTGTTATAATATCTTGTAACTTTTTAATATTTTTTTCGGCTATATAGATGTAAGGGTCTTACAAATAAAACAACAAGGGGGAAACCATGAGAGACGAAGAAATTATAGATTTATACTTCAGACGAGATGAAATGGCCATTACTGAAACCGATAATAAGTACGGTAATTATTGTGAAAAAATAGCAGGAAATATATTAAAGGATGATCTAGATGTCGAGGAATGTGTCAATGATACATACTTGAAGACTTGGAACAAAATACCACCTACACGACCAAAAATCTTCAAAGCATTTCTTGCAAAAATCACACGTGAATTAGCTTTTGATCGATATCGGAGTTTGACATCAAAAAAACGTGGTAATGGAGTAATTGAAGAGGTCCTAGAAGAACTAGAGGAATGCATTCCTGATCACAGTGATGTGGAGCAAGAAATTCTTGGTAGTGAATTGGCAGTTATTGTTAGAGATTTTGTAAATAGCTTATCTGAGAAGGAAGCATTTATATTTCTAAGTAGGTACTTCTATGCAGAAGATTTATCATCGATTTCTAAGAAATTCGATATGTCAAAAAATAATGTTTCTGTTACTTTAGGTCGACTTAGAAGAAGGTTGCAAAATGAACTAGTAAAGGAGGGGTATTTAGCATCATGAAAAGAGATGAATTATTTTTAGCAATAAATGGCGTTGATGATTGTTTGATAGCAGGTTGTGCTAGTTATTCAGCAAAAAATAAAGTAGTAAAACTTAAAGGTATGAATAGGGGTATTGTTGCAGTAGCTTGTCTTTGCATGGTTTTAATACTTTCAGGCACGGCCTATGCAGCCTGGAAATATCTTTCAGCAAAAGATGTGGCCAGTAAGATTGGCGATACAAAACTTACAGAAGCCTTTGATAAACAAGGGGACTGGGCAGGTGGCGAAACACAATCCTGCGGTGGTTATGATATTGCTATGATTGGCCTGATTTCTGGTAAAGAATTATCTGATCATTTGGTTACATCTGATGGACAAGTTGTTAGTGACAATACTTATGCTGTTGTTGGAATAAGTAAAACTGACGGATCAGCAATGCCGGATGTTTCAAGTGATAGTTATGGCGAAAATGATTTTCTTGTTTCTCCATATATCCAGGGCTATAACCCTAGCAAATATAATATTTTCACATTAGCTGCAGGTGGATATTTTGCCGTTGTTGAAGATGGCATTCAATATCGTATTATGGAAGTTGAAAACATCGAGGCTTTTGCAGACAGAGAAATATATTTAGGTGTTTCTGATGGCTCATTCTATAATTCTGATGCTTATATATATGATAATGCCACTGGAAAAATATCAAGAAATGAAAAATATGATGGTGTTAATGCTTTATTTGTTCTTCCAATTGACCCATCCAAAGCTGATAAGAGAGCAGCTGATGCTATTATTGAAAAAGTTGAAAATCCTATTGAAGAAGATATTCAAGATTTGCCATCAGATAAAGAAGTAGAGACGTTTATGTCTAAACTTACCGTAGATAATATAGATAACTATGCTACTCCAGTAGAATCAACCAGAAAGAATGTGAAGCCTGATAAAGATGGATATATTAGCTATGATTATGTGATGCCTAATGGCACTTCTAGTAGCGGATTTTGGAATATTGAGGATATGTTCCCTGATGGAAAGATTGGAATGAGTGAGAACTTTAGTTATTCTTCATCGGAAAATGGAATAAAAGACCTGGTTATTGAGACATATACCCTAAACAAAGATGGTACAGTTACATGCGTTGTGTATGTGCCTAAGAATCATTAATATAATTATGAGCTGGCAATTGTCAGCTCATTTTATTTTTACTAACCATTTCTCTTGTCGAGAAGTTTAGCAACGCGGGGAGAAAACTACAAGCCGTGAAAGTCAATACTAGGAATAGTAAAACTTGGATTTATTCTTCTTAAATTCTGATATTCATCATCCGCTATTTGCATAAACTCATCCTTATGATATAAGATTAATGTATTAAATTTTAATACTGTACAAATGGAATATCTTCACCCATAGTTTGAACATTCCAGATAAAGAGTAATGATAACTGCTTATTTTATTAATATTTTAACCACAAATATAGTCTGATAGGTATTGACTTATAGTTGCGTGGCGACTATTATGATTACAGTGAATGCGTCACATATCTCTGTGTGAGTTGTGACCCAGGGAAGTCTCTGCGGAGCTTCCCTTTTTTTATATTTGGGAGAGTATTTATGGATAAACCTTATCTAAACTACAATGAACAAATTGAAAAGTTGAAATCGAAAGGTCTTACGATTCCTGATGAGAAATATGCCTTAACAGTTTTAAAGAAGTATGGATATTATTCATTAATTTGCGGATATAAAGATGCTTTTAAGAATAAAACCACGAAAAACTATAAGGATGGGACTAAGTTCGAAGAAATAGTTCAGTTGTACGAATTTGATGCTGCGCTTAGAAGGTTGTTTTTGCAGTATTCTATTATTGTAGAAAAACAATTAAAAGTGCACCTAGCTACTGCATTCACAGAAAATTTTTCTGAGTCTCAGTGTGATTATTTAGATGTTAACAATTATGACTATGATACATTAAAAAATAGGCAAGATATAAATACGTTAATTAAAGTTATTACATCTATAATAGATAAGGGAAATTATCATTATATTGAACATGCAAAAGCTAATCATAATAATGTTCCATTATGGGTATTACTAAATGCTGTTACATTTGGTCAGACTGTCAAGATGTATCAACTTCAAAAACAATCTATAAAATATTGTATTTCAAAAGAGTATCCTTTCTTGAATGAAGGTACACTTGCATCCGTTCTAAGAGAAGTAACTATATGTAGAAATTCATGTGCACACGGAGAACGTTTATATACTTTCAAAACCAGAGAAGCTTGTCCTAAATTGATGTTGCATGAAAAATTAAACATCCCTTTAAATGCAAATGGAAATGAATATACATATGGGCAACGAGATTTATTTTCTGTTGTTATTTCTTTTAAGTATTTATTGGATAGTTCTGATTTTAAAGAGTTTAAAAATAGTCTGAGCAAGTTAATTAAAAGATACCAGAGAGAATCAAAAGCAGAAATTGCAACAATGATTTTAAAAGAAATGGGATTTCCTAGTAATTGGGAAACTATTACCAAATATAGAAAATACTAAGACAGATATGGAAAATATACGGGGTACAAAAAGGGGATAAATAAAAAGACAGTCCCACAAACCTCCTATTTACTAGTGTTTTCGAACACGCACACTATTCCCGTTGAACGCTCGACGTTTCTCATTTAATCGTAAAAGCGAAGATATTATCCATGAAGTAATCATCATTACACCAATAACAATCGTTATTATCCACAATGAGTGTAATGAGACCTCAATAGATAATAGACTGCCGAGCCATTCTCTATAAGAAATGCATAGAAAAATAGTGCCTATATTTACAAATGATGCCAGTTCATTGCATTTGTTTTTGGCTATGAACCAAATGTATTCAAATAAACCAGCGCTAATTACAGCTATTACACCAAGAAGAAAAGAGAGCGTATGCCCAACATACTCTGCTGGAATTACCTTTAAAATAATGTCACAAAAAGCAAAAAACATAATCATGCAAAAAATGCTGAGTGCAAATAGAGATAAAGAAAAGGTGACTCGAGCCTTTGAAAATATCATCTTATTATTTATCTGAGTTTTTCCCGGCCCACAGTTAAAAAATATCATAATTAAATAGCATACTGTTAGCAATGCAAAATCATTTGTGTAATCCCATGAATAGCCTCTTCCTGAAAGAAATGCAAAATAGAATCTTCCCAGAATAATAATCATAATGATGGCATTAGCAAATAGAGGAATAATCTTTTTTATGGATTCCTTGCGCTTGGAACGCAGCAGTCTTTTGATTTCTTTCATAGTGAATTCATCATTGTCAGTAGGTTCACCAACAACAAGCTCTTCAATGCTTATACCTAGGCATGATGATAAACTTTCTAATAGTCCCACATCAGGATAACTTTCTCCGTTTTCCCAATGCGAAACAGCTTTGTTTGATACTCCTATAATAGCTGCTAATTCAGCCTGAGTGTAGCCTTTGCTGATGCGGGCTTCCTTTATAAGCATTCCGGTCTTTTCTTTATCCATAGGAAAATCCTCCTAAAATTAGAATGCCTTATTTACACCTAATTTGCAATCTCTTGTAAGGAGAATCCCCATAGATGCCTGTAAATGATAAAAATGAACAATATATTTCTTACCCCAAAATGGGGGAGATGCGCTATAATAATAACTGCGGGTATATTTAATTCAAAGGGGGAATAACTAAATAATGAAACAACTAAAACCTATTACTAACAAACTTCTATGGGTGTTTGCCTTGGGGCAGTTTGGTTGGAGCCTGCTTTCTGGAGTGGTTTCCAACTGGATGGTTTATTATTACACGGGAACGCCTAGTGAACAGAATCCTAATACGGGACTGTTTGCATCTCATATCACACAACATCCAATATTTTTTAAATTAACACTTTTCGGTCTCGTGTTGGCAGCTGGTCGTATTTTTGATGCTGTTACAGATCCTTTGATTGCAGGATGGTCTGATGGAGCAAATTACAAGGGAGGAAGAAGAATTCCATTTATGAGAGCAATGGCAATTCCATTTTCCCTTTGCACAATTGGTTTATTCATCTTACCTCAGACAGGTAATATAACAGCAAATGACGCCTTACTATTTGCACTTTTGATGATTTTTTATCTGTTTATGACAATGTTCTGCACGCCTTATAATGCGCTGATTGCAGAGCTTGGTGATACCCAACAGCATAGAATCAATGTGTCTACCTATATTTCATTTACATTTATAGTTGGTCAGTCGATTTCATTTTTACTACCAAATGTGGCAGGTATGCTTGAGGGAAGCTTTGGACAGGCGGGCTCAATTAGAATGGCTGTTGCAATCATGGCTTCAGTTGCCTGCGTGGCAATGTTGATTCCAGCCTTCTATATTAATGAAAGAGATTATATTGAAAGCAAGCCAAGTGAGACTAAGCCATTTAAATCGCTGGTTAAGACATTTTCGAATGTGCAATTTAGACATTTTGTTTATAGCGATGTGATTTATTTCTTTGCATTAACATTGTTTCAGACAGGACTGGCATTCTATGAGACACAGCTTATGGAGATTGCCGATACATGGACATTTGTGCTTACAGCTACAATGACATTTATAAGTGTTTGCTTGTATCCAGCTGTAAATATTCTTGCTAAAAAGATTGGCAAAAAGCAGCTAATAATAATTGGATTTTTTGCCTATGCCTGTGTATTCATGGTGACAACCTTCTGCGGTAAGGGATTGCATTGGGGATTCATTATCGCTGTTTCAGCCTCTATTCCGATGGCCATCCTTGGAATTCTTCCTCAGGCCTGTGTTGCAGATGTGGCAGAGCTTACTAGGTTAGAGACAGGAGAAGATAGAAGCGGAATGTTCTTTGCGGCAAGAACATTTGCTTTCAAGATGGGCCAGGCTATTGCAATGGTAGTGTTTACATCTGTTACAGTTGCCCAGACTAAGCAAAGCTACAGAGCAACAGCAGCGATAGCCTTTGTTACATGCTTTATAGGTGCATGCATATTCTTTACATTTAACGAAAAACAGATTCTAGGAAGAATAAAAGAGCTTAAGGGTAGCGACGAAATTTAAGATTGAACAAAAAAAGAGATATCCAGCGCGGATATCTCTTTTTAAAACCCCTATTAAATTGCCCTTCCTATCTATTCATGGTAGTTGGTGATAAGAAAACTCCCAAGGTAGCAGCCTGCTCATGAACCTGAGATTCACGCTGTTCGATGCGCTCCTGGATACTTTCGATTAATTCTTTTCCTATACCATCTGCCTTAAGATCTTGGAATAAACTACAATCAAACATTACAAATACCTCCTTGAAAAGTATAAATAATAATATGATTTGCTTTTCTTAAAGACATTATAACATCGTTGTAGCAATAAAACTGTGTATAAATTGTGAAATCTAAAACAACGGACGACAATTGTACGCCACAGACGGACTAGTTCAATGTGTTTAAATAATCCTGGATGGCAGTTGTAGTGATTTCGTTGTATTCATATGTTGCGTTTGCTGCCTTGGCTTGCTCAGCCTTATTGTAAATTGAGTATCCAATCCAGCCTACGATAGCGATAGCGATAACTGTAACGCATACCAGGCTAGCGATTTCTTCGAATTTCTTTTTTCTTACAATTGATTTACGATTTGCTTTATCGTGTTTCTTTTGATCTACCTTTTGTTGACTCATTTCTTCTCCTGAACCAGACCTGTATATTTCCAAGTGGAGGGGTCTGATGATTAAATAACTACAAAATATAGTAACGCAAACGATTAGTGTTTTCAAGGGAAATAGGGATATATTATTGAGCAAAAATAGTAAAATGGCTATTCAAACCCCAATATGTTGTGGTAAAATTTATTCGATAGTGTAATTAGGTTTTACGAAGGAGAATAGTTATGAGTAAAGCTGATGTGATTTTTAAGCAGATGTGCCAGGATATTCTTGATAATGGCACAGATACTAAGGATGAAATAGTGCGCCCAATCTGGCAGGATACAGGTGAAAAGGCTTACACCATCAAGCAGTTTGGCGTGGTAAATAAATACGATTTAAGGGAAGAATTCCCAGCTCTTACCCTTAGAAAGACCGCTCTTAAGTCTGCTATGGATGAAATCCTGTGGATTTATCAGCGCAAGTCTAACAATATCAAGGATTTAAAGCCACATATCTGGGATGAATGGGCTGACGAAGAGGGCTCAATTGGTACAGCATATGGCTACGTAGTAGGTGAAAAGTTTGAGTTTAAGGGCGAGATGATTGACCAGATGGATTATGTTCTTAAGCAGCTTAAGGAGACTCCTTATTCACGTAGAATCATGACAAATCTTTATCAGTTCCACGATCTTGCTACAGGACATCTTGATCCATGCTGTTATTCAGCTACCTATAATGTTACTAAGGATAAGGAAACTGGAAAGCTGGTTCTTAACATGGTTCTTAATCAGCGTTCGCAGGATATACTTGCAGCTAATAATTGGAACGTATGCCAGTACGCAATTCTTCTTATGATGGTTGCGCAGGTAAACGATATGATTCCAGGCCAGCTGGTTCACGTTATCGCAGATGCTCACATCTATGATAGGCACGTGGATGCAATAAAGGAGCTTTTAAGCCGCCCAGAGCTTCCAGCTCCAAAGGTTTCACTTAACCCAGAGGTTAAGAATTTCTACGACTTCACCACAGATGACCTTATCGTAGAAGGCTACGAAGCTGGCGAGCAGATACGTAATATACCTATAGCAGTCTAGTATAATATAAAATTTTTCATGAGGTTGTAGATGACAATTCTGAGTGTTACTCAAGGAGCAATCTCGCGACGGAGTAATACTCAGGATTGTCAGCGTAACAACCGGACTAGGAGATTAGATGAATTTAATAGTAGCGGTAGATAAAAACTGGGCCATTGGCAAGGATAACAAGTTGCTGGTGAGTATCCCAGATGATATGAAGTTCTTTAGAGAGACCACCACAGGTAAGGTAGTGGTTATGGGTCGAAAGACATTGGAAAGCTTTCCTAATAGTAAGCCACTTCCTAACAGGGTGAACATTGTGCTGACCAGGGATGCCAAGTATGAGGCAAAGGGCGCAATAATAGTACACTCCAAGGAAGAATTAAATGAAGAATTAAAAAAGTACAATTCCGATGATATTTATGTAATTGGTGGAGAAAGCATCTACAGGATGATGCTTGACGAATGTGATAGAGCCTTCGTTACTTACGTAGATTATTCATATGATGCTGATACTTATTTTCCTAACTTAGATGAAATGAGTGACTGGAAGCTTGCAGAGGAATCAGAGGAACAGACATATTACGATATAGAGTTTTATTTTAGAACATACACACGTTAGTTAGCTTTATGAGGAATGTAAAATGGCACTTAATATTACTGGAAGAAAGTTGTTCGTAAAAGCACTGAAGGAAGAGGGCGTAGATACAATATTTGCATACCCTGGTGGTATGATTACAGATATTGTTGATGAGCTTTATAAGACTGAGGGAATTAATGTTGTCTTGGGCCGTCATGAGCAGGCTCTAGTCCATGAGGCAGAGGGCTATGCCAGGGCCACTGGTAAGACAGCTGTTGTACTTGTGACATCAGGTCCTGGTGCCACTAACACTATAACTGGTATTGCCGATGCTTATTACGACAGTATCCCTATGGTGATTTTTACCGGGCAGGTGCCTTTACATCTTATAGGAAACGATGCCTTCCAGGAGGTTGATATTGTTGGAATGACTCGCTCTATCACCAAGTACGGCGTTACCGTCAGAAACCGTGATGATATGGGCAAGATTATTAAGATGGGCTTTCAGATTGCTTCAACAGGCAAACCAGGCCCGGTTCTTATTGATATTCCAAAGGATATTCAGACCATTTCTGGTGACCCCGAATACCCTGAGCATGTGGATATACGTGGTTATCATCCTAATGAGACAGTTCATATCGGTCAGCTAAAGAAGGCCTATAGATTATTAAAGAGTGCCAAAAGGCCACTTCTTCTTGCAGGCGGCGGTGTTAGAATTGCAGGGGCTGAAGATAAGCTTTTAGAGTTTGCTGAGAAGATGAATATTCCAGTAACTACCACCGTTATGGCTAAGGGGGTTATGCCTGAGGACCATCCACTATTTATTGGAAATTGCGGAATGCACGGAAGATTTGCGGCTAATAAGGCTGTAACAGAATGTGATGTGCTGTTTTCCATCGGAACCAGATTCAATGATAGAATCACTGGAGAATTGGATGAATTTGCCCCTAATGCAAAGATTGTCCATGTGGATATAGCTTCTGCATCTATTTCAAGAAACGTGTCTGTAGATGTTCCTGTTACTGCAGATGCAAAGATTGCTTTAGATAGATTGGCAGAATATGCAGAAAGAATCAATTGCGAGAAATGGCTTAATAAAATATCAGAGTGGGAGGCAGAACATCCGCTTTCTATGCCTAAGGCTAAGATAGGTGTTTGTCCTCAGGATGTATGTCTTGCTATTAATGAAGTATTCCCTGATGCAAATATCGTAACAGATGTTGGACAGCATCAGATGTGGGCGTCTCAGTTTATTCAGCTTCATAAGGGGCAGCAGTTTATTACATCAGGTGGTCTTGGAACCATGGGATTTGGTTTTCCGGCAGCCCTTGGTGCAGCCATAGGAAATCCTGACAAGCCAGTTGTACTTATCACAGGTGATGGTGGTTTCCAGATGAATATGCAGGAGATGGCTACTGCAATGTCTGAGAAACATCAAATAATTATATGCTTATTTAATAATTCCAATCTTGGCATGGTGCGCCAGATGCAACAGCTTTTCTATGGTAAGCGATATGAGATTACAGACCTTACCAGCAAGGATGGCAATTATTATCCTGATTTTATGGCCTGGGCAGCAAGCTATAGCTGTAAGGGAATCAGGGTTACTGAAGAGGCACAGATTATACCAGCTTTCAAGGAGGCCAGGGAGCATAAAGATGGTCCATTCCTCTTAGAATTTATTGTTTCACCAGATGATTTAGTACTTCCTATGGTAAAGAGTGGTACACCACTTAGCGACATGATACTGAGGTAGATGATATGAAGAATAGATGGATTGCATTATATGTTGAAAATCAGGTTGGTGTTTTGGCAAAGGTTTCAGGGCTTTTTTCAGCAAAGTCATATAATCTGCAGACCCTAACTGTAGGCACTACGGAGAGGGAGGATGTTTCCCGTATGACAATCTCTGTTATGGCAGATGATGCCACATTTGAGCAGATTAAAAAGCAGTTAAATGCCATGGTAGAGGTAATAAAGGTTATAGATTTAACAACTATGCCTATACACATGAAAGAAATCCTTTATGCTAAGGTGTTCGGCCTTAAGGGCGAAGGTAAGACAGAAGCATTTCAGATTGCAGAGGTTTTCAATCAGGGGGGAAATGTTAAAATAGTAGATATAGGTGATGATTCAGTATTGTTTGAGTGCACACTTACGGAACGCAAAAATAATGAGCTTATCGCTCTTTTAAAATCTAGATTTAAGAAAATAGAAGTAACTAGAGGCGGCGCAGTTGCAGTAGAATCTATCAGTAGCTCGTGCCGATAGGGAGAAGGGAATGAAGAGATTCAAAGGATGCCTCGCAATATTGATAATTGCGGCTCTTTGCTTGTGCACATCTTCTGCTCAGGCGTCTCAGTCAGAGGTGGATAGATTAAAGCAGGAATCGGAAAAGGCGAAAGGTGCTGTGGATGACCTTAATAATCAAAAGCAACAGGTTGAGGGAACCAAGCAACAGCTGGAGGGACAGGCAGACAGCCTTTCGGGGCAGATTAGTAATCTAAATAATCAAATATCTAATGTAACAGGGGAAATATCTGAAACAGAAGCGGATATAGCTGAGGTGGAGGCTGATATTGAGACACTTCAAGAACAGCTTGAAAAGACTCAGGCATCTCTTGATGCTCAAAAGGAAAGCATGAAGCTTCGCATTCAGTATATGTATGAAAATAGAACCACAAACACTCTTGTAAACTATCTAGAGAGCGGTTCTATATCAGAGTTTTTACAAAGATTGGAATATATGTCTCAAATAACTTCATACGACCAGAGAGCGGTAAAGAAGTTTGAAAAGACGCAAAAGGAAATAGAAGATACAAAAGGTGCAATAGAAGAAAAGGGCCTTGAGCTTAGTGCATATCAGGACAATCTTAAGACTAAGAAGGCTCAGCTTGGAGTATTGGTTGGAGATACTTCAGCAGCTCTTAATGTTACTAATTCTCAGATAGCTGACACACAGGCTGCCATTGAGCAGATAGAAAAACAGCTACAGGAGGCTAAAGATTACGAAAAGAGAATCCAAAAGCAATATCAGGATGCCCAGGTGGCATTGGCTGAAAAGCTTGCCGGTGAGCACGGCGGATATTCAGGTGGCTATAGCACATCAGATGAAGAAACGCTGATATTAGCGGCACTTATTCAGGCGGAGGCAGCAAACCAGGGCGATGCCGGAAGACTCGCCGTAGGCTCTGTTGTTATGAACAGAGTGGCCAGTTCTAAGTTTCCTAATACAGTATCAGGAGTTGTGTATGCATCAGGGCAGTTTGCGCCGGTTACATCAGGCCGTGTGGCTCTTATATTAGCAGAAGGGCCAAATAGTGCTTGCCAATATGCGGCTTCTCAGGCTATTGCTGGTAACACAAATACAGATGCACTTTTTTTCTGTACATATACATATGCTCAGAGCTTGCATGATTCACAGGTAGCGGCTGGGCAAGAAGGATTTTTAGATAGAACAGAGGGCACTACAATTAACGCCCATTATTTCTATAACTACAAATGAGTGTGATTCACGCTCTAGTAAGATTTACTTACAAATATGAATTAATAAGGAGGAAATTATTATGGCAACACCACACAATGAGGCGAAGAAAGGGGATTTCGCCAAAACAGTACTTATGCCAGGAGACCCATTACGTGCTAAATTCGTAGCAGAGAATTTCTTGGAGGATGTTAAGTGCGTTAACACAGTTCGTAACTGCCTTGGTTTCACAGGCACATACAAGGGGGTTCCAGTTTCAGTAATGGCAAGTGGAATGGGCATGCCTTCAATCGGCATCTATTCTTATGAGCTTTATGCATTTTATGATGTAGAAAATATCATTCGTATCGGTTCAGCAGGAAGCTACACAGACAAGCTTAACGTGCTTGATGTAGTTATTTCTGAGAGCGCTTACTCTGATTCTACATTTGCTAAGTATACAAATGGAGTAGAGGATAAGACACTTTATCCTAGCAAGAAGATTAATGATATCGCTATTGCAAAGGCTAAGGAGCTTGGTATCGATGCTAAGCTTGCAAAGGTTCACTCAGCAGACCAGTTCTATACAGCACCAGAGATGGGCGGCTGGAAGGCAGTTAAGGAGCGTTGCGGCTGCGATTGCGTAGAGATGGAAAGCTTCGCACTTTTCAACAACGCAAACATGCTTGGTAAGAATGCTACATGTATGCTTACAATTTCTGATTCATTCGTAACAGCTGAGGAAATCCCAGCAGAGGATCGTCAGAAATCATTTACAGAAATGATGAAGCTTGCACTTGAGACAGCGATTGCACTATAAATTTAAAATTTTGAGTTGAAACACACAGCCTGAAGAGGCTGTGTGTTTTTTTTGCTATATATTTTACCATTTTGAGACAAATTTTATCTAGTATGTTCAAAAGTTATATGTTAAAATGTTTAAGGTTTTGAAATATAGGGAGAATATTTTCAATTCTAAAATCATTTCATTAAGGCGGACATAATTCAAAAAATAAATTTAATAAAGTAAGGCAAGGTAATGACAAAGGATATTAAAAAGAAGAGACTGCATGCTGCTTTTATATGGGCATGCATTTTTGCTGTGGTATTATTGGTTGCTTGTTTGATTCGTCAAATGACTCGTATAAGCATCCTTCCTGTTTCGTACGCTGTGGCTATTATTCTACTTATATTAATCGTCTTTGCACTAGGCATCTTTTTACAATATCGTAAAAAGATAGTCTTTAAAGTGATTGGTATAGTGCTGATTATAGCCTCATTTGCGGTATGCGCAGAAGGTATATATCTATACGAAAACAGCATTAAAGCATTGAAGACTATAGCCAATCAGGCCACAGAAACAACCACTTATGGAGTGTATGTATTAGAGACTTCTAAGATAAGCTCTGTGGAAGATTTAAAGGGCAAAATGGTAGGAATATCTACTGACATGTCTGATGAAGAGTTGCCAGAAGCGGTGGCTTCCTACGAGTTTAATCTCAAAAGCTATGAAAGCCAATTAGCCTTGGTTAAGGGGCTTACAGGAGGAGAATGTGAAGGAGCAATTCTTAGCACATCTTATGTAAGCATGATTGAAGACGGCGAGACTGGCGAGAATCTTGAAACAGGACTTAGATTATTAGAAGAAATAAACATAGAAAAGGCAGTAGAGGCATCAAGCATCATAACACCTGAGAATCCGTTTATTGTATACATAAGTGGAAAGGATACTTGGGGACATATTTCAGTTACAAGCCGTTCAGATGTTAATATTCTAGCGGTAGTAAACCCTAAGACTAAGCATATCCTTCTTGTATCTACACCTAGGGACTATTATGTTCCACTATCTATTTCAAATGGTGTGAAGGACAAGCTGACCCATGCGGGAATATATGGTACTGAAGTATCTGAGGATACTATGGAAATGCTGTATGGCATTAAGATTGACCATTATTTCAAGGTAAACTTTAGCGGCTTTGAAGGTCTGATAAATGCAATGGGCGGAATCACAGTTTGGTCTGACTATGCATTTGATGTAGAGAACATAGGGCATTTTAGTAAAGGTGAAAATCATTTAAATGGTTTGCAGGCCTTGGCATTTGTCAGAGAAAGACATTCCTTCGCAAGAGGTGATGTACAGCGTGGTGAAAACCAAATGAATGTTATACAGTCAGTAGTTCAGAAGATGACATCTAAAAGCATATTAATGAATTACGGCGGTATTATGAAAGAATGCGATGGCACATTTGCCACCGATTTTACAACTGAAGAGATAGCAGATTTGGTCGCATATCAGCTATCTAATCCGGGTGAGTGGAATATTGAAAAAATGAGCGTTGGCGGAAGAGGCGAGCACAATCATGTTTATTCTCTCAGTAAGACAGCATACGTTATGGTTCCTAATGAGGAAGATATCGAAAATGCGAAGGAGAGAATAGAAGAGTTAATGAATGAGTAATGGGAGAAAATGTGTGAAAGCTTTAATTGTTTCTTCGGTATACGGTTTCTTGACTAAATTTGAGAGGCAGAATGTAGAATTGCTTAAAAGCATGGGGATAGAAATTCACTATGCTTCAAATCACACTAATGTAGTATATGAGGATTGTGAGGACATTATAGATGAGTATGGCATCATTTATCATGATATTCCTATTAAACAGCAACCACTTGAAATTAGTGATAATTTAAAAGCAATCATTCAGGTAAGGGAAATCATAAAAAGAGAAAAGATAAATATGATTCACTGTCATACTCCTACTGGGGGTATGGTGGCCCGTTTTGCGTGTCTAGGAATCAAAGGAGTTTATATTATTTATACTGCTCATGGATTTCATTTCTATAATGGTGGTTCCAGGTTGCGGAATAAAGTTTTTTACTTGGCCGAAGATTTTATGAGTAGGAATACAAATGCAATTGTCACAATTAATCATGAGGATGAATCAGCTGCTAAGAGCATGCATGCTGATGAAGTCTATCGGATACCGGGTGAGGGAATTGATTCCAAGTATTTTGAGCTGACTGACGAGGAAGAACGAAAGCAGGAAAGAGCAAAGCTTGGCATTACAGATGATGATTTCTTTGTGATTACCATAGGTGAGATTCGTCCAAATAAGAATCAAAAGAGAGTAATAGAGACATTGGATTATATCGTTAAAAAGCATAATCCTAACGCTCCTAACATTATCTATGGTGTGATTGGACATGGCAGGCAGGAAGAAAAGCTCAAAGAATATGTAAAAGAGCATGGTATTGAAAATAATGTTAGATTTTTTGGTTATGAATTGGAGATTAGAACTTTTCTAAAGGCTGCAGATGCTATGGTCTTTCCTTCTATTAGAGAGGGACTTGGTATGGCTGCATTAGAGGCGCTTTTTACGGGACTGCCTGTTATTGCGTCTTCTAATCGAGGCTCCAAAGAATACATTAAAAATAAAAAGAATGGAATTCTTGTGACAGAAGACAGTGTGGTTGCCTATGCAGAAGCGATAAAGGATTTATATTACGGTAAGAAAGATAAATCTATTTACGAAAGAGATATGATAAGAAAATCAGTCATGAATTTTGAAAAGGCTGAGTCAAAGAAAATTATGAGAAAGGTTTATGAAGATGCCATCGATAAGTGTACTGTTTCCGGTTTATAACTGTAAAACATCATATTTAAGAGAGGCTATTGAGTCAATTTTAGAGCAAACATTTGAGGATTTTGAATTGATTATCCTGGATGATGGTTCTGAGAATGATGTAGCTAGTGTAATTGAAGAATATGCAAAAAGAGATTCAAGAATCATTTTTGTTAGAGAAGAAGAACATCATGGCCTGGTATATGGTTTAAATAAGATGATTAGCATGGCACAGGGAAAATACCTGGCCAGAATGGATGGGGATGATATCAGTGTGCCATTCAGATTTGAATTACAGCATAAGTTTCTAGAGGAACACCCTAAATACGGATTCGTAGGTGGAAATATATTGCTTATGGATGATGATAATCTGTTATATGGAAGCCGTAAATATCCGAGAAAGCCATCTAAAAAGGACTTTTTAAAGTATCAGCCTTATGCTCATCCAACTATTATGTTTAGAAAGAGCTGCATGAATATGGATAAACCATACGGCGGGGAAAATAATTTTCATAGAGGCGAAGATTACCGCCTGTTTATGCATTTAACAGCTGAGGGTGTTAAAGGTTTTAATTTGCAGGAGAATCTTCTTTGCTATAGAGAAACCAGGGATAGCTATAATAGGCGAAGACTTTTAGATCAGCTAGACGAGGTTTCTATACGTTGGAAGGGATTTAGGGAAATAGGCTTGAATCCATGGCACAAGCTTTATTATGTAATTAAGCCAATCATTGTTTGGCTTGTACCTAATAGAATTGCATTTGCCATTAGAAATGGAGTATAAGCTTTAGGAGTTTTACTTGTGAAAAAGGATAAGATAAAAGAGTATGAAAGCCTATATAAAAAGGCTCCAAGGCTCTATGATTTGTCTGCAAATCTTAGGATAGACAATGACGATTTCAAAGCAAATGATGTCATTTTTCAAACTGGAAAGTATGTTTTTGCACTTGTACTAAATAGCTACGTATTATTTCTGCTAAATGATGCCATAAATCGTGGCATAAAGACATTATTCTTTTTAGCTAGAGATGCATATTTTTATTATGTAATTGCTGAAAAATATGTTAAGGAATTCGACCTAGACATTACCTGTAAATATTTGTATGTTTCCAGGTTATCACTTCGTGTTCCACTATATCACACAGATATTGAGCAGGCTTTAAGTTATATAACCTTAAGCGGTGTAGATGTTACACCTGTTAAAGTAATTAATCGCGCTGGTATAGCTGAGGAAAATAGAAACCAGTTTATAACCAAGATTGCTAATTACTTAAATATAAATAAAGATGAACAAATTCCAAGGCATAGATTAAATGAAGTTAAAGAGTTGTTAAAGGATGATGAAGAATTCTTAACACAGTTAATTGATAATTCAAAGGCAGAATTTTCAAATGCTCTTAAGTACCTTGAAAATGAAGGCTTTGGTGACAAAGAAAGGGCTGCCATTGTTGACAGTGGCTGGGTTGGTTCAATTCAGCAAAGCTTAAATGTGTTCCGTAGGTATTTGGGTTCCAAGGATTCATTAGAAGGGTATTATTTCGGTTTGTATGAAATACCAGCTCAGGCTTTGGAAAAGGATTATCATTCATTTTTGTTTGGACCGAGATCTCCATTGAAAAAGAAAGTGGAGTTTAACAATTGCCTGTTTGAGTGTATTTTTTCAGCACCACATGGGATGACATTACGTTATCAAAATGATGGGGATAGATTTTCGCCTGTGCTTTCAGATATATCAGATAAACAAATCCAGTATTTGAAAGACATAGAAATAATAATAGATGCTTATCTTGGAAAGTTATTTGAATATTATTCAAGCTTTCAAGAGGTTTTGGGGCTGTTTAATAATCCCTATTCTCAGAAGACAATCGAGAATGTTTTATTTAGTTTTATGGCTAGACCATCATATGAAGAAGCTGAAGCCTTTGGCAGATTGCATTTTTCAGATGATGTGATTGATTATAACAACGTGGTACTTGCCACAAATCTTACTGAAAAGGATTTGTGTGAGAACCACTTCATTAGAAGAGTGCTCATTGAACTAAGAGGTATGCTCTTAGGCCAGCGGCACGTTGTGAATATATCGGGATGGTATGAAGGCTCAGTGATGCTTTATTCAAAACCATCTAAAATTAAATACCATTTATGGGCTTATAAGCACTATAAGTACTATTTGCAATATAGCAAAAGAAAACGTTGGATAAGAAAGCGAGAAAGATGAGAAGACATAATATTAGAGGACTAGTTACTACGCTAACAATACTATCCTGTTTAATGCTTAGTAATCAAAATGTATATGCTGCTGGGGCTGAGGTTTATTTTGGCTCACCTGAATACAATGAGCCAGAAGATTCCAAATTTCCAATAGGCGTATACATTAGTACTGAAGATAGAAACCAGAATTATCATATTGAGCTTAAATATGATAAGAACAGAATGAGCTACATAAAGGGCGGTAATTCTGAGGAAGATGGCATCATTACCCTTGAGGGAAGTGGCCTATCTTCTAGAAGAAAATACATGCTGTCATTTGAAACCTTATCAGGCGGTAACGGATATATTTCTGTTGTAGATGGCTACACCACCGATGCTGATGGTTCCAATAGGCAGGAAATTGAAGACTTAACAAATGTTAATGTTTTCATAGAGGGTGAAGATACTGCGAAAGCAGTAGAGGAAGAAGAGGCAAAATTAGAAGAGACAACAAATGAGGTTTCACCGGTAACTGAAGTTGTAACAACACAGCCTAGTGTTGAAGTTAAAGAAAGTGAAAATCCAGAAAGTATGAAATTAGAAACTAATTTGTTGGAGAATTTAGAAACATCCTTAAGAACTAATCCTTTGATTCAGGGATTGGCTTGCGTTTTATTACTAAATGTAATTGTTCTTATTATTGTAGGAATAGTGCAGTTGGTTAAGAAAAAGAAGCGCAAGAAGCGTGAGGCTATGAGAATAGCCAGACGCAATAAGCACATTGAGGATTCTTTGAAGATACAGGATTTAGATGATGCTGATGATTCAGATAGTGAATCGGATGTGGTTATTTCTGTAAAGAATGTAACGATGAAGTTTAAGGTGGCAACGCAGAGCACTTCAGGAATTAAGGATTACTTGATTCAGTTACTGAAAAGAAATATTTCTTATAGAGAATTTAATGCTTTAGATAATGTTAGCTTTGATGTACATAAGGGCGAAGTAGTAGGTATTATCGGAACAAATGGTTCTGGTAAATCTACAATTCTAAAGATTGTTTCAGGCGCTTTACGCCCTACATCAGGTTCTGTAGATGTAGATAGAAAAAAGGTACAGCTTCTTACTCTTGGAACTGGATTTGATATGGAGCTTACAGGTCGCGAGAATGTATACCTTAATGGTGCCATTATCGGTTATTCTAAGAAATTCTTGGATGAACATTATGATGAAATCGTAGAGTTTGCAGAGCTTCAGGATTTCATGGATGAGAAGGTTAAGAATTATTCAAGCGGTATGGTAAGCCGTCTTGGTTTTGCTATTGCCACAGCTGGTGATGCAGCAGAAATCCTTATCCTCGATGAGGTACTTTCTGTTGGTGATGAGTTCTTCCGTAAGAAGTCACTCAAGCGTGTTAAGGAAATGATCCATGGTGGAAGCACAGTCCTTCTAGTAAGTCATGGCATGGGCACCATCAAAGATAACTGCTCTAAGGTTGTCTGGATTGAAAAGGGCAAGCTTAGAATGGTAGGAACTCCTGATGTGGTATGTAAGGCTTATCAGCATATGCAAGAAGAAGGTGTGCCTGAGCCAATAAAGGTTAGTGAGGTATCGTAGTATGGAATATGGTTT
>JAGBJE010000103.1 GCA_017934625.1 Pseudobutyrivibrio sp. | reverse complement strand
GTATTTATCGGAAGTCACGTAGGACTAAAGGAAGATGAGATAAGCTTCTGGAAATAAAATCAATATGTATACAAATGTAAAATTTGTTTATGGTTCTCATAAAGATGTGCCAATAGCGTATGATGAAAAAGAAAGTGATACATTCTTAGGAATCAAACAGATTGTAAATGAGACGTACGAGACAGGCGACCTGGGCTTCACCAAAAAGGAACTGCAGGCTATAAAACGGGTGCAGGAGTATATAGAAAATCTTATTTGACGTGCGTCAAATAAGAATTGACTAAGGGCTACTGAGAAGATTTCTCAGTAGTCCTTTTCTTTGCAAAAATAGGCTACCATTTTTACAAATCCATGTTAATATAATAGGGCTGAATTAGTTGATATAATTAGTCTTTCCTAACTACCACTGGCATGGGGTTAGGAAGTGCAGCACATAGAACAGGAGTATAGATATGTTAGAAATCAAAAATCTTACATACAAGGTTGATGATGAAAATGATACTGTTAAAGAAATCATTGACGGTCTAGACCTTACAGTAGAAGATGGCAAGTTTATCGTCATCACCGGTCCTAACGGTGGCGGTAAGTCTACACTTGCTAAGCTTATAATGGGAGTCAATCAGTTGACAAGTGGTCAGATTATTCTTGATGGTGTGGATATCTCAGATAAAAATATCACTGAGCGTGCAAAAATGGGAATCAGCTTTGCATTCCAGGCACCAGTTCATTTCAAGGGAATCAGAGTAATCGATTTACTTCGTCTTGCAGCAGGAGAGCATATCTCTGTTGCAGCAGCTTGTGAGTACCTTTCTAAGGTAGGCCTTTGCGCTAAGGATTATGTTGAGCGTGAGGTAAACGGTTCACTTTCAGGTGGCGAGCTTAAGCGTATCGAGATTGCCACAGTGCTTGCCCGCGGCACAAAGCTTTCTATCTTTGATGAGCCAGAGGCTGGAATCGATCTTTGGAGCTTCCAGAATCTTATCAAGGTATTTGAGAACATGCGCAAGGATATCAATGGAACTATCATCGTTATCTCACACCAGGAGCGCATCCTAAATATCGCAGATGAAATCGTAGTTATTGAAAACGGCAAGGTTAAGAAGCAGGGGCCTAAGGATGAAATCCTGCCTGAGCTTCTTGGCACATCAGCAGCTGTTGGAGCTGCCTGCGAAAAGTTAGGAGGTGACCAGTAATGACTCTTGATGCAATTCAAAAGAACATTCTTCATGAGGTCGCTGATTTAGATGGCATACCTCAGGGTGCATATAATATTCGTTCAAACGGTGCCAGCGCTGGTAGAAACACAACAGCCAATATCGACATCGTCACAAAGGAAGACAAGCCAGGTATTGATATCATCATCAAGCCAGGCACTAAGGGCGAAAGCGTTCATATCCCTGTAGTTCTTACACAGAGCGGTCTTAAGGATATGGTTTATAATGATTTTTATGTTGGAGAGGATGCAGATGTTACTATCGTAGCAGGATGCGGTATTTCCAATTGTGGTGACCAGGATTCTCAGCATGATGGTATCCACACATTCCATGTAGGCAAGAATGCCAAGGTTAAATACGTAGAAAAGCACTACGGCGAAGGCGACGGAAAGGGTGCTCGTATCCTTAATCCTGTAACAAACGTATATCAGGAAGAGGGCAGCCATGTAGAGATGGAAATGGTTCAGATTAAGGGTGTAGATTCTACAATTCGTACTAACTATGCTGAGCTTGCAGAAGGAGCAACACTTCTTATCCACGAGGCACTTATGACTCACGGCAGCCAGAAGGCCACATCAGATTACAAGGTACTTCTCAATGGAAAGGATGCCAGCACAGATGTAGTTTCTCGTTCTGTTGCCAAAGACGATTCAGAGCAGATTTTTGAAGTAGCAATCGAAGGAAACACAGCCTGTAGCGGTCATGCAGCCTGCGATGCAATCATCATGGGTAACGCACACGTAGTAGCTATTCCACGTCTTGACGCCAAGAACGTAGACGCAGCCCTTATCCACGAGGCAGCCATCGGCAAAATCGCTGGCGACCAGCTCATCAAGCTCATGTCTCTTGGCCTTACAGAAGAAGAGGCTGAGGAGCAGATTGTAGCCGGCTTCCTAAGATAAAAAGGCTTCCCCCCCTGGGGGAAGCTGTCAGCGTAGCTGACTGATGAGGGGTATAATGTGAAAAAATCAAGAATTTAATATCTAAAGTTTGTGTATTTTGGTTTTCGCCCCTCCAAAGATGTTATCATTGTAATAGTCACTTTTGGAGGGGTTTTTATGGCTATTGCACCTATCGGAGGATTAAGTTCATATAGTCCAATTAGTAGCGTTCAACCCATGAACTATGCCATTGACAATGATGCAGATTTTTCAGATGTGTATACTAATGAATCTGTAAAAAATGGTGCGGCTGTTACAGGCACATCACCTGTACAATAT
>JAGBJE010000102.1 GCA_017934625.1 Pseudobutyrivibrio sp. | reverse complement strand
GATTAAAAAATGAGATGTATTATGGTTATGAGAAAGATTATTCTTCTTATGAAGAATTTGCAAATGCGATTGATGAATATATAGATTATTATAATAACAAAAGAATTCAGGCAAAAACAAAATGGATGCCACCTGTACAATGATATGATCCTCCTTAAGTAGACAAGGTAAATAACCAAATCTACTTAAGGAGGTTTTTTATGTCAAAATCCCCATTTACTCCAGAGTTTAGAGAAATGGTATCAAAATTGTTTTTAGATGGAGAGTCTTCAATTGAGTTATCCAAGAAATATGGTGTCGCTGCTTACACAGTTCGAAAGTGGGCTTTAAGATATAAAGAACAAGGTATTGAAGCTTTCGCATATCATGTTGGTAACAAGGCCTATTCACTTGAATTTAAGCAGCAATGCGTAGAGCTATATCTTTCAGGGACGCTCTCAATAGATGAAATAGTTGCTAAGTATTGTATATCAGCTAATCAAGTTTTGTGGAATTGGATTAAATGCTATAATGAGACTAATTTATTGAAGGATTATTTCCCTAATAGAGAGGTCTACATGGCAGAAGCAAGAAGAAAAACCACTTTTGAAGAGCGTAAAGCAATCGTTAAATACTGCTTATCGCATGAAAGAGATTATAAAGGCACTGCTAGCTTATACGATGTTTCATATAATCAAGTGTATTCATGGGTTAGAAAATATGATGCTACTGGTGAAGAAGGATTGTATGATAAACGTGGTCGTCACAAAACTGATGACGAAGTAGACGAATTAGAACGTCTACGAAGAGAAAACAAACGACTTAAGCGTCAGTTAGAAGAAAATGACATGTTGGTACAATTATTAAAAAAAGTGAAAGAATTCGAAGGGATGTGAGGCTCGGCAAACAACGCTATGAATCAAAGTATATGGCAATTAAATACTTTTATGAAAACAAAGGCTGGAGTATTAACTGGATGTGTAAGCATTTATCTGTTTCAAGAGCTGCTTATTATAAATGGTTGCATAGAGAAATACCTATTCAAGAACAGGAAAATATTGAACTAGCAAATCTTATCAAAGAGTATGATGAGCGTTTTAATCATATCTTAGGCTATCGAAGAATGACAGCTTGGATCAATCATTTCAATCACACGAATTATAGTAAAAAGCGTGTTCACAGGATAATGAAGAAGTTAAATATTCATTCTGTTATCAGAAAGAAAAAGAAAAAATATTTATCTTCAACACCACAAGCTGTAGCTGAAAATATTCTTCAAAGAGATTTCTATGCAACTGCACCAAATCAAAAATGGGCAACAGATATAACCGAATTTAAAATACCGGGTGAAAAGAAAAAAGTGTATTTAAGTGCCATTATCGATTTATATGATAGATATCCTGTTTCGTACATTATTAGTTCTAGAAATGATAATAGATTGGTATTTAAAACATTTGACAAAGCTATTATTGCAAATCCAGATGCAAAACCTATCTTTCATAGCGATAGAGGTTTTCAATATACAAGTAAAGCCTTTCAAAGAAAACTTGATAATCAAGGTATTCAACAATCAATGTCGAGAGTAGGTCATTGCATTGACAACGGGCCAACAGAAGGTTTTTGGGGAATCATCAAATCTGAGATGTATGCTTTATATGAAATCATAGACGAAGCCTCTCTGAGATTTGCAATCAAAGATTATCTAAGGTTTTATGCAGAAGAACGCGTACAAGAACGCTATAACTGTAAAACTCCGCTTGAAGTAAGAATGGAAGCTTTATCCGCTGTAAATCCTACAGAATATCCTATTCCAGAAAACAAGCGAATCAATAAATACAAAGAGAAATGGTGTGCATAGAAGAATGACCATACCTCATACGAAGTATGGTCATTCTCTAAACACTCATTTTAGATATTTATCCTGTCTACTTGACAGGGAGCATATCACAATACAGGTTAGCATCCATGTGTTCCGCCTAATTAATAAATATGTGTCCAGGATTCTGGGTACATATCATTCCTCGGAGGGCTTTTTATTTAACTGCTTATCTTTGCGATACCAGTATACTCCATACAATTTGTATAAT
>JAGBJE010000101.1 GCA_017934625.1 Pseudobutyrivibrio sp. | reverse complement strand
TTACGATAATGATTTAAAGGATACGGAAACCCCAAAGATTAGAAATAGGCTGATTGCATCGGTGATTATACTGCTGCCTCTTATGTATGTAAGCATGGGGCATATGATGTGGGATTGGCCATTGCCTGGATTTCTAGATGGCAACCATATTGCTATGGGAATCTACGAGTTGATTCTTGCGGCAACAATTATGGTAATCAACCAAAAGTTCTTTATAAGTGGATTTAAGGGACTTATACACCGGGCTCCTAATATGGATACATTGGTGGCTATGGGTTCGGCGGCATCCTTTATATATAGTGTGTATGCCCTGTTTGCTATGACGACCGCACAGTTGAATGGAGATTCAACAAGAGTTATGGAGCTGATGGACGAGTTTTATTTCGAGTCAGCGGCTATGATTCTCACCCTTATTACGGTAGGCAAGCTATTGGAAGCCGTTTCAAAGGGAAGAACCACTAACGCCCTGAAGGATTTGATGAAGCTTGCAGCAAAGACAGCCGTAATCCTTGTGGATGGAGTAGAGACAGAGGTTCCTATTGAGCAGGTGAAGATAGGAGACAGATTTGTAGTCAGACCAGGAGATAATATACCTGTAGATGGTGTGGTAGTTGAGGGAAGCAGTGCAGTTAATGAGGCAGCCCTTACTGGCGAGAGCATCCCTGTAGATAAGGCAGTAGGTGATATAGTATCTGCAGCTACCAGCAACGAAAGCGGTTACATGGTTTGCGAAGCTACCCGAGTAGGAAAGGATACCACACTTTCTCAGATTATTCAGATGGTAAGTGATGCAGCAGCCACAAAGGCTCCAATTGCAAAGATTGCAGATAGAGTGTCTGGCGTATTTGTTCCAGCAGTTATACTAATAGCTCTTATCACATTTGTGATATGGATGCTGGTGGGACAGCCGGTAGGCTACGCCCTTGCAAGGGCAATCTCAGTGCTTGTTATCAGCTGCCCATGTGCACTTGGTCTTGCCACACCAGTGGCTATCATGGTAGGAAACGGCATGGGTGCCAAAAACGGCATCATGTTTAAAACGGCAGTTTCCCTAGAGGAGACAGGTAAGACTCAGATAGTTGCCCTTGATAAGACAGGCACTATCACAAAGGGAGAGCCAAAGGTCATAGGTGTGTTTGAGGCAGAGGGTATAGATGATGTTGATTTGGTAAGGACTGCATTTGCCCTTGAAAGCAAATCAGAGCATCCACTTGCAAAGGCTATAGTAGAGCACGGCCTTGAAGATGGTATGGAGCCAGCAGATATTACAGATTTTGAAGCCCATGCAGGTAGCGGACTAAGCGCCTTGCTCGATGGGGAAAACATATATGGCGGCAACGCAGAATTTATTCAAAAATATGTTGGCTTAGATGAAGAAAATCTTGGTCTGGCAGACACTCTTTCGAACAAAGGGGAGACGCCATTGTTTTTCGCAAAGGGAAACAAGTTCCTTGGAATTATATCTGTAGCGGATGTAATAAAGGATGACAGCCCAGAGGCAATCAGACATCTTAAAAACATGGGCATCCATGTGGTGATGCTGACAGGTGATAACGAAAAGACAGCTCAGGCTATTGCCAAGGAAGCCGGGGTAGATGAAGTTATATCAGGCGTTAAGCCTGATGGCAAGGAAGAAGTAATCAGAAAGCTTCAGGAATTTGGCAAGGTTACCATGGTAGGTGATGGAATAAATGATGCACCAGCCCTTACAAGAGCAGATATTGGAATTGCCATAGGCGCAGGCACTGATGTGGCAATAGATGCTGCAGATGTGGTTGTTGTAAAAAGCAGATTAAGTGATGTTGCGGCAGCCATAAGGCTTAGCAAAGCCACTCTTAGAAACATACATGAGAATCTATTTTGGGCATTTTTCTACAATGTGATAGGAATTCCGCTTGCAGCAGGTGCATATATACACGCCTTTGGATGGACACTAAACCCAATGTTTGGTGCAGCAGCCATGAGCCTATCAAGCTTTTGTGTTGTAACCAATGCATTAAGGCTAAACTTATTTAAGATGCATGACAGCTCTAAGGACAAACCGATGAGGAACACCTTAGGCCATGACATGCTTGTTAATAATACAGTAAACAACAAGGAGGAAAATAACACTATGGAAATCACAGTAAAAGGAATGATGTGCCAGCACTGCGAAGCACACGTAAAAGAGGCACTTGAAAAAATCGCTGGAGTTGAGGAGGCTACAGCAAACCACGAGGCCAACCTGGTAACACTCAAAACATCAGCTGATGTTGCAGAATCTGACATTAAGGCTGCTGTGGAAGCTGCCGGCTACGAATACGTAGGTATCAAATAATTCCCGCCACCCGTTGGGCCCGTCCCCCTTAGGTAGGTGGCTACAGTCACAGATTTTAGATTATCTAAATGTGGAATCTTGCATATTTATTAGTAGGTGTTCTTACAAAGTTTTACAATTCTATCAGTAAAGTATGCAGAGAGCGGACATATTTGTTATTTCCAAGAAGCATAAGTATGAGGCTAGTTATGCATGTATTGCTTTTGCTTTGGAACGAGCTTAGAAAAATAAAAAGCAGGTTTTGTTATATATAGTCATGCGCCGCCATGGACGGCGGCGCAAGTGGTCACTTGAAACACGATGTTGAATGTGCCACGGTGGCTATATATACAAAACCTGCTTTTTAATTTTTGTTAGCGAGTGTAGTAGCAATAGCAATACTGCATAATCTAGCTCATACTTATGCTTTGTAGTCTATGTTATGTCCGCTCTCTACATACATTACTTTCGAATTGTAAAAGCTGTGTAAGTACACCTACGTTATGCAAGATTGCTCACATTAAGATAATCTACAAATCTGTTCCAATGTTAGCCACCTACCTAAGGGGGAACGGGCCCAGCGGGTGGCGGGGATTACATAAACTCCCTAAGTAGCGTCAGCTTCCCATCCACGTGATTGTCAGATGCAACAATACCCAGGTAGATAGGCTCGCTGTAGCCGGCGCTTTTAAATGGGGCAAAGCCTGAGATATCGATGGCATAGGCCTTGCCATTATCATCCAATAGAAATAGTGGCTTAAGCTTATCCAACAACTGAGGATTATTAGCACTCACAAAGTCTTCAATATCCACAAGATACTCAGCGCCATTAGCATAGGACATAGCATAGGAATCGCCGATGATTACATCAAGCTTGTCTGCGCTGATGGCAGACATCAGCTTCATAGAGGATGCGTAGGCGTACTCTAAGTTTTCACCAGAAGGATTTTCGGTGATAAGTAAATCCTTGTAGCTGCTGACAATCAATCCGCTGGAACCTGAAAGTGCATCAGTAACCTTATTATCAACGGCTACATTTACGTAAGCTATATATAAATCAACGGCGCCAGCACGCTTAACAGTTTTTACAATAGAAAAAATAGCGCAAATCAAAACTACAGTTACTATTATGTGGATTTTGTAGTAATCCCATATGTACTGTAGTTTTTGTTTTGCGCTAAGTTGTTTGAAGGTTCTAAATCTTTCTTTCATAGTTAATTATCGCTTTGCTCTTCGCATTGAATCAGAATGTTTTTCATTAGCATGGAATTAAATAATACGCAGGTTCCAACACCGAAAATAATAAGAGGTGTGCACACGTAGTAAATAAGATATGCCATGATAACAAAAACTGATGCCATCATTACAGTGCAAAAGATAAATCTCATGCCAAGCATGATGGAATTTTTGAACATATTGATTATAGTATTTTCGAAGCGGGCATTAAGCTGGAATACCCAAAGAAGTACAATAATGTAAGCGATGGAAGCGACAACAAGTATGGCGCTAACTAATGTCCAAAATGGTGATGTAAAGCATAGATGATACATTACATAAGCATCAACAGAAATTACCACACCAAGGACAGTCATAATTAATCCAATAATAGTGCTCTTTAAAAATCCATCCTTAAAGCTTGAAAAGAAGGCTTTGGTGATATAACCTTCTTCATCACGAGCAATCTTTCCTGTGCAATAGCAAAGGGCGGTGGTGGAAGCACCAATTGTAATAACTGGTATTGAGCATACGAACCAGAGAATGTTAAGCCAAACGCTGTATACAAGCTTTGTTAAAAATCTAAGTACCGGTCCATCATAATTTAATAAATTTCGCATAAAAAACTCCTATATGCAAAGATATCTGTTTTTGTCAGAAAAACACAAAACCCATTAATCTCTTGTAGACTCTCTTAAGATAAGATTTGTCTCAGTGTAAACTGTTCTGTAGTTAAGATCAGGCTGCTCAATTCTAGATATAAGCAGATTGGCTGCAGTGCCACCCATAATCTGAGAGTGAATGTGGCAGGTGGTAAGAGAAGGTGTCATTACCTTTGATTCGGCTGAATCGTCAAAGCCACATAGCATAACGTCATCAGGACAGTTGATTCTGAACTTTCTAAGGCAGGTGATAAAATCTAAGGCGATAAAATCGTTTGCACAAATGAAAAGCTCTGGTATCTCATCTAATGCTTCAATTGCATCAGAAAGATATGATATATATTCGCTGCCGTGTTGATGAACATTTGTAAGACAGAACTTTTCTATAATAGGTAGGTTGTTTAAAAACATAGCATTACGGAATGCCATGTATCTTTCAAAGAAAGAACGGCAGTGGTCTGGCTGACCGACAAAGCCTATCTTCTTAACTCCACGTCTTGCCATTTCTGATATAAGTGTAAAAATCCCTGTGGAATTATCCATAAGAAGAATGTCAGCAGGAAGCTGCTTAGTGTAGCTGCCTACTGGAGCATCTGCGAAGACAACAGGAATACCCAAATCACATAGAAGCTCGCAGTAGCCTTGATTAAACATTTCCACACAGATGATTCCCTGGGTGCGGCTTTCATCGAAGCTGGCAGGAAATGTGCCGTTTTCTATGTTGTCAGGTGTAACACGATGCATAGTCATGCTGTAGCCTAAGTGTGTGATTTCATTTTGGAACTTATCTAGCATGGTAGATGCAAAGTGAGAATTTCCAAGGAAATTACCAGTGAAAAGAGCAATCTCACCAGAGACCACTGGTTTGCTTACATTATTAGCACCTAATATATCTGAAACTGAATTAGCGTATGAAAACTGTTTGTAACCCATTTCAACAGCCTTTGCTAAAACCTTTTCTCTGGTGGCGTCAGCAAGGATTCCTGTATTGTTGATAGCCTTAGATACAGTGTTTCTAGAAACCCCTAATGCATCGGCAATATCTTGAATAGTAACTTTATTTGCCATTATATTCTCCTACTATTAATATGTAAAAACTCAAAAAAATAAAATCCATTGTTTTAGTCACCTGTAAATTATAAAATGTAAAAACTTATTTGTCAAATGTAAAAATCTATGTGAAAATTGTTACAAAAACAACTCAAAATCCTTGTCATATTTTTACAAATAAACAAAAACACATTGACACAAATGTAAAACGTGGTATGATTTATGAATAATCAACTTGTGCAAATGCACAATATAAAATGTGATATTTTGAGGAGGATGAATGGAAAAGGAAGGAAAACTGCATAACACTCTAACTTACGTTATGCATCACTGGAGATTATATGTGTTCTTTTTAGGACCAGCATTGTTACTTACAATCATATTTAAATACCTGCCAATGGGCGGTATATTGATTGCTTTTGAAAAGTACAGTCCTTTTAAAGGATTCTTTGGAAGTGAATGGGTAGGACTTGAATATTTCAAACAATTCTTATCTTCACCAGACTTTATGTCTTATCTTGTTAATACATTAAAGCTTAGTGTATTTGGATTGTTGTGGGGCTTCCCGGTTCCGATCATCTTGGCACTTCTTCTTAATAGAATAGAAAGTAGCAAGATTAAACAGAAGATTCAATTGGTACTTTACATGCCAAACTTCATATCAGTTATTGTACTTTGTGGTATGGTTAGAATTCTTCTTTCAGTTACAGGCCCGGTTAATATGATGTTTCATACAACAATCAACTTCTTAACTTTGCCTGAAGCATTTAGACCAATCTACATCATCAGTGGTATCTGGCAGGGAGCTGGTTGGGCATCAATCATGTACACAGCATCACTTGCAAATGCCAGCCAGGAATTAAAGGAAGCAGCTCAGATCGATGGAGCTAACATCTTCCAGCAGATTAAGGCTGTAGAGTGGCCAGCTATTAAGGATATGGTTGTTATCCAGTTCATCTTACAGGCTGGTAACATCATGAGCATCGGCTTCGAAAAGGCTTATGCACTTCAGACAGATTTGAACCTTGGTGCATCAGAAATCATTGCAACCTATGTATATAAGAAAGGTTTGCTAGACGGAAACTATAGTTATTCAACAGCCGTTGGTTTGTTCAACACAGTTATCAACTTAATCTTGCTGATTACAGTTAACAAGGTTGTTGAAAAGATGAACGATGGTCAGGGACTATAATCGGGAGGAAGAAATGGAAGCAAAGAAAAAGAAAAAAAGCGCGTTCTCACGATACTCAGCTGGGGACAAAGCATTTTTACTTGTAGGATATGTGATACTTGCTCTTTTTGTTTTAGCAATCATCATTCCTATGGTATACATCGTTATAGCATCATTCATGGATCCTATAACACTTCAAAATGCAGGTATTACCTTTGATTTAGATAAATGGACTCTTACCGCTTATGAAAGAGTCATTTCCAATGGACAGATTTGGGTAGGCTTTAAAAATGCAGTGATTTATTCATTAGTGTTTACCTTCCTATCAGTAGCTATAACTATGCTATGTGCCTACCCAATGTCTTTAGAGGATTTTAAAGGAAGAAAGTTTTTCAATGTTATCTTTATGATAACAATGTTCTTCGGCGGTGGATTGATTCCTACATACTTGCTTATCAGTAACTTAGGCTTACTTGATAGCATGTGGGCAGTAGTTCTTCCGGGAGCATTTTCAGTATGGAATATGATTATCGCACGTACATATTATAGAGGAATTCCTGGTGAGCTTAGAGAGGCTGCCGAGGTTGACGGAGCTAATGAGCTTACACTGTTCTTCAGAATTCTACTTCCAGTATGTACACCAGTTATCGCAGTGCTTTGCCTGTGGCAGTTTGTTGGAATGTGGAACAGTTACTTCGATGCAATGATTTATTTGAACACAGCATCTAAGCAGCCACTTCAGCTTGTACTTAGAGCTATTCTGATTCAGAACCAGCCAGATGCAGGAATGATTGCAGATATGCAGTCTACAGCAGAAAGAGCTCGCCTTGCAGAGCTACTTAAATATTCAACAATTATTATTTCAAGTTTACCACTTCTTGTAATGTATCCATTCTTCCAGAAGTACTTTGACGCTGGAATTATGGTGGGTTCGGTTAAAGGCTAACTTGTTAGCAACTGCACAAAGCAGTTCTATATATAGGAGGAGAAAAGAATGAAAATGAAAAGCGCAAAGAGAGTTGTGGCTGCAGCTCTTGCCGTAACAATGGCATCTACAATGTTTGCCGGTTGCGGTTCAAAGGGAAAAAATGCAAGTAACGCTGATAAGGTTGATATGGAAAACCTTACATTCCCACTTGCAGAGACAGTTACTATTACAGGTACAACAAGCTACCCTGTAGGAACTGAAGAAGATCCAAACAAGCGTACAATCTTCAAGAGATTAGAGGAAGAGACAAACGTACACGTTGATTGGACAGCAATTTCATCAGACCAGTGGGGTGACAAGATTTCTCTTAACATGGCAAATGCCAACACTCTTACAGATTTCGTATTTACAGCAGGCTTCGGCGACAACGACTTAATCAGATATGCTGACCAGGGCGTTATCGTTCCAGTTGAAGAATACATTGACAACTACATGCCAAACCTTAAGGCAGTATTTGATAAGTACCCAGAGTACCGCACAATGTGTGAGGATGCTGATGGACACATCTGGGCACTTCCATGGATTGAGCAGCTTGGTTCAGATAAGACTGCAATCCAGACAGTTGGTAACAACATGACATTCATCAACCAGAAATGGTTAGATTTCCTTGGACTTGAGACACCAACAACAGTTGATGAGTTTGAGCAGGTATTACTTGCTTTCCAGGAACACGCTCCAGAGCTTCAGAAGGAATTTGGTATTGATGGTGACATCATTCCAATGTCTTGCATCGTAAACGACCAGGATCCTAACCTTCTTATCAACGGTTTTGGTGATGGTATCGGCGATGTTGATATGGGACAGCACATTGCAGTTACAGATGACAAGAAGGTTATTTGTACAGCAACAACAGATGGCTTCAGAAAGGGTGTTGAATGGTTACACAAGCTTTACGCTGAAGGACTTATCGATCCAGAGTGCTTTACACAGGATTGGTCAACATACGTTGCAAAGGGTAAGTCACACAGATATGGTGTTTGCTTTACATGGGATGTTGCTAACATCGATAACATTCAGGATTACGTTCCACTTAAGGCTCTTAAGGCTGATACAGTAAATGTAACACCTCAGAACGGTTCATTTACATCAGGTTTTGATAGAGGTCGTTGTGTAGTAACAAGCGTTTGCAAGAACCCAGCATTTGTTTGCGCATGGCTTGATAAGATGTATGATCCATTCCAGTCTCCACAGAACAACTGGGGAACATACGGTGAAGATGATGATTTCGATATCTTCGAGCTTAGCGAGAACGAAGATGGCGAGAAGATGCTTAAGCATGCACCACTTGGCGATGCTTCTCCAGTAGAAGTTCGTGAGGCTGAGTGCGTTGGTGGTCCTCTTGCAGTTCTTGATGAGTACTACGGAAAGTATGTAACATGCCCAGATGATGCACAGTATCGTCTTGATTGGATCAAGGATTACTACACAGATGATATGCACTGCAAGTATGTTTACCCACGCGTATTTATGTCAGCAGAAGACACAGAAAAGCTTTCCGCAATCCAGACAGATTTAGTATCATACTTAAACTCAAGCAAGGCTGAGTTCATCAGAGATGGTATTACAGATGATTCATGGAATGCATACATTAACCAGGTTGATAGCTACGGCTTAGACCAGTACCTTGAAATCTATCAGAAGTATTTCGATGATTTCTATTCAGGAAAATAATATAAATAGTAAGGAAGAGAAAATATATGAACAGTCAAACTTTGAGAGAGGCTAGAAAATACGAGGAGGCCTTTGAAAAGTTAATTCCAGCGGAGCAAAGACCTAAGTTTCATTTGTCTCCACGAGTAGGTTGGATGAACGATCCTAACGGATTTTGCATCTATAACGATAAGTACCATTTGTTTTATCAGTATCATCCATATGACGCACATTGGGGACCAATGCATTGGGGACATGCAGTAAGTGATGATTTGTTACACTGGGAATTCCTTCCTGTAGCACTTGCTCCAGATGAATATTACGATAAAGACGGAGTATTCTCTGGAAGTGCCATTACATTAAAGGATGGAAGACATTTGCTCATATACACGGGAGTAATGAAACGCACTGTGGAAAATGGACAGATGAAGGAATTTCAGACACAGTGTGTTGCTATAGGTGATGGCCTAGATTATGAAAAATATGAGAATAATCCGGTTATTAATTCGGATTTAATCCCAGAGGGTTCAAGCAAGACAGATTTTAGAGATCCAAAGATTTGGGAGAAGTCTGATGGAACTTACAGATGTCTTGTGGCAAATCGTCCTGCAGATGGAAGTGGTCAGTTGCTCTTATTCAAGAGTGACGACTGCATCCATTGGGATTTTGAAAAAATATTTGCTGAAAATAAGAGACGCTATGGTCTCATGTGGGAATGCCCGGATTTCTTTACATTAGACGGCAAGGGTGTACTTCTTACTAGTCCACAGGATATGCTTCCAGAGGGCTTTGAATTCCACAATGGTAATGGTAACCTGTGCATCATTGGTGCATATGATGATGCTACAGATACGTTCACTGAGGAAAAGGTACAGGCTGTTGATTACGGAATCGATTTTTACGCTATGCAGACTATCCTTACAAAGGATGGCAGACGCGTAATGATTGGTTGGATGCAGAACTGGGATACAGCAGGTGCCCATGATGCTAGAGAGCCATGGTTTGGTCAGATGTCACTTCCTAGAGAAATCTCTATCAAGGATGGAAGAATTTGCCAATGGCCAATCAAAGAGCTTGAAGACATGCGTGTCAACAAGGTGGAAATCAAGGACGCTGTAGTTGAAGCAACTAAGGACCTTAAGGATAGAGATAGCGAATCAATAAAAGGCGGTGTTTCATTTGAAGGAATCAAGGGTAGATGCCTTGATATGGAGCTTGAAGTAAAGCCTAAGAACATTGATGAAATGTTTGACAGATTTGTTATTTCAATTGCTGCTGATGAAAAGTTTCATACAGATATCGTACTTCGTCCAAAGGAGAATATTGCAAAGATTGACAGAAAGTTCTCTGGAAGTAGACGCGCAATAGTTCATCAAAGACGTGCACATATCCCATGGACAGAAGAGACAATAAAGGTTAGAATAGTCATGGACAGATACAGCATGGAAGTTTTCTTTGAGGAAGGCAAGTATGTTATGACAGCATCACTTCCTACAGATGTTTCATGTGAGGGCATCTATTTTAACACTAACGAGGATGCCATAATTAATATCACCAAATATGATTTAAACTAAAATAATTAGAGCGAGAGGTATTATGGAAAAAACATTAGACGTAGTTGCTTTAGGCGAGCTATTAATTGATTTCACTGAGAACGGGTTAAGTGAGCAGGGCAATCCGCTACTTGAGGCCAACCCTGGAGGAGCCCCATGTAACGTGCTTGCAATGCTTCAGAAATATGGCAAGTCCACAGCATTCATTGGCAAGGTAGGAAATGATAATTTTGGACACATGTTGGCTGATACAGTCAAGTCACTTGGAATCGATATTTCAAATTTAAAATTTGACGATGAGATTCACACCACACTTGCTTTTGTACACACCTACGAAGATGGAGACAGAGATTTTTCGTTCTATAGAAATCCAGGTGCAGATGTAAGACTTAGTGCAGAGGAGATAGACCCTTCGCTTATTGAGAAGGCTAAAATCTTCCATTTCGGTACACTTTCAATGACACATTCTACAGTAGAGCATGCCACTATTAAGGCTATCCAGCTTGCAAAGGATAATGGCTGCTTAGTAAGCTTTGATCCAAATCTTCGTCCACCACTTTGGAGCGATTTAAGCGTTGCCAAGGAAAAGATGGATTATGGTTTTGGTAAATGTGACATTCTTAAGATTTCTGATGATGAGGTAACATTCTTTACAGGCGAGGCTGACGTACTAAAGGGTGCTAAGCTTATCAAGGAAAAATATGGAATTAAGCTTGTGTGTGCCACACTTGGTAAGGATGGTAGCTATGCACTTTATGGTGATAAGGTGGTTAAGTGCGACCCATTCCTTAATCCAAACACTATCGAGACAACAGGTGCTGGCGACACATTTATGGGTTCAGTGCTTAATTCTGTACTCGAGGTTGGTATCGATAATTATGATGAAGATTCTCTTATGGCAATGCTTACTACAGCAAATGCTGCGGCTTCATTAATCACTACAAAGCGTGGTGCACTTAAGGTGATG
>JAGBJE010000100.1 GCA_017934625.1 Pseudobutyrivibrio sp. | reverse complement strand
GATTTTTTCTATTATAAGGAAAGTTAAATGCCATGATGAAGAGGAGTAATCAGTGTCGTCCTGTAGAGAGGGTCGCTCACCGGCTGAAAGGTGACCTAGGAGCTGAGCTGACGAAGGTAGCTTCGGAGCAGGTGGTGAATAAAGCAACGTGATGCATATGGCTCACATTGGAAAAGCCATCCCGAGTCGTTCCCGTAAGGAATAAGATGAGTGATAAATACAGGTGGTAACGCGACCGTATCGAATATGGCGCCCTGTGTACAGCAATTTGCCGTACACAGGGCTTTTTAATTATGTTAAAAAGTTTCAACGTTAGCTAGAGGTAGCTAATAATTATGTCTTAGTATTAGCTAAGCGGCTACTCGAACTAGGCAGGCGTGAGTAGGGAGGCACCGTGCCGAGCATGGGAAGGACCTACGCCGGCGGGAGGGCTCCCATGCGAAGGTATGGAGGGTGCCCTACGGAAGCATGTATAATTTGGAAGCCGCGTGATTTTTAGAAAGGATAAAAGTATGAAAGAATTAGCAAAGACTTATGATCCAAAGGGTCTTGAAGACAGACTCTATAAAAAGTGGGAGGAGAATGGCTATTTCCACGCTGAGGTAGACCGCAGCAAGAAGCCATTTACTATTGTGATGCCACCACCAAATATTACTGGTCAGCTTCACATGGGACATGCACTTGATAATACAATGCAGGATATTCTTATCAGATATAAGAGAATGCAGGGCTACTCAGCATTATGGCAGCCAGGCACTGACCATGCAGCTATTGCTACAGAGGTAAAGGTTATCGAACACCTTAAAAAGCAGGGTATTGAAAAGGATAGCCTTGGCAGAGAAGGATTTCTTGAGAAGTGCTGGGAATGGAAGGATGAGTACGGAACTCGCATTATCAACCAGCTTAAGAAGATGGGTTCATCTGCTGATTGGGAGCGTGAGAGATTCACAATGGATGAAGGCTGCTCAAAGGCAGTAGAGGAAGTATTCGTTAAGCTTTACAACGAAGGATATATCTACAAGGGTAACCGTATCATCAACTGGTGTCCAGTTTGCCAGACATCTATTTCAGATGCAGAGGTAGAGCATGAGGAGCAGGCAGGACATTTCTGGCACATGAAGTACGAAATCGTAGGTGAGCCAGGTCGTTTCGTAACATTCGCAACCACACGTCCAGAGACAATGCTTGGTGATTCAGCTGTTGCAGTAAATCCTAAGGATGAAAGATATCAGGACATCATTGGTAAGACTGTAATGCTTCCATTTGTAAACCGTGAGATTCCAGTTATCGCTGATGAATATGTTGATATGGAATTTGGTACAGGTGTTGTTAAGATTACACCAGCTCATGACCCTAACGATTTTGAGGTAGGTAAGAGACATAATCTTCCTGTAATCAATATCCTTAATGATGATGCCACTATCAATTCAAACGGTGGCGAATTCGAGGGAATGGATAGATATGAAGCTCGTGACATCATTGTTAAGAGGATGGACGAGATGGGTCTTCTTGTTAAGATTGAAGACCACACACATAATGTAGGAACACATGATAGATGTAAGACAACTGTTGAGCCTATGGTTAAGCCACAGTGGTTCGTAGCAATGGAAGAGCTTGCTAAGCCTGCTATCGAAGCAATCAAGACAGGTGAGCTTACATTTGTTCCTAAGAATTATGATAAGACATATTTACACTGGCTTGAGAACATCCGTGATTGGTGTATTTCACGTCAGCTTTGGTGGGGACATAGAATCCCAGCATACTACTGCGAGAAGTGTGGTGAGACAGTTGTAGCACGCTCAGCTGATGCTCCAACAGTTTGCCCTAAGTGTGGTCATACACACATGAAGCAGGATGAGGATACACTTGATACATGGTTCTCATCAGCACTTTGGCCATTCTCAACACTTGGTTGGCCAGAGAAGACAGAGGAGCTTGATTATTTCTATCCAACAGACGTACTTGTTACTGGATATGATATCATCTTCTTCTGGGTAATCAGAATGGTATTCTCAGGATACGCTCACACAGGAAAGAGTCCATTCCATACAGTACTCATCCATGGCCTTGTACGTGATTCACAGGGACGTAAGATGTCAAAGTCTTTAGGAAATGGTATTGATCCACTTGAGATTATTGATAAATACGGCGCAGATGCACTTCGTCTTACACTTATCACAGGTAATGCACCTGGCAACGATATGCGTTTCTACAACGAGCGTGTTGAAAACAGCCGTAACTTTGCTAATAAGGTATGGAATGCTTCAAGATTTATTATGATGAATCTTGCTGACAATGAAGTTACAAAGCCAGCTGATGCAGAGCTTGCTACAGAGGATAAGTGGATTATCTCTAAGGTGAACACTTTAGCCAAAGATGTAACTGAAAATATGGATAAGTTTGAGCTTGGTATAGCAGTTCAAAAGGTATATGATTTCATTTGGGACGAATTCTGCGATTGGTACATTGAAATCGTAAAGCCAAGAATGTACTCAGAGGAATATACAGCTAGCAAGAATGCCGCTCTTTGGACAGCTAAGTTTGCACTTACAAATGCACTTAAGATGCTTCATCCATTCATGCCATTCATCACAGAGGAAATCTTCTGTACACTTCAGAGCGAGGAAGAGACAATTATGCTTTCTGCTTGGCCTGAATTTGATGAGGCAATGAACTTTATGGCTGAGGAAGCAAAGGTAGAGCGCGCTAAGGATGTTGTTCGTGGCATGAGACAGCTTCGTACAGATATGGATGTACCACCTTCAAAGAAGGCAGCTATCCACATCGTAGCAGATGATGCAGATGTACGCGCTATATTTGAAGAAATTACACCAATCTTTAAGACTCTTGCAGGTGCAACAGAGGTATTTGTTCAGGCTGATAAGGCTGGCATCTCAGATGATGCTGTATCAGCTGTTATTCCAGATGCTACACTTTTCGTACCACTTGAGGATCTTGTTGATTTCGAGAAGGAAAAGGAACGTCTTACAAAAGAAAAAGAGAAGCTCGAAAAAGAGCTTGCTCGTTCACGTGGAATGCTTTCAAATGAGAAATTCATGAGCAAAGCACCTGAAGCAAAGGTTGCAGAAGAGCGTGAGAAATTAGCTAAGTATGAGCAGATGATGGCTCAGGTTGAGGCACGTCTCGCATCTATGCGTTAAGAAACTACGCGTGTTACGTCTACAAGCATTATATTACTTCGCTCAACAACACGTTTCGCTTAAGTAATATAATAGCTTGATGCCTACACGCTTAGCGTATAAATAGCTCGTAGTTAAACAAGCTCTAAGCGTTACCGAAGGAGACGTGTTAGTCGACGGAGGTAATGTCTTAGGCTTGTGAACGTAACGAGCGAGAGGAAACACGGAGGATATAAATAATGGATATTAAGAACATTTTAAGCAAGTGCGATCACACATTACTTGGTGTTGACGCAACATGGAATGACATTAAGGGGATTGTTGATGATGGTATGAAGTATGAAACTGCTTCAGTTTGCATTCCAGCAAGTTTTGTAAAGCAGGCAGCAGATTATGTTAAGGAACAGGGTGGACACCTTCCTATCTGTACAGTAATCGGCTTTCCTAATGGATATGCAACAACAGCTTCTAAGTGCTTTATGGCATCAGATGCTGTAGATAACGGTGCTTCAGAAGTAGATATGGTTATCAATGTAGGTTGGGTTAAGGAAGGCAGATATGATGATGTCCTTGCTGAAATCAACGCAATTAAGGCAGCTTGCAAGGGTAAGCTTTTAAAGGTTATCATCGAGTGCTGCTTACTTACAGATGATGAGAAGATTAAGATGTGCGAGGTTGTTTCAAAGTCTGATGCAGATTACATCAAGACATCAACTGGCTTCTCTACAGGCGGAGCTACATTTGATGACATCAAGCTTATGGCTGACCACATGACAAACGGAAAGCTTATTAAGGCAGCAGGCGGTATCGCTTCACTTGAAGATGCACAGAAGTTTATCGATCTTGGTGCAAGCAGACTTGGTACAAGCCGTGTTGTTAAGGCTGTTAAGGGCCTTCCAAATGATGGAAAGTACTAAAAAAATGCTTCCATTGTGAAAATTTAATGAAAATTTACGTAAAATAACAAAATTTCATGACAAATCCATTATAAAAATCTATAATTAATTTGATATAGCTTAGCTATTTTGCCATAGTCTATAGCGGCTATATCAAATACAGATTTTTATTTCGGGGGACGTATGGCTCAGCCAATTAATGCACTTGCACCAAAAATTCAAGTCTCATCTAATGGCTTAGAAGCGACTATGACTTTTAAGATCCCAGATGGTAAGAGTGATGTGCCTAAGTTTACTGCTGCGCAGCTGCTTGGGTTCTTGAATAATGCAAATGTTACCTTTGGCATTGACCAGGATATGCTTGTAAAGCTATCTAAAAACCCTGTTTACGGTCGACCTGTTAAGGTGGCTGAGGGCTCTGCTCAGGTGCAGGGAACACCGGGATATTTTGAATATCATTTTGATACAACTGTTAATCGTAAGCCTACCATCAGACCAGATGGTACTGCTGATTACATGAGTATAAAGACAATCGAAACTGTTCAGGAGGGAGATGTAATTGCTACATATCATCCTGCTGTACAGGGTAGTAGAGGTATGTCTGTTAGAGGTCAGATTCTTGAACCTAAACCAGTGCGTGATCTTCCACCACTTATAGGTAGAGGATTTGATAGATCCAGTGATAATCTTACTTATACAGCTAAGATTACTGGCAAGATAGAAGTTAATCAGGGCAAGATTTCTATATCGCCTGTCCATGAGGTGCAGGGAGATGTGGGAATTGAAACTGGAAATATTAAATTTAACGGCGATGTTATTGTTCACGGTGGTGTGCATGACGGTGCTGTAATTGACGCTGCAGGTAATGTGATTATTCATGGCCTGATAGAGGATTGCGACATTAGAGCCGGTAAGGATTTGTTCTTGCTTTCTGGCGTCAAAGGAAATGAAAAAACAATTATAGACTGTAGAGGTTCAGTGACCGCTCAGTTTATTGAGTATGCCATTATTACTTGTGGTGGAGATATTACTGCTGATTATTTCTTTAAGAGCAAGGTATCTTGCGATGGCCGCATAGAGCTTAATGGCAACAATGCTTCTATTATTGGCGGCTATGTTTCTGCTGTCCAGGGAATAGAGGTTAATGATATAGGCAATTCTTTTGGAACTACCACAAACGTAGCGGTTGGTGTAGATATAGAAAGAGCTGCCGAATATGAAATGCTGGCAAAGAAGATTCAAGCCATTAGTGCCAATGTTCAAAAGATTAAAAAGGGCATAGAAGAATTTGATAGGCTTGGGGAAGAGCGTGGCATTAACTACAAAGAAGACCCTCGTAGAATGCAACTGCTTCGTGTTAGAATTAGAGATGAAGCTGTTGTCCTTGAAGAGACTAAAAAGCTTAGCAGATTAAAGGAAGTTATTATGTCTGGACGAGGTGCAACAATAAAGGTATATAGAAGATTGCACGCCGGAAGCAATATTTCAATTGATGACCATCATGTTACTATTCAGGATATGCATGAACGAATCGAAATTGAAAAGAGCGAAGAAGGCGTTAAGCTTGTGAAAATTGGTGGATAAGTATGATAGATTTTGAGGAAGAACTTAAGAAGTATGAGCCTGCTATTGAAGTAGAACAGGCGGAGGCTGATATTAAAGCAAGAGATTTAACAGATTTAACAGACTTGCTTTTTAATATGACAGCACAGAATAACGGGACAAAATAGTTTAGTAGTTAGTGGAGAATAATAAATGCAGTGTTTTATGTGTGGTGCCGAAGTTGGTAACGAAAATGTTTGTTACAATTGCGGCGCCGATATTTTGCTATATAAACAAATCATATACACGTCTTACGTGTTCTATAATCAAGGCTTGGAAAAGGCTAAGGTCAAAGATTTGTCAGGTGCAATTGAATCTTTAAAATCTTCGCTCCAATATTATAAATATAACACTAGGGCAAGAAATTTATTGGGACTTTGCTATTATCAGATTGGCGAGATTGTGTTGGCTTTGAATGAGTGGGTAATCTCGAAGAATCTGCAGGAGGATAATCCTGATGCTGATAGATATTTGGCAGAAATAGAGAATGCTCCAGGCTTCTTGAATAAGACAAATTCCACAATCAAAAAATACAACCAGGCAGTAGAATATTGTAAATCGGGTAGTAGAGACCTTGCAATTATTCAGCTAAAGAAGGTTATTAGCCAGAATTCTAATTTCGTTAAAGCACACCAGCTTTTGGCGCTTCTGTACATAGAAGAATCTAAATTTGCAGATGCTAGAAAGCTTTTGAATCAGGCGGCTAAAATCGATGGTAATAACACTACGACAATCCGTTACATTCATGAGGTTAAGACTAGATTAAAGGAACAGAATACTGGCAGAAGAAAAAAGAAAAACGATACAGTATCCTTTATGGATGGAAATGATACTGTAGTTATGTCTGAGAAATCCTTCAGAAGTATGCTGGATAATTCCAGAGCTAGTCTTATGAATATACTTTTAGGACTTGTTCTAGGACTTTTGATTTGCTTTTTCTTAGTGGTTCCAACTGTTAAGGATAATGCTAAGGATGGTAATTCCCAGACTGTTCTTGCTTTAAACGAATCTCTTGCAGAGGCTAATTCTGAAAAGGAATCTTTACAGGCAGAGATTGATAGCTTAAAGAACGATTTAAGTGCGTATGATGACAAGCAGGATGTTGCCACATCCTACGATAATCTTTTCGCAGCACAAAACTACTACAGTTCTGGAGATAGTGCTACGGCTAGCCAGTACATACAGCTTGTTACAAAAGAAGTGCTTGGAGAGCAGGGACAGCAGGCATATGACACACTTTACGCCGCTCTTTCACCAGCTATCATGCAGGGCTACTATGATGATGGAAATAACTTCTATTCAGAAGAAAATTATGAGAGTGCAATCACTAATTTTAAGACTGTTGTAGATATTGATGAAAATTATAACAATGGAGCAGCACTTTTCTTATTAGGAGATTGCTATCGCTTGACCGATCAGAATGATTTGGCACTGGAGTGCTTTGAGAGAGTGGTTGAGCTTTATCCTTCGAATAAATGGGGTAAGCAGGCAAAGGTATACATTGCGGCAGATGATACTACACTTAATGCTAAAGAGGTAGGTGAATAAAATGACAGATTTTGAGTTAGTAAAAATGGCTTTGGAGGCTAGAGAAATGGCTTATACACCATATTCTCACCACAAGGTTGGGGCGGCACTTTTGTGCAAGGATGGAACAGTTTTTAAAGGCTGTAATATAGAAAATGCAGGATATACACCAACAAACTGTGCTGAGAGAACAGCGGTATTTAAGGCCGTTAGCGAAGGCTACTACGATTTCAGTGCAATTGCTGTTGTAGGTGGTATGGATAACCTTAAGGATTTACCACTTTGTGCACCATGTGGTGTATGTCGACAGGTGTTAAATGAGTTCGGTGATCCTGATACATTTAGAATTTTGTTAGCTGAAGTAAAAAATGTAGATAATTTAACCAAAATTCAGCCCGAAGATGTACAAATTGTAGAAAAAACGCTTAAAGAAATTTTACCATATGGATTTGGTCCTAAAAATTTGGACATAAAATAGACACAAAGTCATCATTGTTCTTGCAAAAATCATGAAATACAATATAATTTATATTATGAGTTTCTAAATTAAAGAAACAAAATATAGGAGGAATGAAAGAATGAAAAAGAAGTTATTAAGCGTACTTCTTGTAGCTTCAATGGTAGCTACTATGTTTGTTGGCTGTGGTTCATCATCTAGCGATGATTCAGCTTCTGCGCCAGCAACAACAGATGAGGGGGCTGCAGATGCAGCAACAAATAGCGATTATAAGGTCGCAATGATTACAGACTCTGGTGATATCACAGATATGTCATTCAACCAGACAACTTACGAGGCTGCTAAGGCATTTGCAGATGAGAACGGTGTTGAGTTCCAGTACTACAAGCCAACAGCAGATTCTGATGATGCTCGTATTTCATCATTTGAGAACGCTGTAGCTGATGGTTACAATGTAATTGTAGTTCCAGGTTACTTATTTGCTAACATGATCAAGGCTGTTGCTGAGGATTATCCTAACGTAACAATTATCGCTCTTGACTGTGGCGAAGGAGACTTTGGTGATTATACACTTCCTGAGAATGTTTGCTCATTCACATACCAGGAAGAGCTTGCTGGTTACATGGCAGGTTACGCAGCTGTTAAGGAAGGCTACACAAAGCTTGGTTTCCTTGGCGGTATGGCAGTTCCAGCTGTTATTCGTTACGGATATGGTTTCGTTCAGGGATGTAACGATGCAGCAGTAGAGCTTGGTAATGCTTCAGATGTTCAGGTTAACTATGTATATGGTGGCCAGTTCTTCGGTGATGAGGCTATCACAGCTCAGATGGATACATGGTATTCAAATGGTACAGAAGTTGTATTCGCTTGTGGTGGTGGTATCTACACATCAGCTTGCGAGGCAGCTCAGAAGGTAGATGGTAAGGTTATCGGTGTTGACTCTGATCAGTCTGGTACAATTGCTAACCAGTATGGTACAGATGATCTTTGCATCACTTCAGCTATGAAGGGTCTTGCTCCTACAGTACAGTCTACACTTACAGACTTACTTGCAGGTAACTGGTCTAACTATGCTGGAAAGATCGAGAACCTTGGTATCGTATCAGGTACAGATCCTTCAGTAAACTATGTACAGCTTCCTACAGACACATGGTCAATGAAGAACTTCACAGTAGATGACTACAAGACACTTGTTGGTCAGTTATATGATGGTACAATCACTGTTGATAACTCAACAGAGAAGATGCCAGCTACTGAGATTTCTGTTAAGGAATATGATAATATTCACTAAATGCCCGTAAAGTCTTTACATTAAGAGGGAGGGATTAAACATCCCTCCCTTTTTTTAAGAATAGCAAGGGTTTAAAATTCATCATGGTCATACGTGATGTTTTTTATGGTTTTGCTGTTCATATAGGGGAGAGCATTATCAGCAAATAGATAGTTAATAAGCGCCAATTGTAACTATCACAAAAGAAAGGGTTTATTGCGATGGAAGATTACGTAATTGAGATGCTGCATATCACAAAAGAATTCCCGGGCATCATTGCAAATGACGACATTACTTTGCAATTGAAACGTGGTGAGATTCATGCACTTCTCGGGGAGAATGGTGCCGGTAAGTCTACACTTATGAGTGTTTTATTCGGACTTTATACACCGGAAAAGGGTGTCATCAAAAAGGATGGCAAGGAAGTAAAAATTAACAACCCAAATGATGCTACAGATTTAGGTATTGGTATGGTTCACCAGCACTTTATGTTGGTTGATATCTTTAGTGTATTAGATAACATCATTTTAGGTTCTGAGCCTAGCAAGTTTGGCTTTTTAACAAAGGCTGAGGCTAGAAAAAAGGTAATGGATTTATCTAATAAGTATAATCTTAAGGTTGATCCTGATGCACTTATTGAAGATATCACTGTTGGTATGCAACAGCGTGTAGAGATTCTTAAGATGCTCTACAGAGATAATGATATTCTTATTTTCGATGAGCCTACTGCAGTTCTTACACCACAGGAAATTGATGAGCTTATGAAAATCATGAAGGATTTAGCAGCTGAGGGTAAATCAATCTTATTTATCACTCACAAGCTCAACGAAATCATGGAAGTAGCAGACAGATGCTCAATCCTTAGAAAGGGTAAGTACATTGGTACAGTTGATGTTGCTGACACTACCAAGGAAGAGCTTTCTTCAATGATGGTTGGACGTAACGTTAAGTTTGCTGTTGATAAGGAAGAGGCAAAGCCTACTAACGAAGTCCTTAAGGTTGAGAACGTTTGCGTTAAGAGTAAGATTCATTCTAATGACTCAGTTCACAATGTTTCATTCAACGTACGCGCTGGTGAAATAGTTTGTATAGCAGGTATTGATGGAAATGGTCAGACAGAGTTTGTTGGGGCGCTTACAGGACTTGATGACATTTCTAGCGGAAAGATTACATTGTGCGGCGAAGATATTACTAAAAAATCTATCCGTTATAAGAACACCCATGGTATGAGCCATATTCCAGAGGATAGACATAAACATGGTCTTGTTCTTGATTATTCTCTTGAAGAGAACATGATTCTTCAGAGATATTTTGAGCCAGCCTTCCAAAAGGGTGGAATGATTAAGAAAAAGGAAATGCGTGCATATTCAGACCGATTGGCAAACGCATTTGATGTACGTTCAGGTCAGGGTGCTATCACAAAGGTCCGTTCTATGTCTGGTGGTAACCAGCAGAAGGCAATTGTTGCCCGCGAGATGGACAGAGAGCATGAGCTTCTTATTGCGGTTCAGCCTACTAGAGGTCTTGATGTTGGCGCTATTGAGTATATCCATAAGGAAATTGTTAAAGAAAGAGATGCTGGCAAGGCAATCCTTCTTGTTTCCCTTGAATTAGACGAGGTTATGAACCTCTCAGATAGAATCTTAGTTATGTATGAGGGTGAAATCGTAGGTGAGGTAGACCCTAAGAAGACCACTCTTCAGGAATTAGGATTATATATGTCAGGCGCTAAGCGTGATGATAGAAGGGAGGCTAAGTAATGCAAACAAAAGAGAGCTTTTTCAAAAGACCAGGAGTACAGACATTACTTGCTTCAGTTTTATGTGCAGTACTTGGTATCATAATTGGATTTATTATTCTTTGGTTTATGAATGCTGAACATGCCTCAGAGGGTATGGGAGCTATCCTAACCAACTTCTTTAAATATAGAGTAGCTAGCTCTAAGACGTTAATGAAATACATGGGTTCATTCCTTGTAAACTCAGTGCCAGTTATTCTTTGTGCCGAAGCAATCTTATTTGCTTATAAGGCAGGTTTATTTAACATCGGTGCAGCAGGACAGTATGCAGTTGGTATTATTGCCAGCCTTTATACTTCACTTGCACTTGGATGGAATTGGTTCTTCTGCTTACTTGCAGCTATTGTAGCAGGTGGCATTTGGGGACTTATCGCAGGTATCTTTAAGGCATACTTCAATGTAAACGAAGTTATTGCAGGTATCATGCTTAACTGGATTGGCTTATACATCTGTAATATCATTCTTGGTGGCGAGGCATGTATGAACCAGAGTAAGTCAGAGACTTACGAAATTTCTGAGGTTAACCCTTCAGGCTTATTACCAGGCTTTATGCAGGATTTCTTTGGTGGAAATCAGTATATGACAATAGCTATTCCACTTACAATTATCGTTGCAATCGTAATTCTTGTTGTTCTTAACAAGACAACCTTTGGTTACGAGCTTAAGGCTACAGGTCATAATAAAGAAGCTGCAAAATATGCAGGTATGAATGCTAAGAGAAATATTATGCTTACACTCCTTATTTCAGGAGCTATTGCTGGTATGGCAGCAGGCCTTTTCTACTTAACAGGTATTGAGCATTACAAAATTGCATCTTCAGTTCCAGGTATGGGATTCACAGGTATTGCTGTTGCATTCCTTGGTGGTCTTAACCCAATTGGAACAATATTTGCTGGTTTATTTGTTGAGTACATCACACTTGGTGGTCAGTACCTCAACACAAACTACTACAATCCACAGGTTGCAGACCTTATGATTGCAATCATCATTTACTTATGCGGATTCGTATTGTTCTTCAAGACAATACTTAACAGACCAGGTAAGGTAAAGGTTAACGCCAATGCTGAGCCGGCCAATACTGCAAAGAAGGAGGTGTAAGAAATGTCTGGATTATTATTACTTATTCAATATACACTTATTTTCTCGGCAGTACTTATTCTTGTGGCTTTGGGTGGTATGTTCTCAGAGCGAAGCGGTATCATCAACCTTGGACTTGAAGGAATCATGGTATTTGGTGCTATGGCAGGTGCCATGGTAATGGTTCTTCTTCCAAGCGATGCATCAAGGTTTACAATTATTGTGCTTACACTTTTAGCATCTGCAGCTGCTGGAATGCTTTCGTCACTTTTGATAGCAGTTGCGTGTATCAATTTCAAGGCAGACCAAACCTTGATTGGTACTGCGGTTAACATGCTTGCTACAGCAGCGGCAACAGTTATTATCAAGGCCTTCAATACAGTACGTTCAAACGGTGCAGATTTCTCTGCAAAGCTTGATTATGTAAGGGGCCATGATGCTTTTGTATTTTACATTGGTAAGCTTCAGATCAGCTGGTTTATCGTAGTTGCAGCAATTCTTCTTGTATGTGCAATCGTATTCTTCTACAAGACAAAGCTTGCACTTCGTATTCGTGCTTGCGGTGAGCATCCACAGGCAGCTGATTCAGTAGGTATCAATGTTTACGCTATGCGTTACATCGGTGTACTTATGTCAGGTTTCCTTGGCGGTCTTGGTGGTATCATCTACATCTGTGCTGCTAACTCAACATGGCACTTCGATTACGGTGTAGCTGGTGCAGGTTTCCTTGCCCTCGCTGTTATGATTTTTGGTCAGTGGAAGCCAGAGCGTATCGCTTGGTCTGCAGTGCTTTTTGCATTGTTTAGATCACTTTCAAATGTATATATGGGTATTGGATTCTTACATGCACTTCCAATATCTGGAACAGTTTACAATATGTTCCCATACATCGTTTCACTTATTGTACTTGCATTTACATCTCAGAACTCTCGAGCTCCAAAGGCTGAGGGTATCCCATACGATAAGGGACAGAGATAGAATAAAAGAGCCTTCCCCCTCTGGGGGAAGGTGTCTGCGCAGCAGACGGATGAGGGGCAATTTTACATACATCCCTCATCAGTCACCTGCGGTGACAGCTTCTCCCATAGGGAGAAGCCTTTTTTTATTTACATATTTCACAGAAATTTAACTATTAAACTGTACAATACAGTAGTGGAGTAACGGCAATTCAGAAAGGAATGAGTCTAGATGAAACGTGTTGAGGTAGCAGAAATTAAGCCTGGAATGATACTGGCAGAAAACATAATCAGTCCTAGAGGACAGCTATTGGCTGAAGCTGGAACTTCAATAACAGCGCAGCAGCTATTACATGTCAGTTATTATGGAATTAGGACTCTTTCTATCCAAGACAAAGATGAAGCTGTTGAAAAATACCAGTTGGAAGCACCGGATGAGTTTATAGGAGAAACACAATCCTGGAGAATAATTAACAGTAAGGAATTTGCGACGTTTAAGAAGGCTTATCTTAAATGCGCGGACCAGCTGGAGGAAATACTAGACGAGTTTGTAAAAAGGCAAGGAGCTCTTAAAGATGAAAAGCTTTTAGAGGATATACATACAGTTTTTGAGGAGCATTCTACTGGACTGGGTATAATGGCTATGATGCTTAATATACAAGAAATTGATACCAGTACCTATAAACATTCAGTGAATGTAGCAATTATTGCCAGAGTCTGTGGTGGTTGGTTGGGAATTACAGATAAAACAGAGCTTGATGTATTAACCATGTGTGGACTGTATCATGATATAGGAAAATCTCTTGTTCCTCAGAAGATACTTACCAAAAAGGGACCACTTACTGCTGAAGAATATGGCCGAATGGCGGAGCATCCAATACTTGGATACAATCTTTTGAGCGATTCGGAAATAGATAGGCGAATAAAGCTGGCAGCCTTGCAGCATCATGAAAGAAACGATGGAAGCGGTTATCCATATGGCCTGACAAAGGATTTTATTAGCCCATTTGCCAAGATAGTAGCTATAACAGATGTTTATGACGCAATGACGGCTGATAGATGTTATCGAGCTGGTATTTGTCCATTTGAGGTTATAGCTCAATTTGAAAGACAGGACAAATCAAAATATGATCAAAATATACTACAGGTATTTTTGAAGAACATAGCCGAGTCTTACATTGGTACAGGCGTTTTGCTTTCAGACAACAGTCGTGGAATCATTACCATGATAAATGACAAAGCCTTATCCAGCCCCCTTGTAAAGCTGGATGATGGCACATTTATAGATCTTAGAGAGCGTACAGAAATGTTCATACGTGCATGCATTTAATAATTACTGGGAATTGTATTTGGCAACACTGAAAATACTGTTCCCAGTTTTCTTATTTTGTACCTAAATAAAAACTGTGAAAAACCTGTAAAAGCTAATCAGAAGCCTATAATTTGTGGTATAGTATAGTTTGTGAAATAATGAACAAATTGGGCTCTAATTTCCCTTTGGGGAATTTATTATATATTAAAGGGAGCTAAAGTAAAAAGGAGGAAATAAGGATGGAAATGTTAGTAGCAGCTTTGATCTGTTTACCATTTCTCTGGGCGATTTTGCCTGCAGTTATTCACAATTCTAAGTGCAGAGCATTCTTCGTCTATCTCGGTTGTGGAATCGTTATTGCACTTTCGGTTTTCACAGCATTTAAGTGGTTTATGGCTGGTGGCCAGACCACGAGTTTTGATTTGCCATATAGAGAGGTCTTCGATGAAGTAATCTTAGTTGGCGATATCTTCTTGATGTGTCTTATCACATATCTTTCATTCAAGTACAAGAAGGGGGTTATTTCACTGCTCGCAATAGTACAGACATTACTTGTTGCAGCACTTGAGCTTTTTGGACCAGAGGTTAAAGAGCTTCCAGCCCTTCGTTTTGACTGGCTTACACTTGTTATGATTCTTATCATCGGTGTAGTAGGTTCATTAATCGGCATCTATGCTGTAGGTTACATGCATGGTTATCACATCCATCATCACAAGGAGCTTACAGACAGACGTAGCTTCTTCCTTGCAATGATTTTCGTATTCTTTGGAGCAATGTTTGGCCTTGTATTTTCACAGAGTCTTATCTGGATGTATTTCTTCTGGGAAATCACATCAGTTACATCATTCTTGCTCATTGGTTACACTCGTACAGAGGAGGCAATCAACAATTCATTCAAGGCTTTATGGATGAACCTTCTTGGTGGTTGCGGTATTGCAGCAGCAATCGCAATTGGTATTTTAGTATTCAAAACTGTTAATCTTTACGATCTTATTGATATTGCAATTGTTAGCAAGTATATGGGCATTCCTGGTACATTATGCTTACTTCCAATCGCTTGCCTTGCATTTGCAGCACTTACAAAGTCAGCTCAGTTCCCATTCTCAGGATGGTTACTTGGCGCCATGGTAGCACCTACACCTTCATCAGCACTTCTTCACAGTGCAACAATGGTTAAGGCTGGTGTATATCTTCTTATTCGTATTTCAATGGCAATGGCTGATAACTATGTAGGTAACATGGTAGCCCTTATTGGTGGCTTCACATTCCTTGCAGCATCTTGCCTTGCTATTTCAGTTTCAGACGGAAAGAAGGTACTTGCTTACTCTACAATCTCTAACCTTGGTCTTATCGTTGCATGTACAGGCTGTGGTTATGAGGAAACAATCTGGGCAGCAGTATTCCTTGTAATTTTCCACGCAGTATCTAAGTCAATGCTCTTCCAGTGCGTTGGTGCTATCGAAAACACAACAGGTAGCCGTGATGTTGAGGATATGCAGGGATTGATTTCACTCTTCCCTAAGCTTGCAGTTGTACTTATGATTGGTATCGCAGGAATGTTCCTTGCTCCATTTGGTATGCTTATTTCTAAGTGGGCAGCACTTAAGGCATTCATCGATACAAGCTCAGTATATGTATCAACACTTATGGTACTTTTCATTTGCTTCGGTTCAGCTACAACAATGTTCTACTGGACAAAGTGGATGTCAAAGATTCTTGGCGCTTCTGGTAAGGAGAAGTCAAGAGACCTTACAAAGAAGAACGAGTACATCTCAATGTTCTTCCACGCAATCATGATGGTTGCTCTTATTCTTGGATTCCCATGGCTTTCAGCTAACGTGCTTAAGCCAATGACAAATGAGATGTTCGGTACAGATGTACAGGTTATCTCATACCAGAATATTGTTATCATGATCGTATTACTTGTTGGCGTATTTGTAATTCCATTCATTAACTACTTAATGACAAAGAATTCTAAGGCTAAAGAAGTTATTACATACATGGGTGGTGCTAACTGTGGTGATAACTTCAACTTCGTTTCATCAACAGGTGACCCTAAGGAGATGCACATCTCTAACTTCTACATGGAAGACATCATGGGTGAGAAGAAGTTATTCACACCAGCAATTATGATTTCAACATTCATCATCATTGTATACATGATTATTGTGATAGGAGGTGCATTCTAATGACAGAACGTATTATTATTGCAGTACTTTATGTAATCCTTGCACCTTTCGTTATCGGTTTATTAGATGGCTTTGATAGAAAGATTTCTGCTCGTATGCAGGGAAGAAGAGGACCATCTGTATTGCAGCCATTCTTCGATTTAAAGAAGTTATTCGAAAAGGAATTTTTAACAGCTAACAAGTCACAGCTATTTATGATTCGTTCATACTTAGTATTCATTGTTTTGTCAGGTATCCTTTTCTTTGGTGGATTTGATATATTGCTTGTTGTATTTTCACTTTCTACAGCAGCAATGTTCTTAATCCTTGCTTCAACATCAACTCACTCACCATACTCTGCTCAGGGTACTCACAGAGAGCTTGTTCAGATTATGTCATGTGAGCCAATGGAATTACTTGTTGCTGTTGGTTTCTACCTTGCAACAAAGACATTCAATGTTAACGAAATCATTGCAGGCTCTGCAATTTCTAACATTGTTTACTTACCAGGATTTTTCGTAGGATTTGTATTTATTCTTACAATCAAGTTTAGAAAGTCACCATTTGATATTGCAACTAGTCATCATGCACATCAGGAAGTTATCAAGGGTGTTACTTCAGAGATGGTTGGTAAGGAATACGGAATGGTTACACTTGCCGAGTGGTATGAGAATGCCATCTTACTTGGTATAGTTGGATTATTCTTCCTTAACTCAAACCCTGTTTCTATTGTAGGTGCTATTATTGCTATCCTTGTTGTATGGTTCCTTGAGATTCTCATCGACAATACATCAGCGAGAGTTAAGTGGCAGCTTATGCTTAAGCTTGCTTGGGGCGTTACAATCATCGCAGCAGGCATGAATCTCTTCTTACTAGAGATTATTATGGGTTAATGTTTATTAATAGGAGGAATAGAAATGAGTACAATACATAAATCACCATGGCTACTCCACTATGATGGAAGTAGCTGTAATGGATGTGATATAGAGGTTTTGGCATGTACTACTCCAGTTTACGACGTGGAGCGTTTCGGTGTTATCAACACAGGTAACCCAATGCATGCTGATATTTTCCTTATTACTGGTGGTATCAACTCTCAGAACGAATCTGTTGTTAAGCAGATTTATGAGCAGATGCCACAGCCAAAGGTAGTTATCGCTGTTGGTACATGTGCATGTACAGGCGGAATTTTCAAGGAATGCTACAACATCAAGGGTGGAGCAGACACAGTTATTCCTGTTGATATCTATGTTCCAGGATGTGCAGCTCGTCCAGAGTCAATCATCGATGGTGTTGTTAAGGGCGTAGCACTCTTCAAGGAGAAGGCTGAGGCTCTTAAGGCAGCTGAAAAGTAGGAGGAAAATATGCAAGAGATTAAAAAAGATTTATATTTAATTGATAAGGCTGAGCTCCTCCAGGTTATCATGGAAAAGAAGAATGCTCTTTGGAGACTTTGCCAGATTTGCTGCTCTTTCCCTAAGGCAGAAAATCATTACGAGGTAACATATTCATTTGCAAATGGATATGATTTCGCAAACTATAGACTCATCGTTGAAAAGGATGAGGAGGTTCCATCAATCTCTCGTGTTTACAAGTCAGCTATCTATTATGAGAACGAGATGCACGAGCTTTGGGGACTTAACGTAGAAAACATTAAGGTTGATTTACATGACAAGCTTTATCGTATCGATGTAGAGACACCATTTATGGAAAAGGAGGACAAGTAGCATGGGAAAAAGAAGTATAGTACCTTACGGCCCACAGCACCCTGTTCTTCCAGAGCCTATTCATCTTGATTTAGTTTTGGAGGACGAGAAGGTTTTAGCTGCTATTCCTTCTATTGGATTTATTCACAGAGGTCTTGAGAGTCTTACAAGCAAAAAGGATTTTAACGAGATGGTATACGTTGCAGAGCGTATCTGCGGTATCTGCTCATTCATGCATGGTATGGGCTACTGTATGGCAGTAGAGGATATCATGAATGTAGAGGTTCCTCGTCGTGCAGATTATCTTCGTACAATCTGGGCAGAGATGAGCCGTCTTCACAGCCACTTATTATGGTTAGGCTTACTTGCTGATGGATTCGGATTCGAGTCACTCTTCATGCATTCATGGAGACTTCGTGAGAACATTCTTGATATGTTCGAGGCATCAACAGGTGGACGTGTTATTTTCTCTGTAAACACAATCGGTGGTGTTCTTAAGGACATGCCAAATGATATGCTTAAGGAATTCGTTAAGAAGCTTGATGATATGGAGAAGGAAATCCGTGAGACAACAAGCATCTTCCTTAACGATTACACAGTTAAGAGCCGTCTTGTAGATGTTGGTATCATCACTGGTGAGGATGCTATTCGTCGTGGCGCTGTAGGCCCTATGATGAGAGCTTCTGGTATCAACGTTGATATGAGAAAGAATGGCTATGCAGCATACAACGATATTGATTTCGATGTAATTACTTCTAACAACTGCGATTCATACGCTCGTTGTGAGGTACGTATCGGAGAGCTTTTCCAGTCAATCGATATCATCAGACAGTGTGTTGCTAAGATTCCTGATACAGAAATCAATACAAAGGTTACTGGTATGCCAAATGGTGAGTCATTCATCCGCGTAGAGCAGCCACGTGGTGAGGCATTCTATCACGTACGTGCCAACGGCACTAAGTTCTTGGATAGATTCAGAGTCCGCACACCTACATTTGCTAACATCCCAGCACTTACACAGACATTGCAGGGATGCCAGTACGGTGACGTGCCACTTCTCGTACTCACTATCGACCCATGTATCAGCTGTACAGAGCGATAATTCAGAAAGGAGTCTAAAATGGGACAATTTTTACCATTTACTAAACAAGTTTTAAAGAACCTCTTCTCTGAGCCTGCTACTACTCAGTATCCTTTTGTACCAAGAGAGTACCCAGAGCGCACAAGAGGCCATGTAGATATTAACAAGGATCAGTGTATCCTTTGCGGAATGTGTATGCGCAGCTGCCCTCCAGGGGCAATCACAGTTGACAGAGCAGGAAAGACTTGGTCTATCAACCGTTTTGACTGCGTACAGTGTGGATATTGTGTAGAGAAGTGCCCAAAGAAGTGCTTATCTATCACACCAGGCTACCAGGAGCCAGGCCCTGAGAAGTTTAACTACTCAGTAGAGGTTCCTTACGAACCACCAAAGCCAAAGGCACCTGCACAGCCAGCTGCACAGCCACAGGCATAAAAAAATAGCCTTCCCCCTCTGGGGGAAGGCTTATTTTATCTAGCCCTAATATCTAATATCTCTCCCACATACATAGTGTGGAAATCATCTAAATGCTTTGCTGTATAATTTTCATTTAAAATCTTTTCATCCAATATAGTATTCTCAGTCATTGGTACAGCAGCAATTTTTCTGCAAAGAATGATAAAGTTGGCATCATCAATGTATGGAGCATTCATTGCGTGTTCAATACTAACATGGCAAAGATGAAGCTTATCTTCGTTTCTGCCGGAAAGCTGGTCTAAAACCTTCATAAGCTGCACATTGTTTTTGTCGTTCATATCAAAAAAGCAGGCAGAGAAGTATTCACTCTTATCTAGTAGCTCCTTGGTGTATCTGGTGTTTCTTAAGAATGCGTAGACTACGTTCTTTCCCCACATGTGACCAACACCACCATTGTGAGAAGACATTGCATTGACGACTCCATCAGCTTCGGCAACTATGGCGATGCCTTCATCTGCTACCTTTTGAATAGGATTCCATTCTAGCATGTCAATTGGATAAGGTTGAAAGGTATGCATAATATTCCTCGCTTTCTATTATAAATTATTCTCTTGTATAAATTTTAAAAACTCATGCTCAGGTAAAGGATAAGAGAAGTAGTAGCCTTGCAGGTAATCAATTCCCAGAGCCTTCATGGCCTCTAGCTGATCTTCGCGTTCTATACCTTCTGCAATGATCCTTAGCCCCATTGAATGAGCCATTTCTACGACAGTCTTTACGATAGCCTGAGCCTTAGGATTAATAAAATATTCTTCCGTCAGATGCTTATCAAGCTTAACAAGCTCAACAGGCATATCAATGATATAGTTCAAATTAGAAGACCCTGCACCAAAATCATCAAGTGAAAATGAAATGCCGTGTTCTATGAGCTTTTCCATATTTTTAGCAAGGCTTTCTTTACTTTGAAGAGAACTGGTCTCTGTAATTTCAAAGTTTAGAAGCTTAGGGTCAATTACGTCTTTTTGAATAGCTTCTAGTATTCTTGAAGCAAACACTGGGCTTTCACCCTGCTTAACTGAAAGATTAAGCTCTACCTTTTCGATGCCAAGCTTTTCAATACGATATGATTTCATAAATGAAAAGACTTTTTTGTAAATATTGTCAGAAAGAGGAACGATTCGTCCTGTCTCTTCTACAATAGGAATGAAATCGTTTGGATATACCAAAGTACCATCCACAAGTCTGATTCGAACCAAAGCCTCCGCACCAGTGTATTTACAAGTAGATACATTATAAATAGGCTGATAATGAACTTCGATTCTATCATCCTCCATTGCAGATATAACCATCTTTTCAATCTGCTTTCGATTGCGAAGCTCAGCCATTGTTTCAGAGTTAATAATAACTTCGTTTTTAGCAATGGTTTCGTGATTGCTAGGTATGAAGCTTGTGATTAACATCATTAGCTCGTCGGCGTTATGAGCAATGGAACTGTCTGGTACGATGGTGTAGTAAGGATGAAGCAGGGTATAGGCATAGGCTATATCAGGATTATCCTCCACCGATTGAAAATAGGTGGCAATTTTAAATTTGGTGCTTTCCATAAAATCGTTGTTTTCAAACACAAGCAGGAAATAGCCTTCAGCTGTGTCGAAAACCTTGGCGCTTTCAATATTAAAAAGGAAATCGGAAAGCATGTTTATACTTTTACGAAGCATTTTATTTTCTGTAGCTGCGTCCGCAAGGGTCTTAAAGGAAATCATCATTACAGAAAATGACTTGCCAGATTGATACAGGTATTCAAAGTAATCATGAATAACAGCTGAACTAAAATGGCCGGTTTTTCTTGAAATAGCCCCCTGAGGATTTTCCAGCTCAAAGTACATAATCAAGGCACCTATACACGCTGCAAAGCTAACAATCAAAAGCTTAGGCTTTATAAACTGAATGATTGCCGAAATAGACCAAATCGCCATCCATACAAGCAAGGCGTTAATCTTACGCTGTTTAATATGAGGCTTAAGTATTACGGTAGATGCAATAACAGACAGTATATAAATAGCAACAAGAATATATGTTGCTATTGCAGCTGGCCCGTAGGAGTAAAGTGATTCTCCATCATAGTAATAATCTACTGGAAGATACACGGTGATGAACAATCCTATCATGAAGCAAAATTGAAACAGCTGTCCTAGCATTTTTTCATGTTTGCTACCTAAGTTGTCAAATATATCAGCAATAGTATATGCAAGTGCAGAAAATGATACAGCTTGTAAGCTTAGAAGATATAGCTTGCAGATAAGCAAAACTATAAATGAGCTGTATCTTGCTGAATATACTATAAAATAACAAGATGCTATGTCTAGAATTACGCATCCTAATATAAGATATAAAGTTGTGACGAAGCGGCGTTCAGAGCTTAGCCCCATAGTAGGTTGTTTTTTAAAGAAAAACAGGAGCATTGCGATTATGATAAGACCGCATACTTGAGTATAAATGTTCATAAATTCTATCCTATTATCTGTATTATTTTTGATTATAGCATTGATTTAGTAACGATTGCGTTAAATCTCAGAAAGTTCAAAGAATGTTCAAAAAACTTGCTAAAAACTTGATAAAAAATTTAGCAATTTAATGCGTTAAAGTGTTGACTCAATTAAGCAAAAGTTAGATAATAAATGAAAAATAATGATGAGTTAATGCGGAGGCACAGTATGGATATCAGATTTGAAAAAAGGGAGCAACTAAAAGAAAAGCCAGATTGGAGCAATCTAGGCTTCGGTAAGTACATGACAGATTACATGTTTATATGTGATTGGGATAGAGAGGTTGGTTGGCATGATGCTAGAATCGTTCCAGAGGGACCTATTGAAATGGACCCAGCGTGTATGACACTTCATTATGCTCAGGAGACATTCGAGGGTATGAAGGCTTATCGTAGAGAGGATGGCAAGATTCAGCTTTTCAGACCAGAAATGAATGCAAAGCGTATGATTAATTCTAATGAGAGACTTTGCATGCCTGCATTCCCAGTTGAGGATTTTGTAGATGCTGTTAAGGCATTGGTTAAGACAGAGGAAGCATGGGTCCCAAGAGAGAAGGATACATCACTTTACATCAGACCATTTATGTTTGCAACAGAGGCAGCTCTTGGTGTACATATGGCAAAATCATACAAATTTATGATTCTTTGCTGTCCAGTTGGAGCATATTACGCAACAGGTCTTGACCCAGTTAAGATTTTGGTAGAAAATGAATTAGTACGAGCAGTTGCAGGTGGTACAGGCTTTACAAAATGCGGTGGTAACTACGCTGGTTCTATCGCAGGTCAGGTAAAGGCTGAAAAGATGGGATATTCACAGGTACTTTGGTTAGACGGTAACGAAAGAAAGTACGTTGAAGAAGTAGGAACAATGAATATCATGTTCAAAATCGACGGAGAGATTTGGACAGCTCCAACTGTAGGAACAGTTCTTCCAGGTGTTACTAGAGATTCTATGATTCATATTCTTAGAGACTGGGGTTACACAGTTAGAGAAGAGCGCCTCGCAATTGATGACCTTATGAAGGCAGGCCACGAAGGCAAGCTTGAGGAAGTATTCGGTACAGGAACAGCAGCAGTTATCTCACCAGTTGGCGAACTCCGTTTCAAGGATGATGTTGTTGTAATAAATGGAGGTAAAACAGGCGAGCTTACCCAGAAGCTTTATGATACATTAACAGGCATCCAGTGGGGTAGACTCGAGGATAAATATGGATGGACACAGGTTATAGACTAAATTTAGATTTAGAAATTAATAGTGAGGACATGCAATCATTACAGGAAGCATTTTGCAAATCTAATGATATGTATGTAATGTGTATTGGAAAGACCAATGGGCAAATTACATCCTTCTCAGGCACAAAGTCTGAGGAGGATTTTGTTGACCGTGAATTTCCTTCTGAGCTCAGACGTGAAATTATGGATTCCTTTGTAGATGGCACTGCGGAAAATATTGTAGAGCGCTTCGGCAAGGAAGATTATCTCATGTATCGCGGTGTAGCAATCAGAGGGGCAAAGGGAGAATTCTTAGGCGTGTGGCTTTGCTTTGGTATCAATAAGGAATTAATTCCTGATAGCATTCAGCTTCCACAGGCTCTCAAAATGACAACGCTAGAGGCGTTTGACAAATCGATTCTACTTATCGAGACTCTTACCAAATATTATTTCGCAGAAAAAATTAAAATACAGGATTTAAAGAATCAGCTTATCCATCAGCAGGATGCCGAGCATGATATTAAATACAAGCTTAAGAAGAATGAAATCATGACAGACATCTTACGCTTTATGGAATCTGAGAACTCTTTTTCTAAGATTTCAGAGGATATTCTCAGAGATTCAGGCAACTATTTGAAGTGTACAAATGCTGCCCTATTGCAGATTTCAGAGAATAACACCAGTGTGGATATGATTTTAGAGTGGTGTAGCGAGGAAGAAGCATCTCTTAAGGAAAAGTTTCAGCAGGTACCTCGTATTGAGCTTCCTTTTATGAATGGTAAGCCATACACCATTTCTTCTGATGCAACACTTCCAGAAGCTTTTGAAATCTTCTTTATTAAATATGGAATTAAAGCGGCAATCTTTTTGCCAATTAATATAAATGATGCAACCGCTATGTATCTATGCTTCTTCGTGATTGGTAACGATAGAAAATGGAGCGTGGAGGATTTGCGCTTTGCAAATGATATCAAACGCATACTACATACGGTTCTTGTTAAGAAAATTACTACTAATTCTTTAGCCAGCTCATATAATGCCCTAGAGGTTATTCTTAAGAATGCAGGCTATGGAATAATAGTGGCAGATATCAATACTAAAGAGGTGCTTTACAAGAACGATACCTATAATCAGATGTTTGACAACGAGGTAGATAGAACAGCCATTATGGATATCGTATTTGACGAGAAATATGATAAGCCAGAGCTTAATGGCTATTCAGCAACCGGTTCAGGCAGATGGTATGACATCTCAGTTAACAATATCAGTTGGGTAGATGGTAGAAATGTAAGAATGGTTACCTTCTACGATACTACTGATTTAAGGCTTTATCAGAAAAAGATAGAGCAGCAGGCTAAGCAAGATACTCTTACAGGCTTATTTAACAGACAGGCCTGTGAAAAGGATATTGCCTTAGAATTACATGTGGCTAAAAAGGCTGGCGCAGAATTTGCAGTTCTTATGATAGATTTAGATGATTTTGCCAGCGTCAACGAGGGGATGGGCTACAAGGTTGGCGATGAATTGCTTGAATATGTAGCGCATAGCATAAATGATATATCTCAAATCAACGGAAAGTGTTACCGTGTTGGTGGTGATGAGTTTGTTGTGCTTGTTTCTCATGAGGTGGTAGATCATCTGGATTACATAATTAAGCGTATCAAGAATCTTTTTGATAATCCATGGATTCTTGAGGGCGTTGAGTACTATTGCACCATGAGCATGGGCTGCGTAAAGATTAAGGATAATATAGATTCTGCAATAGATGTGTTCACAAGCCTAAATATCGCTGTTCATAGCGCCAAGAATAAGGGCAAAAATAGATTAGAATATTATGATGACAAATCAAAGGAGATAATCCAGGAGAAAGCTAAGCTGGAAAGAGCCCTTAGAGAGGCAACAAATGAGGGCGATGGTGAGTTTGAGGTTTACTATCAGCCTATAATGGAATTCGTTAATGGCATTCCTCTTTGTCATGGTGCGGAAGCCCTGGTTAGATGGAACTCTAAGGAATATGGTTTAGTTACACCAGATAAATTTATTTCCGAGGCTGAGAAGCTTAGGGTTATGGATAAAATAGGAAATCATGTTATTGAGGAGGCGGTTAAGACCTGCAAGCACTGGAATGATTTTGGTTTCCCGGAATATGGTATCAACATCAACCTGTCAGCATATCAGCTAAGCCAAAAGGACATACTGGAAACAATAGATGCAGTCATTAAAAAGACTGATATTAACCCAGGCAATATCACATTTGAAGTGACAGAAGCTTTAACATCAGATGATATTGAGTGGATGGTTAAGAGCTTATCTGCAATCCGTAGCCGTGGTTGTAAGATAGCCCTTGATGATTTTGGTAAGGATAATTCATCTCTTATGAATATCCGCACCATGCCTATAGATGTTATTAAGATAGATAAGAGTCTTGCAGCAGATATGGATACTGATAAATATTCAGCGGCATTTATCAAAGCCATATCAGAGCTTGCAAAAGCTGTAGACATAGAGGTATGCGCTACGGGAATTGAGGTAGATAAACAGGTAGAAGAAATATCAAGGTTTTCCGTTAACTTAGCACAGGGTTACTACTTCGATAGGCCATTATCAAAGGCTGATTTCGAAGATAAGTATTTATAAAGAAAGGTAAGGGAAATAATGTACACACTTGAGGACATCAGAAACACAGATTCAGAGGTGGCAGAGGCAATTGTAAAGGAATTCAATCGCCAGTCAGAGCACATCGAGCTTATTGCATCAGAAAACTGGGTATCACCAGCAGTTATGTCTGCTATGGGTTCAGTACTTACAAACAAGTATGCAGAGGGCTATCCGGGAAAGAGATATTACGGCGGCTGCTCAGAGGTAGATGTGATTGAAGAGCTTGCAATTAACCGTGCCAAGGAGCTGTTTGGTGCTGAATACGTAAACGTTCAGCCTCATTCAGGAGCACAGGCTAACATGGCAGTTCAGTTTGCAGTGCTTAAGCCAGGGGATACAGTAATGGGTATGAACCTTGACCACGGCGGACATCTTACACATGGTTCAAAGGCTAACTTCTCTGGAACTTATTTCAATATTGTTCCTTATGGTGTTAATGATAATGGCTTCATCGATTATGATGAGGTGGAAAGAATCGCGGTAGAATGTCAGCCAAAGATGATTATTGCTGGTGCATCAGCATACTGCCGTAAGATAGATTTTAAGCGCTTCAGAGAGATTTGTGACAAGGTTGGAGCAGTGCTTTTTGTAGATATGGCACATATCGCTGGTCTTGTTGCAGCAGGGGTTCACGAAAGCCCGGTACCTTATGCTGATATAGTTACAACCACTACACACAAGACTCTTCGTGGTCCTAGAGGTGGTATGATTATGGCAACAGCTGAGGCTAATGAAAAGTACAACTTTAATAAGGCTGTTTTCCCTGGAATCCAGGGTGGTCCTTTGATGCATGTCATTGCCGGTAAGGCTGTATGCTTTAAGGAAGCACTTGACCCAAGCTTCAAGGAATACGGCAAGCAGATTGTAAAGAACGCACAGTCACTTTGCAAGGGCTTACAGGATAGAGGAATTAAGATTGTTTCAGATGGTACTGACAATCACCTGATGCTTATTGATTTAACTCCATTTGAGCTTACTGGTAAGGAAATCGAAAAGCTTCTTGATGAGGCTCATATCACAGCTAACAAGAATACTATTCCAAATGATCCTAAGTCTCCATTTGTTACATCAGGTATTCGTCTTGGTACTCCAGCAGCTACCACACGTGGCCTTAAGGAGGATGATTTTGATAAGGTGGCAGAAGCAATCGCTATCGTGATTAAAGAAAAGGAAGCAGGCATTGAAAAAGCCCGTTCCATTATCAAGACATTAACAGATAAGTATCCACTTTCTGGTGGACAAGAATTTTAAAATTGGTATTATTAGACTCCTGCTTTTGCAGGAGCCTTTTTGTATGAACTATTAATGAATTAGTGTACACAATACATGGTTGGTCTATAAAGTTTACAGTAATTATAGACACGTGAGTATTAAAGTTGGGTTGTTCTTGATTTTATGCGACTTTGAGACGCCTTTGGGCATTGACAAAAATTTGTCAGCTAAGTATATTATAGATATAGGAAACTCTTTTTATGAGTTAGAGTTTACTAACATTATATCTCATTTTTATTTAGGGAGCAAATATGCTAGATTACAAAATTATTGAGGTAAAGCAGAGCATCTTTGAAGATAATGATGCTGACGCTGAAAAGCTTAGAGCAGAGATTAAGGAGCAGAAGACTTTTTTAGTTAATCTTATGTCGGCTCCAGGCTCAGGTAAGACTACCACCTTATGCCAGACTATCGCCCGTCTTAAGGACGAAATGAAAATCGGTGTAATGGAGGCTGATATTGATTCTGATGTGGACGCTGCCACTATTACAGAGGCAGGCGCTCGTGCAATTCAGATACATACAGGAGGAATGTGTCATCTTGATGCAGACATGACACGCCAAGGCTTACACGAATTTGGCACTGAAGACTTAGACCTTGTCTTCCTGGAAAATGTTGGTAATTTAGTTTGTCCAGCGGAATTTGATACCGGTTCATCAAAGAACGCTATGATTCTCTCGGTTCCTGAGGGAGACGACAAGCCACTTAAGTACCCATTGATGTTTTCAGTGTGTGATGTAGTGCTTATCAACAAATGCGACACACTTCCTGTGTTTAGCGAATTTTCAAAAGAGGCAGTAGTAGAACGTATTCATGGGCTTAACCCTAATGCAAAGGTTATCTTTGTGTCGGCCAAGACTGGCGAAGGCTTCGACGAATGGGTTAACTGGTTGAGGGACCAGGTAGCAGCATGGAATAATTAGTCTTTTTTGAGGAAGTAATTAATTTATAAGGGTTGTAAAAGGAGGAAAAATTAATATGGGTATCGGACCAGATAATTTGGGCGATTTCTACCCTGATTGGGTAAACGATTTAAAGGATGAGGACCTACGTCCTGAAATCCTTCAGCTTGGTAAGGTTATCACTGATAGAGCTAAGATTAAGCTTGGACTTCAGAAGATTACAAAGTATGATCCAGAGTACTGGGCAGTAGCTAATCTTGCACCTACTAAGGAGATTGCAGAGCTTGCACTTTCTATGGGTGGTATCAGAAAGCCTAAGACATTCAAGCAGCTTCTTGAAATCACAGGTCTTGATGAGAAGACACTTGAAGAAAGATTAGAGAAGGCTAGCTGGACAGGTCTTTTAGAGTGGAACTATGAGAACGAAGCTCACGAGAAGCAGTGGGTTCTTCCTATGTTCGTACCAGGTTCTGCAGAGTTCTCTAACATGAACCAGGATTTCCTTAACGAGCATCCTGAGATGGGACGTTTCTTCGAGAGAATGAGCCGTCTTCCACTTGAGGGACTTACACACATGGTACCACCAGGAGGCGCTGGTATTGGTATGCACGTTATCCCTGTAGAGGAAGCTATCTCCATGGAGCAGGAAGCTATCGGAGTAGAAAAGATTTCTCATTGGCTTGATAAATACGAAGGTCATTATGCAAAGTCACCTTGTTCATGCCGTCTTTCTAGAAAGACATATGATGAGGGATGTGCAGATGATCCAGAGGGTTGGTGTATTGCTATGGGTGATATGGCCGACTATGTTGTTGAGACAAATAAGGGTGGTGTTTACATCACTCGTGAAGAGGCTCTTGAGATTTTCAAGCAGGCTGAGGACAATGGTTTCGTTCACCAGATCACAAATATCGATGGCGAGAACAAGATTTTCGCTATCTGTAACTGTAATGTAAATGTATGTTACGCACTTCGTACATCACAGCTTTTCAATACACCAAACATGTCACGTTCAGCTTATGTAGCTCACGTTACAGCTGAGGACTGTGTTGCTTGTGGTAAGTGTGTTGAGAACTGTCCGGCAGGTGCTGTTAAGCTTGGTCAGAAGCTTTGCACAGCTGATGGTAAGCAGGTTGAGTATCCAAAGCAGGTACTTCCTACAGAGCGCAAGTGGTCTACAGATGAGTGGAACGATAACTACCGTGACACTAACAGAATCAACTGCTATGACACAGGTACAGCTCCATGTAAGACAGCTTGTCCAGCACATATCGCTATCCAGGGTTACCTTCGTATGGCAGCTCAGGGTCGTTACAAGGAAGCTCTTGCTCTTATCAAGCAGGATAATCCACTTCCAGCTATCTGCGGTCGTGTATGTAACAGACGTTGCGAGGCTGCTTGTACAAGAGGTACAGTTGATGAGGCTATCGCAATCGATGAGGTTAAGCGTTTCTTAGCAGAGATGGATCTTAAGTCTGAGACAAGATATATTCCTAAGAAGATTGTTCCTTCACAGAAGGGTGAGTTCACAGAGAAGGTTGCTATCGTAGGTGCAGGTCCTGCAGGTCTTTCATGTGCTTACTACTTAGCACTTAAGGGCTATAGACCTACAATCTTCGAAAAGAGCAAGTACCCAGGTGGAATGCTTCGTTATGGTATTCCTTCATTTGTTCTTGAAAATGATGTTATCGACGCTGAAATCGAAATCATCAAGGAGCTTGGTGTAGAGATTAAGTGTGGCGTTGAGGTTGGTAAGGACATCACTCTTGATGAGTTACGTGGTCAGGGCTATAAGGCATTCTACGTAGCTATCGGTTGTCAGGGCGGTAACCTTCCAAATGTACCAGGTGACAAGGCTATCGGAACAGCTACAGCTGTTGATTTCCTTCATGAGTGTTCAGAGAACGAAGCTTACGATATCAAGGGTGACCTCGTTGTTATCGGTGGTGGTAACGTTGCTATCGATGTTGCTCGTTCTGCAAGACGTGTTGGTAATGAAAAGGTTTCTATGTTCTGTCTTGAGAGCAGAGACATCATGCCAGCTTCACCTGAGGAAATCGAAATCGTAGAGGCTGAAGGCGTTGAGCTCAACTGTGGTTGGGGTCCTAAGGAAGTACTTGTTGATGAGGCAGGCGCTGTAAAGGGTATCGTTCTCAAGAAGTGTACACGTGTTAAGGACGAGACAGGACGTTTCAATCCACAGTATGATGAGAACGACACTATCACAGTAGAGTGTAAGCACGTTATCTTCTCAGTAGGACAGCGTAGCGTATATGGAGACCTCTTCAAGGGCTCTAAGGTTGTTATCGACAGAGGCCCTAAGGCTGATGCTCTTACATACCAGACAGACGAGCCAGACATCTTCGTTGGTGGTGATATGTACACAGGCCCACGTTTTGCTATCGATGCTATCGCAGCAGGTCGTGAAGGTGCTATCTCAATTCACCGTTTTGTACAGCCACACAGCTCACTTACAATCGGACGTAACCGTCGTGATTTCATCGAGCTTGACAAAGAGAACCTTAAGATTGGCGATTACGATCACAGCCCACGTCAGATTCCTGGCGTATCTAAGACAACAGTGGACGGAGAGCTTACATTCCGCGACAAGACTGTTGAGCTTACAGAGGAGCAGATTAAGACAGAGACAGCTAGATGTCTCAAGTGCGGTGCTTCAGTTGTTGACGAGAATAAGTGTATTGGTTGTGGTGTATGTACAACCAAGTGCGAATTCGATGCTATCAAGCTTTACCGCGAGCATCCAGAGTGCTCTAAGATGATTCCATCTGAGGACAAGCTTAAATACGTGCTTCCTAACGGATTAAAGCAGCGCATCAAAGTTGCTTTCAAGCACAGATAAAAATTGTTATAATTAAGGTGCTACTAATATAGTAGCACCTTTTTTAGGCTTCTCCCTTAACAAGGGAGAAGCTGTCACCGCAGGTGACTGATGAGGGTTACACTAACATACTTAAAATAATAGGCTTTACTTAGGAGACTTACATGAAAAACATTTACTTATTTGCAAACGGATTTGGCGAGACAGTAAGGACTCTACTAATCGCATACCTTATTCTTACATTCGTATTTACGGTATATTCAATTGCCAGAATGTATTATATAGAGCATCGCTCTAATGATGTTAAATCAGGCCGTGCCAGAGTGAAGGCTCTGCAAGCCGCAGGCCGCTTTATTCAAATGCCAGTGTATTCCATGGAAGAAATGGCAAAGGATAAACACAAGCGTGATGTTAGACTTATGTATTTCCCAGCAGATAATCCTAAGAGCAAGAAATTTGCAATGATACTTCCAGGTGGGGGATACGCACATCTTTGTACCAAGCAGGAGGGCTATCCTGTTGCAGCAGCTCTTAATATAATGGGAATCAATGCATTTGTATTAGAGTACAGCGCTGGAAGAGACTGCGAACCATTTTCACCTATGACGGATCTTGGCATCGCACTAAAGCTTATTAGTGACAACCTTGATAAATTTAATGTGGTGATGGATGACTATGCACTCATAGGCTTTTCAGCAGGCGGTAACTTAGCAGGAATCTTTGCCAGCCACAAATTCGGATATCTGGATTATCAGCTTCAAAAGCCAGGTGCTGTTATCTTAGGTTATCCATGGACTTGCGTTAACGATTGGCTACATCATCCATACTGGAATATATGGATTGGACTTCTTGGCATTTGGCTTAGTAATAGAGGCAGCTTCTATATGTTTGGTCTGCGCCATATTAGAAAAGGCAGAGAAATGCTTGATGTTCAAAAATATATAGAGGAAGACTATCCACCTACATTTATGTATTCTGGCTCGTGGGATGTGCTTGTTCCAGCCAGCCGTCATGCTGATGTATTTGACGCGGCACTAAAGGCTAATGGGGTAAAGCATCAATATGAAAAACATTTCGGAGTACCACACGGCATCGGCCTCGGCCACCACACCAAAGCTGAAGGCTGGTTGGAGCGCGCCGTAGAATTCTGGGAAGAAAACTAAAGCCTTCCCCCTTTGTATGGGGGCAATTCTATCTTTCCTAGAATTTAACTCTAGTATCACATAATCGCAACTCTACGACACATAGGTTTCTATATCATCCTGCATCTTGTACCCTAAAGGTGTAACAATTGTAGCGACAGGAGGTCACTATGTTAGATTTAATCAAAATCGGTTCGTTTATATCTAATG
>JAGBJE010000099.1 GCA_017934625.1 Pseudobutyrivibrio sp. | reverse complement strand
TGGATTAGTCTCAATGTTAGATTACTACACCGAAAGGTGTGTTACTTGTTAAGTTGATTGAACCGCCGTGTACCGAACGGTACGCACGGTGGTGTGAGAGGTCGGGAGATTAATTAAATCTCCCTCCTACTCGATTGGTATTTACGATTCCCGAAAAACTGATGTTTTTCAAGAATCTATAGATTTATTCAAGATTTATTAAATGATGTGGTATACTAGAAAAAAACATTAACGAGGTAAATATGAGATACGAAGATATTCTTGTAAAATGGAAAGATGCTAAGGGTGAAACCATGGATGATTTGTTATCATTATTGGAATCATACCAAATCATTTATGCATATAATTCAGGGAAAATTGAAAACGATAGTATTACATATCATGATACAAGAGAGATATTTGATAAGGACGGGGTTGTTTCTTATACAGGTGATTTACGTACTTTGTATGAAATGCAAAATTCTAAGGATGCATGGAAGTACTTGTTAGAAGCTTTGCAGCAAAAGATGCCTCTTAATGAGGAATTGTTAAAGAGATTTCAGAAGCTTCTGACCAAGAACACATATGATGAGCGTCGTTGGATAACTGGGGAGCGTCCGGGGGAATATAAGAAAAAAGATTATGTTACCGGTGAGAAGGAGGTAGGAACTCTTCCTGAGTGGGTACATGAGGAAGTTTTAGAACTGTTGGAAGAACTGGAAGATGTAGAAGATAGTAAAGCTTTAATAGTAGCTGCTTATTTTCATGCTAAATTTGAAAATATACATGCCTTTGCTGATGGTAACGGTAGAGTAGGGCGTCTGTGCATGAATTATATTCTTCTTATTCATAACCATCCACCAATTACTATTTTTGAAGAAGATAAGAAAGAATATTATAAAGCACTAGAAGCTTGGGATGATAGACAATCTTTAAAGGAGTTGACAGACTTTCTAAAGAATCAGACAGAAAAAACATGGAGTACTGTGTTTGATAGAGGGCAGCGTAGAGAAAAGAGTAGGGGCTTAAAGGATTATATTTAAGAAATCAATTAACTCTATTATTATGGTATAGCATACGAGGTGAACATGAAGAAAACACAGGGGATTTTACAGTATATATTTATTATAATTGGAGCAGTCATGGCAAGCTTTTCGGTTGCGCTTATTATTTTGCCAAACGATGCCATAGATTATGGAACAGCAGGTGTTGCAATCATTATCAGCAAGCTTACGGGGCTGTCTTTAGCGCCTTGTGTATTTGCTGTGTTTATTCCATTTATTATTGCTGGATTTATGGTACTTGGCAAGAGCTTTACCTTAAAGGCTACATTGGGGTCCCTTGTATACACTCTTGGTATTCATTTTTTTGAAGAGGTTCCATTTGAGCTTAATACAGAGCACTTTTTGGCAGTGGCTTTTGGGGGAGCGTTCCTTGGTGCGGGCTTGTCACTGATACTTAGGAATGGTGGATGCATTGACGGTTCTGAAATCTTAGCTAACATCATTGTAAAGCGTCTATCAGATAAGACAGGCCGAAATTATAGTATGACACCGGTGTTGCTGGCTTTTAATGCTTTAGTTTACATTACTGTTTTCTTTACCATAGATGCGACAGCGGCTTTGCTTAGCTTGCTTGTATATGTGGTGGCTACAGCTGTAATCGACCATTATACAGATCATTTCGAGGCAATCAAGCAGGTTACCATTATCACCCAAGATCCTGATAACATCATAAAGGATATCAAGGAAAAGCTAAACAAGACCTGTACAATTATGGATTCAAGAGGTGCCATTGCAGGGGAGAATAACACACTTATCTGCTACATCAGCTATTTCGAATTACCAATTATGAAGGATATAATCTCTAATCATTCGGGAAGCTTTAGTACAGTGTCCACTATAGACGAAATACTAAGATAGCCTGAGTGATTACTGGAGTTAGAAACGTTAATGAATAAAAGCACTGCACGAAAAATCTTAGGGCTAGATGGCTCCGAGGATGAAAGAGCAATAAAAAGGAAATATAGAAAGCTGATGCACGACCATCATCCCGATAATAGTGAGTCAGATGATAGTGAACTTGCTGCAAAGATTAATTCAGCCTACGAGCTGATAATGAAGGATTTTGATGGCAGCGGTGGTAGGTCAAATAGCACCAAGAAGAAGTCCACAACTAAAAGAGCTACCAAAACAAAAAATTGGAATGCCAAAGAAAATAAAAACGCCTACTGTGCTCGTCCTATTTTTCATGAGGTGGAGGATTATGATGGCAGCAGCATAGGCACTATAGAGATTGCCAGAGGCAAATATGTCTGGTCCAAAGACGAGGAGTTTTCTTTATTTCTAAAGAGCATATATGAGACCAGCAAAGAATTGATAGATAATGCAAGACCTACATTGTTTTTTGAACCGCCAGCAGTAATCAAACAAAAATATCTGGCTGACATTACATATCTTCTTACAGGGCAGTTTATTGATAGCACGCTTACGTTAAATGAACTTGCTGTAATGGATACCAGCGCCTATAAGATAGATGCAATGGTTGAGCTTGATATTAATTCACCTGTACCAAAGCCAGGTACTGCGCTATATCCTGCTGGTGTATCAAAACATCGTTTATATCTAAGAAACAAAGGCGGTGAGATAGTAGGCTACCTTAGCTTTAAAGATGATAGGCTCTATTATGTAATCATACCTCTGTTTGAGCAAAAGAAAGCACAGGTAAAGATTGTAGTAGCCGACAATCCAAGGTCTACCAGGTATCGCAAAAAGTATGCAGACATAGATTTGTGGGTAAAGATTATAGAGGATCAGAATTCAGCGATTGATAACACTAACCGTAAGATAGATGAGTTGCTGGAAAAATATGCTAAAGAAGGGCTGTAATAAATGCAGATAGTATTAGGAAAATGCCTATCGTATAACCCAATATGTAAGAATTAGTGATAAATGGAGAACTATATGAGAAAGCGTATATATGAAATTATAGAAGTTGCGGAAGATAATGATACTATCAGTAAAATATACGATGTGATTATGATGATAGTTATTGTACTTAGTTTATTACCCATTGCTTTGAAGAAATCTGATGGGTATATAGCTGTGCTTGACCATGTTTCAACTATAATATTTTTAGTTGATTATTTACTACGATTAATCACTGCAGATTATAAACTTGAAAGAAAAACAATGTCTTTTTGCATATACCCATTTACACCGATGGCAATAATAGATCTTTTGTCGATATTACCATCGCTTATTGCAATAAACGGCGCTTTTAAAATATTAAGGGTATTAAGGCTGCTTAGAACGCTACGAGTTTTTCGTGTATTTAAAATAATTAGATATTCAAAAAGTATAGTAATAATATTGAACGTATTTAAGAAACAAAAAGAATCACTATTAGTCGTTGGTGGGTTAGCAATTGGCTATATTTTAGTATCAGCACTTGTTGTTATATCTGTTGAACCTGAAACCTTTCCATCTTTTTTTGATGCTGTTTATTGGGCTACTATATCACTTACTACGGTGGGATATGGGGATATTTTTGCTGTTTCGACTGCGGGAAAAGTAATTACGATGATTTCATCAGTTTTCGGAATAGCAATTGTAGCTTTAACAGCTGGTATTATTACTGCTGGGTATATGGATGAACTGAATAAGGAAAAGAAACAGTAAAAGGAAAAGAGCATTAATGGCTGCAGCTTGACGAAATAAATGCTGCATCGTTGGTTATTATAGACAGAACATCACCTTACAAATAAAACCTTTTGTCAAAATCGAACATTGCGTTCGAGAAAATATGTTCTATAATATAAGTATGAAATAAAACAGGGTACAGGAGGTATTATATTGAAAACCCTACAAGAACTTACATTATTGGACAAATTTTTATTCGACGAAGTTATTGAAGACAAAGAAACCTATGAGGCTTTACTACGAATCATTTTAGGAGACGAAGAATTAAATCTCTTGACTGAGGCTCAATCAGAGAAGGAACTTAGGACTGCTCCTTGGCTGCGTTCCATCAGGGTAGATGTGTTTGCTATGGATGACAAATCTACAATCTATAACACTGAGATGCAGAAGGAATGGCGAGCAGATTTAATTAAGAGAACTAGATATTATCAGGCACTAATAGATTCATCATTACTTGAACCAGGTGAGATTAATTTTAACAATATCAAGAACACCACAATTATAATGATTATGCCATTTGATTTGTTTAGAATGGGTAAGTATATTTATACTTTTGAAGAAATTTGTAGGGAGTATCCTGATTTAAAGCTTGAGGATGGAGCAAAGCGTATCTTCATTAACACACACGGAAAAAATAATGATGAAGTATCACCTGAATTTATTGCGCTGATGAAATTCATTGAATATAATGAGAGTGAAGAATATAAACAATCTTCACCGAATTTAGATAGGATTATTAATCGAGTTTCTCAGGTGAAGGCTAGTGAGGAAGTGGGTGTTAAATATATGCAAAGATGGGAAGAGGAAGCGCTTATTCGTAATGAGGGCAGAGAAGAAGGTAGAGAAGAAGGAATAATAGAGACTAAGGTTATAGATATTAAAAATCTTATGGAAAACATGAAACTTACTGCAGAGCAAGCTATGATAGCACTTGGAATTGATAAGAATGAATTCAGTAAGTATTTGCCTATGCTTTAAGTTATGTTGAAGTTGCAGGTAGAGGTTAAATCTCTACCTGTTTTTTTATTGGGGATTCCCCTTGACATTTACATATGATTAGTATGCTACATTTTTGTGGTAAGTATTGGTAGCGCAGTTCTTTTCAACAGGAATGCTTCATCTGGTGAGCTTTTAAAATATATATAGACAGAATTAGATAATGAAATCCATCATACAAAAGTGTAAAATCTTAAATATAAATAATTTCAAATGATTACGAGGCATAAGTTGGAGGAAGAATGAAAAAAGGTTCATTAGAGGTAGTATGTTGGTTTATAATAGATTTAATAACGATAGTACTCGCTTGCCTGTTTTCAAGCCATAGGGTTAATCTATGGGTGGTGGCTATTGGCGTTGTTGGATTTAGTTTGTATAGCATATTTAAGTCGTACAAAACTCCTGGATATCTGCCAAGTACACTAGCCATTCCAAGGAACAACCGTAAGCCAGTTTATGATTATATTAGAATAATTGCGGTTATTTTTATTATAAGTGTTCATATACTTGGACCGGACTGGGAAAACACTAAAGGCATGGAAAATACCATTATCTACCATGTGCTAAACTACATTCGTTGTTTTACAGGTGTTAGTGGTGATTGCCTTTTTATTATGATTTCAGGTGCGCTACTATTAGGTTTTAAGGAAGAGAGTGTATTAACCTTTTATAGAAAAAGATTAACTAAGGTTGCTATTCCACTTATCATATATTATATGTTCTATCTTTGGCAGTATGATGCTATGGGCAATCTAACTGTGTGGCAGGTAGTCAAAAAGATTATCACAGCAGATTATACAGGAGCAAATGTATATCACTTTTGGCTTATATATATCATCGTTTCTTTGTATGTGCTTGTACCGTTTTTACGATATATGCTAAAGGATATGCCCTACAAGGTGCTCACATCTCTTATAGCAGTGATGTTTACATACTATTTACTTACAAGAATTATTATCAATGAAAGTGCAATGCCAATGCATTTTAGTTTTTGGCTTATGATGTTTATTATGGGCTATTGGTATGGCAGAGAAGAGACTAGAAAATACGATAGTATTGCCATTGTAGTGGGGGTAGCGGCAGCAGTTGTCTTTGGTATATATCTTAAATTGCGAACAGGCTTGCCTGATGATTTAGACGGTGAATATCCATTTTTGATTCCTGCATCTATAGGGATAATGGGGATATTTTTCAAGCTACAGGAAAAGTTAAAAAACATTTATCTAATTAGAGTGATAAGTAAGTATAGCTATGGAATAATTTTAGTCCATATGCTTGTAATAAATTTTGCAGTTAAGCTTTATATTTACAAATATTTTAGCGCCCTATATTATCAAGGAATGGGATTTGTTTTAATAGTACTAGCCACCTTAATAGGCTCGCTACTTATGGCATATCTCATAGATAATATATTTGTAAATCCAATTACAGCGTTACTTGGCAGAGATTTTAAACAAAGAAGGTGAGGGGTAATTATGAAAAGAAGACTATTAGTAGTAATCATTTCATGCATGGTTTTAGTGACTACTGCCTGTGGGGGAGCAAGTGGTGCGGATAGTACAGGAACATTTGAAGGTGCCACAAATTCATTTATGGCAAAAGAAGCTGCTGGGTTTGAAGAAGCCGCAGCAGAATCCTATGACACGGATGTTGATGTCACTACCGATGAAGGCGGTGAAGAAGTAGATTTATCTGGCTACGACACCAGCAGAAAGCTAGTATATAATTCTAACATCAGTCTTGAGTCTAAAAAGTTTGATGAAGATGTTGCAAAAATAAAAGAGCTTGTTTCAGAAAAAGGTGGTTACCTTGAAAGTAATTCCACTTATGGTAATGCAGAATATGGTGGTCGTAGTGCCAGCATGTTAGCCCGTATTCCTGCAGATAAGTATCAGGAATTTATGTCTAGCGCAGGCGATGTAGGAGTATTAACCTCTAAGAGCGAAAATGTAGAGGATATTACATCCAGCTATGTAGATGTACAGGCCAGACTAAAAAGCCTTAATACTAAGCTTGAACGCTTGCAGGAACTGGAGGCACAGGCAGATAACTTAACAGACTTACTTGAAATCGAAGATAGAATAAACGAAGTTCAGTATCAGATAGAAAGTTATACAGCTCAGAAAAAGACCTATGATGACAAAATAGACTACAGCACAGTTACTATTGATATTAATGAAGTGGTAACTTACTCAGAGGTGAAAGCTGACAATGCATGGAACAGATTTAAGGAGGCATTCGGTGATTCATTTGCAGGCTTTGTAGCATTCCTGCAGGGACTTGTGATTGCAATAATTTACATGCTACCATACATAATAATTATTGCCTTAGTGTTGTTCATCATCATAAAGGTTCACAAGAAAAAAGGCAAAGCTCCACTTTTTAAAAGAAAGAAAAAGGATGTAGGTAAAGAAGAATAATATATTGGTATGACAAAGACCCCGCAGGTGGCTGAAGCCTGCGGGGTCTTTTGAAGGGAGAAAATATATGAACGGTCCGAATGACCTAGTTATAAGCTTTTAAAAGAAACAGCATATATTGCAAAGCAGATTTAATATTACCATATTTATACACCAACGTGTAATACCTGCGTATGGTCTTGAGTAGCCATAGCTGGCACCTCTGGTTTCATACCAACCGCTGGTGAAATTAATACTTTGCTCAAACTGTCTATATCTAAAGTTGCTAGGCTCTAATGCAATAGCACGAGAAATGTATTCTCTTGCATCATTAAGATTACCCAGCCCTTGCGAAGCTACTGCAGCAAAGAAATACCACTGTCCGTTTCTTCCACTGTCAGGGATGGAATTAAGTACATTCATAGCCTGGGCAAACTGTCTTGCATTAATATAATTGGCTGCAGCCTGCATTTCAATAGAAGAGCTACTTGAACTATTATCGTTGTAGCCGAAGCCACTAGAATAGCCATTACCGTAGCTATTTCCGTAGCCATATCCACTTGAGTAGCTTCCGTTTTGTCTTTCATCCATAATCTGATTGTATGCAGCCTGGATTTCTTTGAAGCGCTCCTCAGCCTGAGCCTTATTAGGATTGTTAATGTTGGCATCAGGATGATACTTTCTGCTAAGTGAACGATATGCTTTTTTGATTTCCTCGTCACTTGCGCCTCTTTGGACACCAAGGACTCTATAAGGATCAATCATCAAGGCTTCTCCTTTGGAGTGGATTTCTTTTCTTTTATTTGCAGATACTCATATTTGGTCCAAACACCTGAATAAATGATGTTGCGAAGTATATCTGCATTTTCAACTATAGGCAATCGCTCAAAGCCTTTGGCACATTCTGCCATGAGAGAAGTAAGATTAATTCTTACAAAGGTCTCATATTCCTTTGGCGATTCATTTTTCATAAACGATAAAGGATTGTAGCGACCATGCTTTTCATCCTTTTTTAAATCATCGTAGGCATCTAAAATGTAAATAAACTTGCCCATGTGATATCCCATGCAATGCAAGGTCTTTCCCCAACTATCGTCCTTCCAGTTCATAAGAGTTCCAAGCATTTCACCTGTGTAGCTGGAAATTTTGTCGATGTTGGTCTCTCTTTTGGCTTCAGCCATACTCAAATTATATATGTAATCCTCTACAGCAGCTGTCTGCCTAGGGTATTTGTCTTTGATTCTATCGTAATCTTTTTTGATGGAATCGGCGGCAAGCTTTGAAATCTGTGAATGCTCGTCCTTGTAATTATCCATCAGGCTGTGATAGGAAAGAATAATATCCATATCGGCAGCGTAATCAAGTGCTTCGCTGCTGAAAAAGTCTTTTAGCTTTACTGGATGGATTATACATCTGTGTTTGCCACTAGAAAGCTCAGGCTCATATAGGCTTTGCAGTAGAATAGCAAGAAAGCATAAATCATAGTTAAGCAATATTTGCCCCTTGAAGCCAGCACGCTTGCCTAGTGCATGACATAATCCACAATAAAACTGCCTGTATTTATTTTTGTCTTGCTCTGATAGCTGCCTCATGTCGGCATTTATATATCCAAACAATTTTACACCTTTTTAATAAAAACAGCATGACACTTACTACAGGTTACTTGAATCTTACCACGACCCTTTGGGGCGCGAAGCTTTTGCTTACAGCTAGGGCATTTGAAGATTGCATATACCTTTCGCTGATTGTAATCGGCCTTAGTCTTGTTAAAAAATGTTCTTATTTTGAAAGGAAGAACAGAAAGAACTCTGCGAATGCCAGCAGTCTTTTCTAAAAACTTGGCGTTCTCGTAATAGCGCTTCTGATAATTCTTTGAAAACATCCTCCAGATACTATATAAGAGGCACGCCATAGCCAGCAAATAAACGATATTAGAATGGGTAATCATAGTTACAAACATCAGAATAAGTGCAAGCCAGGTAAAGGTTCTACCTAGGGCATCTACACCGGTGCGTCCATTAAAAAATTTTGCCAGTCTATATCTGAAGTCGTTCATGGCTGACTCCTTTCTACAAATAAGATGTTTTGAAATAGCTTTCTATTGTTGTAATGATTCTTTCCAGGATAAAATATCCTTTTGGAAGAAATCATAGTTGCAAATAGGGTTATCGTCAACAGTTTAAGAGCTTATTTTAGAAAAGTTTAATATTTGTTTTAGAATACTTGAAAAAAGTTATTAGTTAGGGTAAACTAACTATAGTTTATAAGGTTGCACCAATGTGAGAAGTGTGATAACCTATTCATTGTAAGTGGGTTGTGTGCAATTGAAATTTTGAATCCATTTATCATAGGAGGAAAACATTTTGAGAACATTTGTTAATGAGTCAGCAGAAAACTATTTAGAGACTATTTTGATTCTTAGTAAGAGATTACCAGTTGTTCGTTCTGTTGATATTGCGAATGAGTTGAATTTTAAAAAGTCATCAGTCAGCATTGCAATGAAGAATCTTAGAGAAAAGAATCACATCACTGTTACAGACGCTGGATATATATATCTTACAGACGCAGGCAAGGAGATTGCCGAGATGATTCTTGAAAGGCATGAGCTTATCACAGAGATTTTAGTTAAGCTTGGTGTTAACGAGGAGATAGCAGCTGAGGATGCATGTCGTATTGAGCATGTCATCAGCAAGGAGAGCTTTAAGGCTGTCAGAGAATATGCTAAGGATAAGCTCCTTTAATTAGTAGGTATTTATTTTTCCAGCCCATGTGGGCTGGGATTTTTTTCTGATAAGATTATTGAGGTAGTAAAATGGATGTAATGGAAACAGAACAGAGGGATATTATTATTCAGCAGCTTAGGGAGTCGGGCTGTCGAATTACAAAGCAGCGTCTTACCATTTTGGATATCATATTAAACAGCGACCCATCATGTGTTAAAGAGATATACAGAGAGGCTGTTAAAATAGATAAAAATATTGGTAGCGCCACTGTATATAGAATGGTGAATACCCTTGAGGAAATTGGTGTAATCAACCGCAAGAATATGTATCAGGTGGATTGCAGCAGCTGTGCTAATCTATGCGAGGATGCAGATTGCGATGAAGGCTGTCCTGGAGGCAGTTGTGCGGCATGTGAGACCAATGTGGTTGTTACCTTAGATGATGATACAAAGCTTGTTATTGGAAGAGAAGAGCTGGCTCGTATTTTAGAGGCCGGTTTACATGCTACGGGTCGTGTAGAATCTGGTAAGAAGATTGCCAGATTGGCAATGTAGGTTATTGAATAAATTTATGTTCTGATGTATGATAAAAGGGCTGCTAGTAGGTACTGGCAGCCCTAGTTTTGTAATTAGAAGAGGAGATATAAAATGACTCAGTCACGTACACACAATTGTAACGAGCTTCGTCTTGCAGACGCTGGCAAAGAAGTTACATTAGTTGGTTGGTTTGAAAACATTAGAAAAGTGTCTAAGAATCTTGGTTTCGTTATCCTTCGTGATTTTTATGGCACTACACAGATAGTTGTAGAGACAGAGGATATGATGGCTATCATTGATTCTGTTAATAAGGAATCTACTATTTCAGTTACTGGTACAGTTCGTGAGCGTTCATCTAAGAACACAGAGCTTCCTACTGGTGAGATTGAAGTTGTTCCTTCTAGCATTGAAATTCTTGGAAAGTGTACTCACAACGAGCTTCCATTCGAGATTAATCGTTCTAAGGAAGCTGATGAGAATACACGTTTAAAATATCGTTATCTTGACCTTCGTAATCCTGAGGTTAAGAGCAAAATCGTTCTTAGAAGCAAAATCGTTGCAGAGCTTAGAGCAGCTATGATTGCACATGATTTCATGGAAATCACAACACCAATCCTTACATGCTCATCACCTGAGGGCGCACGTGATTATCTTGTTCCAGCACGTAATCACCCTGGTAAGTTCTATGCTTTGCCACAGGCTCCACAGCAGTTCAAGCAGATTCTAATGGCATCTGGCTTTGATAGATACTTTCAGATTGCACCTTGCTTCCGTGATGAGGATGCACGTGCCGATCGTTCACCAGGAGAGTTCTATCAGCTTGATATGGAGATGGCATTTGCATCACAGGAAGATGTCTTCGCAGTAATCGAGGATGTACTTCCACCAATCTTTGCTAAGTACGGCGTATACAAGAGCGCTTCAACAGCTCCTTTTGTACGCATTCCATATCTTGAGGCTATGGACAAATATGGTAGTGATAAGCCAGATCTTCGTATCGACTTAGTTCTTCAGGATGCTACAGATGTTATGGCTGACTGCGGCTTTGGCCCATTCGAAGGCAATGTGGTTAAGGCAATCGTTGTTGATAATCTTACAGCTACACGTAAGCAGATTGATGCTATGATAGCTGAGGTAGAGGTTGCAACAGCACAGAAGACATATTGGTTCAAGCTTGATGAGAACGGTGAAATCGTTGGTGGTATCGCTAAGTTCCTTCAGGAGAGAAAGCAGGCTGTTATCGATGCGCTTTCACTTAAGCCAGGTGATTTTGTTGGTCTTGCAGCAGGTCCACTTCTTACAGCTCAAAAGACTGCAGGTGTATTTAGAAAACTTTTAGGTGCTGCAGCAGAGGGTCACATGAAGAAGGACACATACGAGTTCTGCTGGATAGTAGATTTCCCTATGTACGAAATTGGAGAAGAGTCAGGCGAGCTGGAGTTCTGCCACAACCCATTCTCTATGCCACAGGGTGGTAAGGAAGCACTTAAGAATCAGAAGCCACTTGATATTCTTGCATACCAGTACGATTTAGTATGTAACGGTGTTGAGCTTTCATCAGGCGCTATCCGTAACCACGATCCTGAAATCATGATTGAAGCATTTAAGATTGTAGGTCTTGGTGAAGATGATGTTAAGGCTAAGTTCCCAGCTATGTACAATGCGTTCACATATGGTGCACCACCACATGGCGGTATCGCACCAGGTGTAGATCGTATGGTTATGCTTATCGCTGGTGAGGAATCTATCCGTGAGATTATTCCATTCCCAATGAATAAGAATGCACAGGATATTATGATGGATGCTCCAGCTACAGTAGAACAAAAGCAGCTTGATGATGTTCACATCGCTATAGTAATGCCAAAAGAAGACTAATTAATGTGAAAATCGGAGGACAAGATGAAAGAAATTCTT
>JAGBJE010000098.1 GCA_017934625.1 Pseudobutyrivibrio sp. | reverse complement strand
TTGGTATGCCCATACTGTGGCGAAGCGCCTGATATGGAAATCGGACCAGATGAAGAAATGCCAGTGGTCAAAGAAACTGCAAAGCTACTGCAAGTGGTCAGAGGCAAGGAAGAGGTTGCGCGTATGGATGCACTTCTTTCATTAGCTGTCACTGGTGGAGATTATAATTGGATGTAAACAAGGTTAGAAGAAGGAAAAGTTTGTAGGGCAGCTATGTGGTAAGTGCGCTATTAATGATGTAGAACTGGATTTTGATTAGGAGTCTGTATGCAAATCTTACTTGTAATTGATGTACAGCAAAGATATTTAAAAAACTATAAGCCTGACTTGGTTAATAGAGTAAATGCTAGAATTAGGGAGGCTATGTCCAAAGAGATTCCTGTAGTTTATGTAAGAAATACAGGGCGTAGTGGCAAGGATAACAATTTTGAATTAGCTGATGAGCTGGAAGTTTCATCAGATATAATTTTCAAAAAGCAATTTCCAAGTGCATTCTCCAATCCTGATTTTGAGCCATTTCTTGCTAAAGCTAACATTGATTCAATCTATGTTGTTGGTGTTGATGGCAGATGCTGTGTTTCTAGAACAGTAATGGACGCTTTAGAGAGAGGCATAAAAATCAATTTACTGATGGATGCAATAGAAGCTCATAGTGACAAGTTCTATTACAAAGAGCTTAAGACCATGGAATTAAAAGGCGCAAAAGTGCTAATGAATCTTGAGGAATTATAGGCACTTGCCAATTACCTACTAACATAGTATGCTTTAGAAAAGGGTGGATGATAGTAGGAGGCTGTTTTATGAAGTCTATTCTTATCAAAGATACAACCAAAGAAGAGCGAGAGGAAATAATCAAATCATCTCTTGATTGTGGTGGTGGCTGTGAGAATTGTTCCTCATGCTGGTTAGGTGGTGGTAGTCCTTGGGATATATACCAAGATTATATTGATGGAAGACGTGAGATTTCTGAGATTAATGCTGATTACATGTCAGTATATCGTCAGGACAGACAGATAAAGTAGGTAGAAGTATGGCACCAGATATTTCAACATCTACAATGGAAGAGCGTAGGGAATATATAAAAAAGACCTTTCCATGTATAGCTGACTGTGATATGTGTGGGCTATGCAAAGTTTTTCATGGAAAGGATGCTGAGACTGCTTATGATGATTATATAACAGGTAAGCGGTCTTATATGGAAGTAAGTGCAGACTATAGGTAGACTAAAAGATATTAGATAGCCCGACTAATAGACCGATAATGCCAGCTAACAGGATAACAATATTTAAAAAGCGCATGGTATATTGCTGACTCTTGCGTACGCCATAAAGTGATTTACACTTTGTACAGGCGTACTGCTCGGGTCCGTATTTTACCAGGCGTTTTTTGCATTTAGGACATAAGAAATACTGCTTCATAAGAAAGCTCCTTGTTAATTGATATTTATATTATATCATTCGTCAATTCCTAAAAGCCAGAGATGGCCTTCAGGTTGAATGGCATATTTGTCACCAGTCTTTACTTTCCCGTCAGGACTTTTTGATTGCTACCATCCATTAGCTTGCACCTACCAATTCTTCTGGTTTCATGTTTCTGTCATCGATGTAGATGTCGCAGGTAATCTTTCTACTATTGTTGCCATAAAGCTCAATAATTTCTGGAAGATTATCATTTCTTTTCCATGAATGTGTCCCCCTAATCTAAAAGTGATCCTAAAAAGTTCTTTGCGTTGTTATAGAATATGTTCTCATAATCCTTTTCTTTTAATGGGCAAGAAAGAATCTTTTGGATTTCTACCTCTGGTGCATGAAATGGCGTATCTAGTCCAAACATAACTCTGTCATTTCCCACGTTTTTATAAGCATTGAAAATCTGAGCAGTCATTGAAGTGCCAGAAGTTTCAAGCCATATATTTTTATATCTTTTAGCAATAGTCTGAGCTGCCTCAACATATATTCCATGGCCATGTCCCATATGAAGCATTACAAATTTACAGTTTGGGTGTCTCTCTGCTAAAAGACCTATTTGCCAAGGCAATGAGAAAGGTTCATGTCCTGAATGCACAAAGAAAGGCACATTATAGGATTCACAGATTTCAGCTACAGGATCTACTATTGGAGAATCAGCAGCATAGCCATCAAATAATGATTGTATCTTTGCCCCTTTGCAGCCTTTATCACGAATTAAATATTCTAGCTCGTCATAGGCAACTTGTTCTTTTGTGCAATCCACCCAAGGTACTGGAATAATCTTATCTTTAGCCTTTTCATAAGCTTCTAGAATATCCGCATTTTTAGATGAATCGGATGGGCATAGGACGGTCTTTTCAATATTAAATCTATCCATCAAATCAATAACTAAATTAATGTCCCCACTAAAGTTAAATGGATTACCCCAGGTTCCAATATGCGAGTGCATATCAATCTTTTTAAAATCACTAAATTCATACATAACAAGTTCTCCTCCTTTTGTTGGAGAAAATAATATATGATTCTTGTGCACTTTAAAATATCTAGTTATGATTATTATTTAGGGGTCAGATTTAAAGAACTGTGTAATACTTAATACGCTTATATTTATAAAAATACAATTGTGGAAGCTCAAGAAAAGATTGAGAAAACCACGGAAAAGTTCAATAGTTATTTACAAATAAGCACATAGTCTTTATAATATGAGTTAAGAAAAGGCGCTTCCTATAGACGGTGGCCTAGATTAATTAAAACGTTTTAAGCCGTCCTAAGTTTTCCAGGCTGCAGGACGGCTATTTCTTTGCATTGCTATCTCGGCCAACTTTGTAGCCGATTCCAAATGCTATAAATAATAATCCAGTAATAGCTACAAATTGCTCTAATGTTAACATCAAAGTTTTCCTCCATAGATATTTCTGCTCAAAGACAGATTATTCTAATATAGAGGTCACAGTCCTCTAGTTGAAGACCAGCCGCCTACCCGAAAATGGTAGCACCGGAATTAAGTCTATTAAAAGAGGAAGATTATAAATCTACAGAGCCAACAAGGTCGGTGTTGCCAACGTAGTAAATCTTATGTTCTTCTGGCTTAATATAAACATCAAGAGATTCAAGCTCAACACCCTTGTAGTCTTTCTTAAACTGAGCGGTTGCCTTCTTAACGCAATCTGCTTCAGAAAATTCAAGACCCTGATACTGGATAACTGATGTACTCTTAACGGCTTTCTTTGTTATAATATAGGTGATTTATTTGCTGCATGGCTTCGGCTGTGCAGCTTTTTAAAAGATTGTAAAATAGGGGTGTCTAATGCATATAGCAATAGTAGAAGATGATGAAAAATATATAGCACAGATTTTGGCTTTTCTTGAAAGATTTAGCAAAGAATCTAAAAATACAATTTCTACCGAAGTATATCATAATGGAGCGGAGTTTATCGGTAACTACAAACCAATATATGATGCGATCTTTTTGGATGTTGAAATGCCTGTTATGAATGGAATTAAAACAGCGGAAGCAATCCGAGAAATGGATAAAGCCGTAATCATAATGTTTATTACAAACCTAGCGCAATATGCAGTTAAAGGGTTTGAAGTTGAAGCTATAGATTATGTTTTAAAACCTATTGAATATCCATCATTTACAATAAAAATGAATAAAATATTGCGTGAATTAAGAATAAAATCTTATGCATCGTTATTAATAAACACTAGTGATGGTGAAACCCTAAGACTTCCTCTGCAACAAATTACTTATATTGAAGTAATAGGCCATTACTTACACTATCATACGATTGATGCGATTTACAAAGAGAGAAGTGATAGGACAATGAAGTTACTTACAAAAGAGTTAGCTGAAAATGGGTTTAGCCGATGTAATAATGCTTACTTGGTCAATTTATTCTATGTAGACCGTCTTGATAAAGAGTTTTGTTTTGTTAATGGAGAAAAGCTGGCAATTAGCAGAACTAAGAGAAAACAATTTATTGAAGACTCCAAAAAATATATGGAAGGAAGATTTTTCTCATGAGCTTTTTAATAAAAGTTATAGAACCAGATTTTTTGCAAGAATTGATTATAGCTTCACTCGCCTTCATTTTGCCTTTAGAAAAAAGAACGCATTGGATGTGCAGATTTATAGGTGTTAGCCTTATTACATTAGGCTTTTATAGTATTACCAACTATTTTATTTCAATTAATTATCCTTATGAAAGCTATTTTGAAGAATTAAAAAAGGCCACAACAGCAATGGAATATGTGAAGCTTACAGGTCTAAATTATATAGTGGTACTTATTTTGCCATTATTGTTTTGTTATCTAATATTTTTATTTACTACTAAGTTATCATTTATAGATTGCTTGTATGGCTTGAGTTGTACATATGTAGTTCAGCATATTGGATTTATGTTATGCGCCAATATCTTTGGAGAAGAATTTTCAGATATTAAAACTATTGGATTACATTATTGCTTTTATATACCAATTGTTTTTTTGATTTATTGGGTATTTGCAAGGTATATCACTATTGATGGCCATTATCATATAAGTTTACGCCATTCGGTCATCTCGTTTGTATTCATAATATTGATGGCAATGTTTCTGAATATGTTTTTTAGAACCTTACAGATAAAAGAGCCTAGAGTTCTTTTTGTTGTAAGCGCATATGATATATTTGCTTGTATCTTTATTCTATGGCTTCAAGGAACTCAACGAAAAGAGCTTGAATTACAATATGAGCTAATGGCTGAAAAACAGATTTTCAAAAAGACAGAAGCTCAATACCTATCTTCAAAAGAGAATATTGACATAATTAATCAGAAATGCCATGATTTAAAGCACCAAATAGCTGCTCTAAGGGATATGCCTGATGAGAGAAATAGATGGGATTATATCAATGAAATAGAAGCTGCAGTTTCTATGTATGATGCTTCTATTTTCACAGGAAATCCAGCGTTGGATACAATCCTTACAGAGAAAAGTCTTATTTGCGAGAAGAATAACTTTAATTTTACATGTATGGCTGATGGCTCATTATTGAATCGAATTAATGCAGTAGATTTATATACACTTTTGGGAAATGCACTTGATAATTGCATTGAAGCTTGTCAACGAATAAAGGCAGATATAACTCCTGCAATATCAATAACAATAACAAAATCAGGCATGTATGCGCTTATAGATATTGAAAATACAAGCGATATCATACCTGATTTTGAAGATGAGTTACCTAAATCTGTTAAAGGAGATTCCTTTAATCATGGATTGGGTTCCAAATCAATAAAGTCAATTGTTTCCAAGTATAATGGAACAATGCAAATTTCAGCTACAAATAGTAGTTATAGACTAGCAATAGCGATTCCTATTGAGTCATAGATGTTGCATTTTTTTTGCGGTCTTTTCTGATTAAAATGTCTTTAACAATACCTTTTATTGCAAGAGCAATAAATATGACAGCTAAGACTTTGAGTACAAGCAGGATTTTCTGTACAAGTGAAGAACCATTGTTAACTGGTTTTGATAGTGCGGTTAATCCTGTTTCGTTAACATAATCCATATTTGTTGCGTATGCATTTAAATACATATAGATTATATGTTTAGATGC
>JAGBJE010000097.1 GCA_017934625.1 Pseudobutyrivibrio sp. | reverse complement strand
GATAGATGCCTTAGAGGCAGCCCTGGAGATAGAAGCTTTTAGTTCGTTAAGTGTGTCAAAAGCACTTCTGCTATCGGAGCCGTTTATGGTATCTGCTAAGGTATCCTTATCAAGAGAAAGATGTCCTAAATTGTCTGGTGTGATTCCTACCTGCGCAAGACCGTCAGCCTGATTTCTTGCTATAGAAGAAATTTCGTTAAATAGGGTGCGATTCTGGTGGGCACCGTTGTATTTAAGCCCAATGTCAATCATTCCATTGTAGCTGTCAAGAAGCTGATTGATTCCGTTTGAAAGTGCCTCCGTGTCGTTCATTAAACCGACCTGAGCAGGCCCATCTGAAGGAGCCTTTAGGATTAATTCAAACATCTTGTTGACAGTAAATGTATTAGAAAGTGACTCGTGGGCGTTGCCATTTAATTTAAAGCTAGAATTAGATGGCGACTGAGTTATGTTATCTATTCCAAGAATGTTGAGCTCGCGCCATGATATAGATGAGGAAATGTTGAAAAGCTTGTCCTCGTCCTCAGCAATACCAGTAGCCTTAGATGTAATTTGGATGGCTTTTGAACCAGTTCTTTCATCGGAAATTAGCATGGCGCTAAGACCTACATCTGATGTATTTAGCAATCTAACAATCTTGTTTTGTACGTTAAGATTCGTCTCACCCCTGTTGACATTAAACTGGAATTCATAGGAGTGATTTCTGATATCCAAATCGAAGGAGTATTGACCCTCGGCAAAATCGTGCCTTTCACTAGGTAGGAAGTTGCCGGTATTTACCTGAGGCTTTGCAAGTGCATCTACCTCGATGGTAAATGGCTCCGCGATTGAATCGTCATCTCCAACATAAACGGCATCCACGGACTCAGGCTGTGATGATGATGCAATACGCTTATCCAAAACAGATGAAATATCCTCGCCAGCAGAAGAAAGATTGGATACTGAAAGAGCCATAGAATTTGCATGCTCTTTAATGTCTATGGCAAACTGACCCATGTCCTCGGTATCCTTTATCTTGTACAGAGGAGAATCTTTATTGGCTTTGACTATTCTATTGTACGTGTCGCGTAATTCGCTCTTCTTATGAGATTCGTAACGATTGCCTATGTTGTCGCCATAGGTAGTCATGAAATAATTATACGCAGTATCAATGCGTGCCATAAGACGCCCCTCCTTTCTTCCTTGAAATTAGTGCCTTCGACAATCCTTTGTCTATGCCAGGGCCTAGAAACCGATACTTATAGTTAATATCATAATACCATATGTCAAGTGATTTGAAAACCCCCTAGATTTAGTAACGTTGTCAGACAACTAAACGAAATCTAGGGGGTTATTTGTTAATTAAATGAAAATCGAGTGGTGTTGCTTCCGTAAGTGTAGGTCGATAAGAATTCCTCGAATTCATTGAAGGATTTAGGAAACTCAATATCAAAGGCTTCAGCAATCTGGCCATTATAAAGCTTGATACATTCATCTGTGTCGCCGTAGCCGATTTTGATAGTGGAAATATCGTCACCATTAAATACTCTAACAGCCTTTTTACCAGCTGCATAGCCTAATGAGTAAGGGTCCATAAAAAGTGTAACAAGAGAGTGCTGACCAATGTTTGTGTCGCCAGCAACGACAACAACATCTTCATCCTCTGCAATGGAACCAATAACATCCATTTGGTCTGTAAGCATGCTTTCATAAGGAACATATATAGCGGAGCATTCGCTACAAGCTTCCTTTATTCTACTTTCAAGCGTTATTTCAGACTCTATATCATCAGATTCATTCTTTGTGGCTTTTGTGCTATCATCGGCTTCTGGTTCAGCATCATCAGTGGATGATTTTGCAACAGTCTTTGGACCAGTCCAAAAGTCGGAAACTAGGGCTACACGTGTAGAAGATGGCGAGTTAAGTCCGAAAAGTGGATTATCATCAAGACTGATTACTTCATTATCCATTCCTTCTTTAGCTGAGAAAGCAACATATTTGCTGGCGCTAAGTGCAGTGGAATTTTGAGGCTCTTCATGGCCTGTAGCAGTGACAGTGGCAGGAATCAGATATTCCTTCCATGGAATACCAGCCTGATCAAGGTATGCCTCGAAGATTTCGTTTTGATAAATAGCATCAGTATCTTCAGGAGAGAAGAGGATGCCTACGGTTTGTAAATCCTTTGTAGCCTCAATCATCAAAGAAACCTGGTCAACAATGCTTGGCTTACTGCTGACACCAGTGATGTTGCGGCCAGTTGTTTTATCCCATGATTTACCATTTAAGCTGGCAATACGAAGAGCACCTTTAAAATCAATAATGTCTGTAGCTACAATAGGAATGGTCTCGGTAGCATCAGCTGCAGCAGAAAGGGTCGATTTGCCAGTGGTAAAAATCATATCGGAATTAGCCTTAACAGCATCAGCCGCAATGACATCACTAGGAGTCTCCTCTGTAGCATAGGATGTGGTGATTGTGAAATGCTCATCTCCAATGTAATCGGTAAGGGCATCAGAAAATCCTTGCAAAAGAATTTCATCCATATTATTGTCTTTTGATAAGAGTGCTGATATATTATATGAATATGAATCCTCAGTGGATTCTTCTTTTGTATCGTTTTCAGGCCCAACCTCAGTCTTGCCTTTGCAAGCGCATAATGAAAGACACATGGTTGCGACCAATAATATACTTAATAATCTCTTTTTCATAGGTATTCCTTTCAAAGATTCAGTTACTAAATAATAGTTTGTTATCCCCAATTAGTCAAATAGGAGTATTAATAAATGAATCAATTTATAAAAGGTATTATAGACTCACTTGTAGAGTTATTATATCCAAACAAGTGCATTTCTTGTGACAAAGTTTTATTGAAAATAGAAAAAGAAATGGGTTTTTGTAAAGATTGCGCCAAAGGTATAAGGCTTGTGGGGCCTAATTATTGCATGACATGCGGGGCACCTGTTAGTTCATCTGAGGAGTACTGCGATGGATGCAGGAAAAGTACTCATTCATTTAATCAGTCCAAAGCGATATTTCGATACAACGGAGATATGAAAAATGCAATGTATCGTTTTAAGTATGCTAATAGAAGATGCTATGGTAAGGTGTTTGCCTATCATGCAGTGAAAAATTATGGGAGATGGATTGAGGAAAAAGGATTTGATGCAATTATTCCAGTTCCTATGTATGGACCCAAGCAAAAGAAGAGGGGGTACAATCAGGCTGAGGTTTTTGCGAAAAGCTTAAGTGAGGTTACGGGGATACCAGTTGCAACAGGAATTATTAGACGAAACAAAGATACTGTTGCCATGAAACAGTTAAATAGGCTAAAAAGAAAGAAAAATCTGTTAAAAGCTTTCACAATGAGTAAAAATGATGTACAATTTAGAAAAGTGCTTATAGTTGATGATATTTATACAACTGGTTCAACTTTAGATGAGGTGGCCAAAGTTTTAAAGGACGGGGGAGTAAGAGAGGTTTATGGCCTATGCATTTGCATTGGTCAGCTATAGTAGCTAGTAGGAGGTATTATCTATGGATGTGCGTAATTGCAGAACTTGTGGCAGATTATTCAACTATATTGGTGGACCACCTAATATGTGTCCAGCTTGCCGTGATGAGCTTGAAAAGAAGTTCCAGGTGGTAAAGGAATACATCAGAGAAAATCCTAAAGCTTCAATACAACAGATTTCTGATGATAATGAGGTAACTACTAGCCAGATTCGTCAGTGGATTCGCGAGGAAAGATTACAGTTTACCGAGGATTCTGACATTGGAATCGAATGTGAAAACTGTGGAGCTATAATTAGAACAGGGCGTTTCTGCGAAAATTGTAAGAATACTATGGCTAACAACCTAAGCTCAGCTATTGAAAAGCCAAAGGCGCCAGAACCACCTAAGAAAAAACCGGAAAATAAGAATAAGATGCGTTTCTTAGAAAAATAATGTTTAAATTGAAATACCTGCTGGCAAAAGCTAGTGGGTATTTCTTTTTATGGGTGTTTTATGCTATACTCATTCTGTATGATTAGGTAGACTGTAAATAATCGGTCTAACTATACCCAAAAACCTACATAGAGAGGTCAATGAATGATTAACGAAGAACGCGTCAAACACATGACGTCTATGGCTATATTTGAAAAGGAATATGGTCCTGACTATCAGCCTATGCTGCGGTATTCTAAAAAAGAGTACGTGGCACTCCATGGATGGGGTGGCTTTCTTGCAGGCACAATATTTTTTGGAATTATTTATGTGGCAATTGTGCTATATATTGCAGGTAATGTTATTGAAAACATTACAACTATGTACATTTTGCTAATGGTATTAGCAGGACTTTTGGCGTATGCTCTATATATTATTGTCCATGTGCATAACACTAGACTTAGGGCAGCCAAACAATATCGCAGAGGTAAGAGACTTATCAAGGAGCTTGCTTTCAAGTACTCAAGGCTCAACCTTATGTATGAGGATGAGGTGCAACAGACCAAACCATTACTTGCCAGAAACAAAGAGGATTTACTAGAGGATTAGTTAATGAACGCATTTATTAGAATTAGAGATGACATACGTAAGTTTATACTTTCTAGAGAGATGCTATTCTTGAAAATATGGAGTGCATTAGTTGCCTTTGTAGGCCTTATGTGTATCAAGGTTAATTTTGGTTACAATAAGACAATCAGCCAGACCTGGCTTTTGGTTGTCATAGCAATTATATGTGCGTTTTTCCCAATTCAGGGAGTATCCATTGTGCTTACAATTATTCTGTTGGCAGATTTGCTATCCCTTAGCACTGAGGCTGCTATAGTGGCTCTTGGCCTGGTGGTAGCATCTTACTTAGTGTGCGCTTATTTCAGAAGCAAGAATACATACAATACTGTAACTATTCCTATTTGTTATTCGTTACATTCGCCATTTGTAATATCACTTGGTGCAGGGCTTCTTTCTAATATTAATGAGCTTTGCAGTGTAATTTGTGGATCGATTACAGCATATTATCTTCATATTGTTAAGGATAATGCTGCTGCTATCATAGACGAAACATCAGACGTTTCTATCGTTGCACTTATGAATGAGCAGATGCTGAAGGGCAGAATGTTCTATTTCTTCCTTATGGCAATGGTGGCAATGTTCTTGGTAGTTTATATGCTTCGTCAATCTAATATCAACATGTCATGGATAGTTGCTAATCTTGCCGGCGTAGTAGTTGAGTTTATTATTATGCTGACAGGATACTTGCTTACTAGCCAAAAGAGTGAAATTCCAGGTCTTATACTTGGCAATGTCATCGTTATAATTGTTGGAATCATATTAAATTACTTCATCTTGGATTTGGATTATTCCAGAATCGAAAAGGTTCAGTTCGAGGATGATGATTATTACTATTATGTTACTGCGGTTCCTAAGATCAGAATCGTAGAGGAAGAAAAAGAAGTTAAGAAAATATAGCCCCATAAAGGGTAGTTAGGAAGTGAATCTGTGGTTGATTTCGTGAATGCTGTAGATGCCTTCATCGATGATTATTTCAATGTAAATATTCCAGATGTTTCCATCACAGATATTATTGAGATTATCATAATTACATATTTTATGTATCACCTACTAGTCTGGGTGAAGAACAGCAGGGTTTGGATGCTCATCAGAGGTGTCCTGATTATCATGCTGTTTTTTGTGATTGCAGCTATCTTCCAGATGAATACAATCCTGTGGTTGGGTGAAAGGCTCATTTCTGTTGCTGTGACAGTGCTTATCGTGGTATTCCAGCCAGAGCTGCGCAGAGCCCTGGAACAGATTGGCCGAAGGAAAATCACTTCTATGTTTTCATGGAACTTGCTTAAGACAGGCGCTAAGAAGTTTGATGATTCTACCATTACAGGTATGGTTACAGCATGCTATGAAATGGGAGCAGTTAAGACAGGCGCACTTATAGTTGTTGAAAATGATATGCAGCTGACTGAATTCGAGAGAACAGGTATTAGCCTGGATGCTCTTGTAACAAGACAGCTTCTTATAAATATTTTTGAGAAAAACACACCTTTGCATGATGGTGCTGTAATTGTTAGGGGAGATAGAGTGGTTTCTGCAACATGTTACCTGCCTCTATCTGATAACATGGCGCTATCTAAGGATTTGGGAACCAGACACAGAGCAGCAGTTGGTATCAGTGAAGTCTCTGATTCTCTTACAATCATTGTTTCTGAGGAGACAGGTACTGTTTCATATGCAAGAGAGGGACGTATCGTAAGAGATGTTAAGGAAGACGAGCTGATTGCTGAGCTTAAGCGAATCCAAAGCTCTGAGTCCGAAGAAGCAGCTGGCATGGGTGCGACGGAAAAGGAGGGATAGTATGAAGCAGAAGATTATTACAGCCCTCACGAAGGACGTCGGATTGAAAATACTTGCATTTATATTTGCATTTTTGCTATGGCTGGTGGTTGTTAATATTGATGACCCAACACAGACCAGGACATTCACATCGGTTGTTACAGTTACCAATGGGGATGTGCTTAAATCTGCTGGCAAGCTATATGAAATAAAGGATGGAATCAATACAGTTAGCTTTAGAGTTACTGCAAAGCGTTCCATTATTGAAAAGCTTTCCCCTTCAGATTTCTCAGCTGTTGCTGATATGAATAATCTGGAAAATGAAGAAAGAATACCTGTTACTATTGCGGCAAAGTCGTATGCTAATTACATAACTATTTCCAGCAAGCAGAATTATTTGTATGTTGTACTTGAGGATGAGAAAACCCAAAGGTTTGTTGTCAGCGCACAAACCACAGGTACTATTGAAGAAGGGTTGGCTGTAGATACAGTTACCAGCAGCCCTACGGTTCTTACAGTTACTGGACCAGAGGATGTAGTATCTACCATCAGTTCGGTGGTTGCTACAGCTAATATCAGTGGAGTAACAAGCAACTTTACAGAGAGTGTAATACCTAAGTTTTATACAGAACGAGGAGATGAGGTAGATGCCAAGGAGCTTACTCTTTCGGTGTCAACGATATCAGTGAGTGTCTCTTTCCTGAATACTAAAGCGGTAGATGTAGTTGTTAAAACAAGCGGAACACTTCCGGATGGTTTAACACTTGATTCTATAAAGACTGATCCATCATCAGTGATGATTATTGGTGAAGCAAGTGCTCTAAATGATGTCACTAGCATCACAATTCCAGAGTCGGTAATCAACCTATCAGATTTGACAGGTTCCTTTATCACCACAGTAGACATTAGTTCTTATTTGCCGGCAGGGGTTACCTTGGCGGATAGCTCTAGTGCCAAGGTTACCATCACAGTGCTGATGGCAGGGGAAACATCCTCTACCATGGATGTCACAGCTGAGAATATAGAGTTTAGAAATGTTCCGGAGGGAATGTCGGTGGCTCTCAATAGCAGTGATATCAAGGTGAATGTATTTGGCAGCTCTGAGGCGTTAGAAGCGCTCAAGTCTAAGAATATTAAGGGCTATGTGGATTGCTCGGGACTTGCTGTTGGCGAATCGCAAAATGCTGTTTTACAGTTTGAAAATATTGAAGGAGTCACCATTCAAAATACATCGGTGACAGTTAATGTGGCGGAGAATGAATCAAAATCATCTCAGGCCAAAGACACAGAGGAGTAATATGGGAAGATTATTTGGAACAGACGGAGTCAGAGGTGTTGCTGGCTCAGAATTAACAATCGAGCTTGCTAAGTCTTTGGGACAGGCAGGCGCTTATGTGCTTACAAAGGAAGCAAGTCACCAGCCTACAATTATCGTAGGTTGCGATACTAGAATTTCTGGAACAATGCTTGCATCTGCTCTTATGAGTGGTATCTGCTCAGTTGGTGCAAATGCAGTATATGTAGGAGTTCTCCCTACACCAGCTATTGCTTATCTTACTAGAAAGCACAAGGTTGACGCAGGTGTAGTTATCTCTGCCAGCCACAACCCAATGGAGTTCAATGGAATCAAGTTCTTTAATGGAGAGGGCTTTAAGCTTTCAGATGCATTGGAGGATGAGATACAGGCTCTTATTGAAAATGATATGAATGGAGTAAACCTTCCTACAGGTGCTGAAATCGGTAAGATTGATTACAGATTTGATCTTGGTAGAGAGTATGTTGATTTCCTAAAGAATACAGTACCAATAGATTTATCAGGACTTAAGATTGTTATTGATTGTGCAGAGGGTGCATCCTACAGAACAAGCGTTGCCTGCCTTTCAGAAATGGGAGCAGAGCTTATCACAATTCACAACAATCCTGATGGAACAAATATCAATTCTAACTGCGGAAGTACACACATGGATGAGCTCAAGGCTAGAGTGGTTGCTGAGAACGCACAGGTTGGTCTTGCATTTGATGGTGATGCAGATAGAATGCTTGCAGTAGATGAAAAGGGACGCCTTGTAGATGGTGACCAGGTAATGGCTATCTGTGCTAAGCATATGAAGGATAAGGGTACTCTTAAGAAGAACACTTGCGTTGTTACAGTAATGACTAACCTTGGCTTTACACTTATGGCTAAGGAGCAGGGCATTAATGTTGAGTCTACAAAGGTAGGCGATAGATATGTATTAGAGAACATGCTTGCAAACGGATATAACATCGGTGGCGAGCAGAGTGGTCATGTTATTTTCTTAGATGACAACACAACAGGTGATGGCCTTCTTTCAGCTCTTCACTTACTTCGCGTAATGGTAGAGACAGGTAAATCACTTTCAGAGCTTGCATCTATTATGGAGGTATTACCACAGGCACTTGTTAACGCAAAGGTTCCTAATCATAAGAAGGAAAGCTACATGGAGTATCCTGAAATCGCAAAGGCAATCGAGGCACTTGGTGAGAAGTTTGCTGGCGAAGGACGTGTTCTTATTCGTCCATCAGGTACAGAGCCACTAGTACGTGTCATGATTGAAGGAAAGAACCAGGAAGAAATCGAGGCAGATGCAAAGGCCCTTGCAGAACTAATTACCAAGACAATTTTATAGAAGTATATTCAAATCCGGTTAACAAGCTTTTACTCTGTAAGAAACATGTAGTGACTGAAAGAGAAAAAGATTGTTAACATAGGATTTGTCTCAGACTAGGATAAGATATGGTTTCTAAGAAAGTAAAAATAGTTAATGCGACGGGATTGCATTTAAGACCGGCAGGGGTCCTATGCGAAACCGCCATGAAATATAAAAGCAAAATAACCTTCACCACAGATAATAACTACGAGGCTAATGCAAAATCTGTCCTCGGAGTCCTTGGTGCTTGCGTCAAATCTGGTGAAGAAATCGTTATCACCTGCGAAGGTGAAGATGAAAACGAAGCCCTCGCTGATATGGTATCGTCAATCGAAGGCGGATTGGGCGAGTAATTGTAAAGTGGAAGTAACCTTGTATTAAGGTTAATTCATAGACAAAAAAGTAGCATGCGGTTTTCAACTTAAAAAGTATAAGTAGCCTGTAGATGACAAGCTATTATAATTCTAAAGCGAGGCATGTCGCCGAGCGTAGAATTCATAATGCTTGTCGGCGTAACAGGCGAGAGAAAGCTTAAATGTTGAAAAACGAATGCGAGAGAAAAGACTAGGAGGAAGAATAATGTTGAACTACAAGAGATACAAAGCTAACCCTGTTTTGGATTTTCCAGAGCGTACATGGCCAAATAAGCAGATTGAAAAAGCTCCAATTTGGTGTTCAGTAGACCTACGTGATGGAAATCAAGCCCTCGTCGAACCAATGAATGTCGACGAAAAAATGGAACTATTCGACCTCCTACTAAAGCTGGGCTTTAAAGAAATCGAAATCGGCTTTCCTGCAGCAAGCCAGATTGAATATGACTTTTTAAGAAAACTTGTTAAAGAAAACAAGATTCCATCAGATGTTAAGGTACAGGTTCTTTCACAGTGCCGTGAGGAATTAATTGACCGTACATTTGAGGCAATCCAGGGAATTCCAAATGTGGTTTTCCATATTTACAATTCCACATCTACATTACAAAGAGATGTAGTATTTAATGCAAATAAAGAAGAGATAATTGAGATTGCCAAAGCAGGCACACAAATGGTAAAGGATAGACTTGATAGATACGATGGCAATCTTCAGCTTGAATATTCACCAGAGTCATTTACTGGAACAGAGGTGGATTTCGCACTTGATATTTGTACAGCAGTACAGGACACTTGGGATCATGCAACAGATGCACCAATTATATTTAATCTACCGGCAACTGTTGAAATGAATACACCTAATGTTTACGCAGACCAGATAGAATGGATGAGTACACATTTTAAGGATAGAGAAAACATCATCCTTTCAATTCATCCACATAATGATAGAGGTACAGGCGTAGCTATTACAGAGCTTGGACTTTTAGCTGGCGCAGACCGTGTAGAAGGAACTCTTCTTGGAAACGGTGAGCGTACAGGTAATGTAGATATTCTTACAATCGCTTACAATATGTTCTCACAGGGAATTAACCCAGAGCTTAATATTGAGGATATCAAGGAAATCGTTGAGGTTTGTGAGCGAGTTACTAAGATGCCAACAGACGCAAGACACCCTTATGCTGGTGAGCTTGTGTTTACAGCATTCTCTGGTTCTCATCAGGATGCTATAAATAAGGGCGTGGCGGCTATGAGAGATCGCCAGAACCCATACTGGGAGGTACCATATCTTCCAATTGACCCTGCAGATATTGGTAGAAAGTACGAGCCTGTTGTTCGTATCAACAGCCAGTCAGGCAAGGGCGGCGTTGCATTTGTTATGGATTCTGTATATGGATACAAGCTTCCAAAGAAAATGCAGCGTGAATTTGCTGATGTTATCCAGCGTATCTCTGAAAGAGATGGTGGTGAGGTTACACCACAGCGTATCATGGAGGCCTTCAAGACAGCCTATCTTGAGAATAAGCAGCCGCTTACACTTGAGTATGTTGTTATCAAGGATGATAAGGATACTGATGATACAGTTGCTGTTCTTGACTTTAGCTACAATGGTGAGAAATTCCATTCAGAGGCTGAAGGAAATGGACCTATCGATGCTGTTAAGCTTGCTATTAAGCAGTGTGTACCAGAGCTTGATTTCACACTTATCGATTACACAGAGCACACACTTGCACAGAGCCAGGGTTCAGGTGCAAAGGCTGCTGCATATATCGAGATGCGTGACGAACGTCATGGCAATACAACATTCGGTGTTGGCGTAAGCTCTAACATCACCCGTGCTTCAATTAGAGGTATGTTCAGTGCATACAATCGCCTGATTGCAAAGGCAAAGGATTATGTATAAAAGGAAGTATTAAAATGAGAAAAATTTTAGTGACTGGCTGCAATGGACAGCTTGGTCGTGCCATTCAGAAGGAATATGGCAATGAAGTAGAGTTTATTTTGACTGATGTTGCCACAGGTGAAAACATTTTACCTCTCAACATTATGGATTTGGATGAAGTGCTAAGCTTCGTCGAAGAGAAGAGGCCAGATGTAATTATCAACTGCGCAGCTGCGACAAACGTAGATGGATGTGAAAAGGATTGGGATTTTGCATATAAGCTAAATGCTCTTGGCCCTAGAAACTTGGCTATTGCAGCTACAAAGGTAGGCGCAAAGCTTGTACATGTAAGTACAGATTATGTATTCCCAGGAAATGGATCTACGCCTATTACAGAGTTTGATACGCCTGCACCAATCAGTGCTTATGGCAAGACTAAGTATGAGGGCGAGAAATTTGTTCAGCAGTTTGCAGATAAATGGTTCATCGTCCGTACAGCATGGCTTTACGGTGATGGTAAAAACTTTGTTAAGACTATGCTTAATCTTGCAGAGACCCATGATGAGCTTTCAGTAGTTTGTGATCAGCTGGGTTCGCCAACATCCGCAGCAGAGCTTGCGAGAATGATTCATCATTTAGAGCCTACTGAAAATTATGGTATTTTCCATGGTACCTGCGAGGGCGATACAAACTGGGCAGATTTTACCGAAGAAATCTTTAAGCTAAAGGGCATCAATGTAAAGGTTAATCACGTAACCAGTGAGGAATACAAGCGTATGAACCCAGCCAGTGCCGATAGACCACATTACAGTATCTTAGACAACTACATGCTTCGTCTCACCACAGACTACCGCATGGCCGACTGGCACGACGCCCTACGCGAATACCTATCGTAATCCGTACCGTATAGGCGCTCGTACATCGAGGTTTAATCAATTTCATCGTTAACTTTAATAATTCTTAAGAATTATTATTGAATAAATAGTTTATAGTAATTATATTGCAAGGCAATCTACTTAACTTGGATTGGCAGATTGCCGTGTATGAAAAGGAGAAAAAATGAGAACATATTTAGTAACAGGTGGAGCTGGCTTCATCGGAAGTAACTACATTCATTACATGTTTAAGAAGTACGATAACGAAATCAGAATTAT
>JAGBJE010000096.1 GCA_017934625.1 Pseudobutyrivibrio sp. | reverse complement strand
TATTCTCATATCGCCCATCTAATAAATGAACAGAGATTGCAGATGGTATCTCTTTCTTACCATCTCTCAAAATGTGAAATGTTTCATGCCCCGCTTTTTGAAAAGCGTATGCATATGTCGTTCCTATTACGCCTAAACCCAATATTGCCACTCTCATGATGTCTCTCCTATAAACTCCGATTTATCTTTCTATCACCATAAAATCCCATTAAAATCAATATCAATGCACTTCCAGCAAGAATTCCATCCATAATGCCGGCTGGCAATAAAAACATCATCAGCGTAATGGTTATTATGCAGATGATTACCGACAGCACTAACCCCCACATTCTATTTTTAAGTAGTCCTATAGCACCAATCAGTCTAATCACACCGTACATTGCCCCCATAACAATCATCATATAAATGTTATCTTGGAAATAATGAAGCTTGAATTCAAAAAACTTTCCAATATCAAACTTATCATTTTCTAGTAACAACGCAGGTATCATACATAGCACACCAGCCAGTTCCATGAATCCGCCATGAATAATCATGATAATTGCTGCTATCTTATATTTTTTCATAGTTTTTCCTCGCTCCATAAACTGCAGATTTATCTTTCTAAAACGTAATTTGTCAAATCACGTTCTTCGCCTAAATATTCAAATTCTTTTCAATAAAACGATCATATGTCATACCACATTTTATCACCAACAATTGCTTTAAATCATACCACTGTGTATCCTTCCTCCTCCAACACCTTCAATGCTTTCTCAAAGTTTTCTTCTTTAACAAGAATATAGTCTGTGTTATAAGTAGAGACTGCAAAGATTCCTATTTCATTTTTCGCAAGGATACCTGATATTTTTGATAAAATTCCAATCAATGAAAAATCAAGAACTCCTTGAATGCGAAAGCATTTCCATCCATCATCACGCTCTATTGTTTTCATTGGTGTGTCTTCTGTCTTACATACCAGAGACAGTTCTTCGTCTGTCTTCCCTATAAAATAAAAATCAGAGGTTGTATTAATTTCTGCTATGTCAGCCACTTTACATACAGTAAGCTTATGTGAAATTTTCTTCAGCTCCATTTTTTGACTCCACTATTCTAAAACTTCATTTATACTCTTGGTACTAATACTGTATAAGAATCACCTGATACTATTCTAAGATTAATATCTCCACTACTTTTTCTACCTACAATTTTTATAACATTTCTGCCTTCGGGTACATCTATTATTATATTGTTCTCATTGTTATCCGATTCAATGTTTTCCCAGACTGTAGTCAATTCTTTATCCTCAGAAACTGCTATTATTTTAAAATCCCCTTTATTAACATTGATTGAACCAGTACATTCTACCTGTGTGTCCTCAGAAGCATCAACATACCATAAATAATCATTACCTGAAAAACCTTTAAATTCCAGCTCAGCAGATTCAGAATCAACATTCCCTACTTTAGATTGATATGTATAGCTACAGCTATCACTAGTTAAGAACTCTTTGTCCTCATAACCTTTTTGCTGCATTGCTGAAACATTGCTACAACCAGCCATCAATAAAGCGCTCATAATAATAGGAACAAGATGAATTTTTCTCATATATTATTTCTCCTTCCACTAAATGTTAATTATAGTTCATTGCAATATAGCATCCGTTACTAATGACTCTTAAAATAAATCCCAAGGCACATTACCGCCTCATAATAATCATTACGTAGAATATAGCATATTTGTACCCCTACAACAACATGACATTTGTCATGTCCAGTTATGACGCAATTCACTTCAGCTGTGACATATTTTACGATATTATAATCTCAGAACAAAGGAAGAAAACAATTACAAAGGAGAACCAAAATGAGTCAACCAGTAGTATCAATAGACAATCTTGTAAAACGATATGGAGAAAATGTGGCAGTAGACCACTTCTCACTAAAAATAGAAGAAGGAGAAATCCTTGGTCTTCTAGGACCAAATGGTTCAGGCAAGACTACTACCATCAACTGCCTGCTTTCACTTCTTACCTATGACAAAGGCGATATCAAAATCTGGGGCAAGGAAATGAACCCAAGTGCTTATGATATAAAGTCACAGATTGGTGTGGTCATGCAAAATGTGGCTGTAATAGATACACTAAATGTATATGAGAATGTTGATTTCTTCTGTGGCCTTTATATAAATGATAAAAAGCTTAGAAAACAGTATGTAGAAGAAGCTCTTGAATTCACTGGTCTTACTGATTATAAAAAGCAAAAGCCTAAGAAGCTTTCCGGGGGACTTCTCAGAAGACTAAACATTGCCTGTGGCATTGCACACAAACCAAAGCTAATTATCTTTGACGAGCCTACAGTAGCTGTTGACCCACAAAGCCGCAATGCCATCCTAGAGGGAATCAAAAAAATGAACAAGGCTGGCGCCACCATCATCTATACATCCCATTATATGGAAGAGGTTGAAGAACTTTGCAGCAGAGTCGTAATAATGGACCATGGCAAAAACATAGCAAATGGTACATCAAACGAACTGAAGTCTTCACTTATCAGCCGGGAGAAAATCCGTATAGGTCTTCCAAACAAATCCCCTGAGATTCTTGCAGGCCTTAAGGAAATTAACCATGTATATAAGGTTAAGGAGGATGCTGATGATGTGATTATCAAATGCGATGGCGGTGAACACAATTTGGTTCATGTCCTTAGCTACCTTACAGACAATAACATCCCATTCGGTCATGTAACCACAGAGCTTCCTACTCTAAATGATGTATTCTTGGAGATTACAGGAAAGGAGCTTAGAGACTAATGTTTTTAAGAATTTTCGTCTATAAAATAAAGGAATTATCCAGAAAATATTGGCTGGTGGGCTGGAACTTCGTATTTCCACTAGTGCTTGCCACAGCCTTCTTCTTAGGATTCGGAAATCTGATAAAGGAAGATCCTGACACTCTTCAAACCATCGATGTTGGCTATGTAAACCAATTAGATAAATCTGCTGGATTTGAACAGGTGCTAAAAGAGCTTTCAAAAGAAAATGATGAGGGAACTACTCTTCTAAACCTACACACCTATTCTTCTAAAGATGAAGCTGTCGAGGATATGAATTCTGATATAATCTTCGGATTTTATCTAGAATCCCATGATGGAATTGAAACAGTTGTCCGGTCAAACAGCTACGTTTCCACCATCATGAATGAAATTGTTCGTGAATATAATAATTACACTGATGTGATTAATGATATTGCGAAAAAGCATCCTGAGAAAGTACCAGCGGCGATGGATGCAATCAGCTCAAATAACAGCTTTATTTCTGAACATAGCTTTGGACAAAACACCAGTCAATACCTACAATATTTCTACGCACTGCTAGCCATGACTTCTCTCTTCAGTTCATGGATAAGCACTTCCATGCTAGAAGGTATGTGCGCAAATATGTCAGAATGTGGAAAGCGAGTGGAGTGCTCTCCTGCATCCAAATTCCTTAGCATTGCAGCTGGAATTTTGGCTGGAACTCTTTTACAGATAGTATCCAACATTATAGTTGTCATTTACATTCAATACATACTTGGAATAAATTTAGGAGTTCCAATGGGCACTATGATTATCCTCTGCAGTATAGGTAGCGGACTTGGTATTTCCGCTGGAATCCTGATGGGTTCAATGATTAGAAATGAAAGACTACTTGTCACAGTCCCACTATTTTTCACAATGATCTGCTCATTCTTTAGTGGACTTATGTGGGGACAGATTAAGCAGCTGCTTCAATATAACTGCCCAATCATTAACAAAATAAACCCTGCAGCACTTCTTACTGATGCTATGTATATCCGATCAACCTACGGACCAACAGATGAATTTTACCAGGACACTTTTATCATGTGCTTAATGATTGTAGGTTGTCTCATCATCAGTACATTATTCCTAAGGAGGAGAAAATATGTCAGTCTTTAATGCAATACTAAAATCTACAAAGGCATGCCTCGTAACAATAATAGTTTACTTTTCAGTTTTTGTTCTATTTGGAAACATATCTGCAAGAGCAACTGCTACCACTAAAGATACCATGTTTGAGGATTCCATTGTTAAAGTAGCCATAACTGATAACGACAACTCTGCTTTAAGCCGTGGACTAATAGAATATCTAAATGAAACTGAAGATGTGGTAGACCCTCAAACTACATCTATAAAAGAAATGAATGATAATGTACGTTTCCTCATATACGATTACGCTTTAATCATCCCTGATGATTTCTCTGAAAGGGTAAAGAATGGTGAAACTGAGGATCTGTTGGAATTTGTTGCGCCTGGTGCCACAGCTCCACAGTATCTCTTAACTGAGAAAATAAATACCTATATGAAAGATGTTATGGTATATTTAAATAGTGGTTATTCCGAAGATGAGTCAATTGCCCTCACCAAAGAAAACATGATTAAGCTTTCAGACACTAAGGCCAGCATCATGGACAACGCAGACGAAAACCATCGTTCCTTCTACACAGGAATGTTTACATTTAACGGATATACGTTAATGATGATACTTTGCATTTCCATTAGCTCAGTACTGAGCTTTACAAAGGATGTTGATGTTAAGAATCGCATTAGTGTCAGTGGAATGCATTTTAAAACCAGAAATTTTGCAATTATAGCTGCTGTATTTTGTATCGGCATTGTTATCACCGTTGCAGTCACTATTTTTGTTGGCTTGATGGGATTATCGGATACCAACGGAAAGTTCATATTCTACTGTATTGATGTAATTGCACTTATGTTGGTTGGCCTTGGTATGGCCTATATGATTAGCGCCATCACAACCAACGAAAATATAATAAATATGGTTACAAATATGTTTGTACTTTCAATGAGTTTTTTCTGTGGCGTATTTATTGATGTTCAGTTTTTATCGCCAGCTATTGTGAAGTTTGCACACTTCTTACCACTATACTGGTACACAGCTGCCATAAGACTTATTAATGATACACCTGTAGATAAAATTCTTGGAAAAACATTCTATGAATATTTGCTAATAGAGATATTATTTGCTGGCATATTCTTCGCAGCCGGATTAATTATCTCTAAGAAAAAGGAGCAATATGCTGTATGACATAATCATCAGGCTTCTTTCAGCCGCCGGACTAACAATTCTTATTATCGCAAATGGCATTACCACACTTTCTGTGGTAATGTCTCTTTGCGTTTTTTTATTTATGGAAATTGGTGTTATCGTAAATACGAAGTTAGCCAACTTTATTCTCACGGCTATTCCTTTTGCATTAGCAATCATTTACATGATTACAGCTGGATCTACTAATATGATGATTAAGATTATTGCTTTAATTATCATAGCTTCCTTTACAATCATTTCCATTTCACTTTTTGACAAAATGATTATTTATAAAGATCAGCTTCACCGCACCCGTGATGATAGCATTGAGCTTGAAGAAATTCTAAAAAATAAAAACAAAGCTCTTCTCATGGAGCAGGATCAACAGGTTCACCTAGCCACCCTAGCCGAGAGGAATCGAATTGCCAGAGAAATCCACGACAACGTGGGACATCTACTTTCTAGAGCTATCCTGCTTCTTGGTGCTATCTCCACTGTAAATAAAGATGAAGCAATTGCCCCTCAGCTAAAGATGCTGTCGGACACCTTGGATGAATCCATGGAAAAGATGCGAAGCTCAGTACATGATTTGCATGACGATTCGATTGATTTAGAGAAAAATATAAATGAGATTCTTAATGAACTAAAGGGATTTACCGTAAATACGGAGTTAGATTTAGAGGAAGCCTTTCCTACTAATGTAAAACTTTCCATTATAGGAATATTAAAGGAAGCCGTCACCAACATTATAAAGCATTCCAACGGAAATTCAGTATCTGTGATTCTACACAGAAATTATAGCTTTTGCACCTTATCCATTACTGATAACGGCACCTTGACAACTGAGCAAAAAGAGGGAATTTCCTCAGAAAACTTTGATGGAATAGGACTTACCAATATAAAAAACAGAGCAAACTCTTTAGGTGGCGAAGCTTACTTCTATCTAAACGATGGCTTCACAGTATTTGCAAGATTACCATTTGAATTAGAAAAATAAGAGGATTGATTATGGAAAAGAAACGAATCTTACTAGTTGATGATGATGAACTAATTACAATGTCGCTTGAAATGATAATATTAGCTGAGGCTGAATTTGAAATTATAGGAAAAGGCTGTAGCGGCAGGGAAGCTGTAACTCTTTTTGATGAACTTACCCCAGATTTATTATTGATGGATATACGAATGAACGATATGAACGGACTTGAAGCTGCTGAAGAAATCCTATCAAAACACAAGGATGCTACTATCCTCTTTCTTACTACCTTTTCCGATGACGAATATATCATAAAAGCCCTTAAACTTGGCGTCAAAGGCTACCTTTTAAAGCAGGATTACAAATCTCTTCCTGCCGCCCTTCATGCAGCAATCAACGGTCAAAGTGTATTCGGTGGCGCCGTAATCGACAAGCTCCCTACCCTAATGTCTAAGCCTAACACCACAGATGATAGCTTTGACTATCGCAAATACGATATCTCTGAAAAAGAATACGAAGTCATCCAACTTGTAGCTGAAGGCTTCTCTAACAAAGAAATCTCCCAGAAGCTTTTCCTTTCCGAAGGCACAGTTAGAAACTATCTGTCCACCATCCTAGAAAAGCTTAATCTGAGAGATCGTACTCAACTTGCTATATTCTATTTAAAGCATTAATAATTTTATTCCACTACCTTAATAAAGCTACTTACACAGTAAAGCACCTGGCCATTGTATTCTACCCTGGACCAGCCGTACTCGTTGTTTACGCCGGTGCGAACTGCTGTCTGGCCGTTGTAGAGAGTAACTACTACAGCTGAATCGGCATCGGTGACACTTGGTTTACTGCGAAGATTAACCATTTCCTTTGCAGTGATTGTTTCGTTTACATCAGTAAATTTTGTTTTAAAGCCTGGGGCCGCAGGAGCTGGTGCAGGCTCTGGTGCTGGCTCTGGTGCTGGAGCTGGTGTGGCCGCCTGAGCTGGTGCCGATGTATCTGTAGTTAAATAGCTTGATACAGCATAATAAGTAGCGCCATCTAACACTACTCTAGACCAGCCACTGTTGCTGACTCCAGTTCTTGTTGCAACCTGGCCATTAAGAAGCGTAGTCTTAACTGTACTATCTGCTCCCTGGCTTGGCTTATCTCTAAGATTAGTCTTGCTCTTAGCTGTAACAGCCTCGTTAACCTCAGTAAACTTCATCAGTGCTTCCACATCAGCAGTAGCCACTTCACGTCCTGATGTATCCTTAGCGCTTTCTGTGCCATTATATCCAAAGTAAGCAATGTTAACATCTACCTTACCCTTGATTCCTGGAACATCTCCCTGATTAGAATACTGCCACATATCATATTTAAACCCGGCAGAAGGTCCATTTGCAACATTGGATGTATCCTGATTGTACCAAGCCATCCAAATCTTGTACTTAGAGCCTATGGTAGAAGTATTCCACTTGGTATCATTTGCCATTTCATTTTTGGAAGCATAAAAGATAGGTGTATACCCCTTGTTATAAACTTCACCAAGAAATGCCATAGCAACCTTGCTTCTATCGTCCTTTGTAAGGTTGTACTGCCTGCTCTTACTATTTTCAAAGCCTTCGCAGTTGTAACCTACAGGATATGTTATAGCATACTTGCTGATATAATTTGCTACCCAATCAGCTTCTTCCACTGCCTCAGTGTTATTTACTGCTGTTGAGAAAAAGTAAGCGCCCACCTTAATGCCGTTTTTCTCAGCTTCCTGCATATTGTACTTGGCATTAGTGTCTGCCTTGATTTCGCCGGTAGCAGAATCTCTGTAGCCTACACGAACCATTGCAAAATTAATGCCTGTGCTTGCCACCTGTGCCCAGTCTATGGTGCCCTGAAACTTAGACACATCAATTCCGTAAGTAATACTTGCATTTTCACCAACATTGCTGGCATTTACAATATCCACTACATTTACTGCAGCGCCAGTTTCTTTTGAAGCAGTGCTTTCAGGGTCAGAGTCCTCCTCTGAATCATCAGCCACTTCCTCATCAGGATAAACCACTTCTATCTTTGCATCTGAAGCCGTATCATCCTCAGAAGGGTTCTCCACAGTCTCTGCTATTTCAGCAGGCTCTTCATTCTTAGAATGCACCTTCTTAACAATC
>JAGBJE010000095.1 GCA_017934625.1 Pseudobutyrivibrio sp. | reverse complement strand
GATTATAAAGTTTATTTTGATACAATCGGTTTAACAGGCTGGAAGCTGATGGTAGCCATCCAGGCCTACGAGCTTATGCAGCCTATCTACCAGCTGATTAACAAACTTATTGCAGTTTGTATTGTTGCAATTATCGTTGCAATCATAATAATCGTAATAGGTATCGGCGGTGTAGCTAAGACAATCCGTAAGGTTCAAGGCTTCGCAACCAGATTAGCAGAAGGCGATTTCACAATAGATTCCTTATCTATCAAGGGTAAGGACGAGCTGGCAGTTATGTCAACATCCCTCAACGAAATGTATGGAAACAACAAGGGTGTTATCCAAAGCATTGCAGATTACTCAGTGGAAATCAACGAAGCCAGCAGCACTCTAAAGGCTTCCGCTCAGGAGCTTAAGATAGAGTTCGACAAGATTGTAGATGTAATGGGTGATGTAAACTCAGATATGATGAATTCATCAGCAGCTACAGAACAGTTATCTGCATCAGTTGATCAGGTTGCTCAGTCCACAGACAATCTTAATGATGAAACAAAGGGCAGCCTAGAGCTTGCCATCGATATTCAAAAGCGTGCAGCTGAAATTGGAAAGAACAGCCAGGAGGCATTCGATAAATCTCAGACATTACAGACAAGCTTCCAGACAAAGCTTGAAGACAGCATAGCTCAATCAAAGGTTGTTGAGAGCATCGGAGAAATGGCAAGCGTAATTGCAGACATTGCAGACCAAATCACATTACTTTCTCTGAATGCATCTATTGAGGCAGCCAGAGCAGGTGAGCAGGGCAAGGGCTTCGCAGTAGTTGCTACTGAAATCGGAAAGCTTGCAGGTCAGACATCTGATTCCGTAGAGAAGATTCAGGACACAATCGCAGGAATTCAGGAAGCCTTCGAAGGACTTGCTACCAACGCAAAATCCCTTCTCGACTACGTATCAGACACAGTTACACCTGATTACAAGAAATTCGTGGACGTAGCTGAAAGATATGGACAGGATGCTGAATCCATCAAGGAAACATCCGAAAAGCTCTCACAGATGACCGATTCAATTCAGGAAATCATGAGTGAGGTACGCGACGCTATCCAGAACATCGCCGAGGCTACCCAGAACACCGCAGCCAACAGCGGCAACGTAATGGATTCCGTTGAGAATCTATCCGAAACAGTCATCGAAATCAACGGAATGTCCGACAAGCAAAACGACATCTCCGAAAGCCTTACAAAGGTAGTTAGCCAATTTAGACTAAAGTCTGAATAATAAATTCACAAAAGGTGGGGTCACTTATGCATGCCATAGGTGGCCTCATTTTTACGTCCACCCGCCTGCCCCCACCGCCAGTGAGAACTTCTTTTGCCATGCCACGGGCGCTTATTTCTATAGCTTCCATCCACAATCCCAGAATCTACATTTTCTAAATACTACAAATGCTCCTTCTTTGATTGTTAGAGTCTTTTTAATTCTTTGCACTTTCAGCCTACTGTATCCCTGACGCAGACACTCATACACCCTATCTAGCTTCCACATTAAAAAATATATATAATTGCATGATTTTGAAATGAGCTTAGTAGAATCTTAAAGCAGTTTTTGAATGTTTGCGTATGGGCTGCCACGGACGGCAGCCCAAGGCTGATAGCGAAAAGGACTGAGCTTGAAGCCGGTACGAAAACATACAAAAACTGCTTTTAGATTCTACTTAGCGAATGTAATATGAATGCAATTATTTATATATTTTAATGTGGAAGCTTTTTAGAACACCAAGAGTGTCTGTGTCAGGGAGACAGCAGGCTGAAAGTGCAAAATCAGTAAAAAGACACTAACTTGAAGGGGCATTTGCAGCATTAAGAAAATGTACGATTCTGCTCAAATGATGAATGGAAGCTATAGAAATAAGCGCCCGTGGCATGGTATCCGAAATCTAGTAAGCGGTGGGGCAGTGGCGGCGGAGACTTGAGTGGCGGCAGGCAGGTGGGCTGAGATTATGGGCCGGTAGATAGTTACAAGGTGTAACAAATATGGTAGAATATACGTAGTTTTTTCGGGGGTAATGGCATGAAGATTATTCACTGTGCAGACCTGCACTTAGATTCCAAGATGGAAAGTAATTTAGATAAAGAGCAAGCGGCGCTTCGTCGTATTGAGCTGGTGGAGACCTACGAGCGTATGGTAGAGTTTGCTAAGCAAAACGACGTGAGGGCTATTTTGATTGCGGGCGATTTGTTCGACAAGACGCATATCCGCAAGGATGTTAAGAAGCGTGTTGTGGAGCAGATTGTGAATGCGCCTGAGATTGATTTTTATTATCTCAAGGGCAATCATGATAGATGCGATTTTATGGAAGAGGGTATAGATGAGATACCTTCTAATTTTCATATGTTTAATGCAGATGGCTGGACCAGCTATAGCTGCGAGGATGTTGTGATTACCGGCATGGAGCTAAATGACAGCAATGTGTCTACTATGGCTCAGCGTCTGGTGCTTGATTCGGCGGCTACTAATATCGTTATGTTGCATGGACAGCAGGCTGATTATGATGGTAAGGATGGTGCGGAGATTATCAATACACAGGCATTGAAGGGCAAGTTTATTGACTATCTGGCACTGGGGCACGTCCATAAGTTTATGTTTGAGCCACTGGATGATAGAGGTGTGTATTGCTACCCAGGATGCCTGGAGGGCCGCGGCTTCGACGAGACAGGTGATAAGGGCTTTGTGCTGATGGAGGTAGAGAATGGTGTGATAACATCAGAGTTTATTCCATTTGCACTTAGGCGCTTGCATGAGATTAATGTAGAGGTTACCGCGGATATGGATTTGCAGGCTGTGGCTGCTAAGGCTAGGGAGCAGATGCTTGATGTGGATGATCAGGACTTGGTTAAGTTTGTGCTGACAGGAGAGAGAGAGCTTGATGATGAGCTTGATATCATTCGCTTTGTGCGTTTGTTTGAGAATAAATATTTCTTTGTAAAATGCTATGACAGAACAAAGACACTGGTAGATTACGATAGCTTTAAATACGATAAGAGCCTTAAGGGCGAGTTCGTTAGGCTGGTGCAGTCTCAGGATATGGATGAGGATGAGAAGGCTAAGATTATCGAAATTGGCATTAGAGCCATAATGGGGGAGGAAATATAAATGAAGCTTATCTCTTGTTATATTGCCCATTTTGGCAAGATTACAGAATTTAAATATGATTTTAATCAGGGGTTTAACTCAATCCTTCAGGAAAATGGATGGGGCAAGACTACCTTTTCGGTGTTTATCAAGGCTATGTTTTATGGGCTGGAGTATTCACCTAATACTAAGAAAAAGCTGTTAGAACGTAATCACTATCTGCCTTGGGATGGAAGCCAGTGTGGTGGTAATATTGTCTTTAGCGTTAAGGATAGACAGTACCGTATTGAGCGTACATTTGGTAAGACTGATAGGGATGATACCTTTGCGCTGTATGATAATGTGACAGGTCTGGAGAGTACTGATTACACTGAGGATATTGGTGAGGAGCTGTTTAAGGTAGATAGGGATTCCTTCGAGAAGAGTGTGTATATTCCTCAGCTTTCTCTTGGAACTGCTATGACGGATTCCCTTAATGCCAAGATGGGAAATCTTACATCTGCAAGGGATGATATCAGTAACTTCGATATGGCTCTTAAGAGCGTGAAGGAAGCCAGGGTGGAATACACCCGTAACAGTAAGATTAATCCTGGCAAGCTCTTTGGAACTAAGCTGGAGATTAATAAATGCCGTGAGGAATATGAGAAGCTCCCAGCTATAGAAGAGAGTGTTGAGGCTATGAGCTGCCTTATTGAGGAGAAGCAGGACAACCTGGAGAAGCTTAACGATGAAAAGGCAAAGCTTGCTGAGCAGATTCAGCTTCAGAGTAAGAAGGAGCAGGAGCTTGGTGCATATCGAATCCATAAGGAAAATCTTTTGTCTGAGGAGCAAAAGATTTCAGAGCTTGATAATTTCTTTGCAGTAGGTGTGCCATCTGATGATGAGATTGTAGTGCTTGAGCAGACTGAGCGTGACTTGGCTGTTCATGAGAGAGCATATAACGCATTGCTTGAGGATGTTGAAAAGGAAGAGCCAGTCTTTGAAAAGCCTTTCTTAGATAAGATTCCTGATGATAGCGAGTTTGCCATGTGGAATAAGATGGCAGCTAATCTGTCTGAGCTTAGGGCAAAGGCCGAGCATTCCAAGCTTTCCGAGGAATCAGCTAAGCAGCTGACAGAGCTTAAGTTTTTCTTTGATAAACTTGTACCTACTGACGAGCAGCTTGCCCATGTGGAGCGCCAGACTACACAGATTACAGGCTTGCAGGCGCGTATCAGCCAAAGCAATGAGAGATTAATCACTCTTAAGGCTGAGCAGGAGGCCAATGAAAAGATTAACAAGAGAAACACCGTGACCGTTTGGCATATACTTGGCACTATTCTTTTGATTATTTTTATTCTTACAGGTGCAGTGTTTACTAACTATATGGCGAACGAAATTGGCCGTATAGTAGAGATTGTAAGCATCGCTGCCAGTGTATTGGATGTGCTTGCTCTTATTATCAGTGGAAGGCGTACACACAAGCGCAAGCTTAAGGAATCTTCTGACTATGAGGATAGGATAGGACAGGAAGAAGATGAGCTGGAGATGAGCAAGCTGGAGCTTAGGGAGCTAGAGGAAGAGTGTGAGGATTTC
>JAGBJE010000094.1 GCA_017934625.1 Pseudobutyrivibrio sp. | reverse complement strand
GATACCTTATAGTTGCAAAGAAAAAAGGCTAATAATGGCATTGGAGTCTACGGTAGAAATATGAGTATATAAAACAGCTCTTTTTTTCATTCCCAAACTTGAACAGACATAATATAAAGGCCATATGGCAAAATTAGTATGACTAATGTGAAAATCTTAAAAAATATACTTGAATTCAGTACTCACTATATATAATTGGGCTGAGTGAAGTATATTTTGCCGATTTTTCACATTAGTCATACTTTTTTTCGTGGGTAAAGCTCAACGAGCGTGATTCCAAGTATATAATCCCCAAAATTCACAAAAGTCATACTAGTTTTCTAGGCCCCCTATGCAGAGTTCAATTCCAAGTATATAATCCCAAAAATTCACAAAAGATATACCAATTTTATAAAACTTCAAAAAATGGAATATAACATCAAAGGAAAGCAAAATTTTACGCAATTTTATTGTCCTAAATGCATATTGGATGGTACAATGTAATCTGTAAAAGGATGATAATAACGGGAGGTAGACAATGGTAGAAAATAAATTTTTTCCAGAGATTCACGGAAACTTTGGTTTTGGATGTATGCGACTTCCAATGCAGGGCAAGGAAGTTGACCATGAGCAGTTTAGCAAGATGATTGATGCCTTTATAGCGTCAGGTCTTAACTATTTTGATACAGCACATGGATATATAGATGGTAAGTCAGAGACAGCTATTGCAAAATGCTTGTTAGCAAGGTATGACAGAAGCAAATTCCTGCTTACAAATAAGCTGACTGAGCCATATTTTAACAAGCAGGAGGACATTCGTCCATTTTTTGAAAAACAGCTAAAATGGTGCGGGGTAGATTATTTTGATTTCTATCTGATGCATGCTCAGAATAAGGATAACTATAAGAAGTTCCAGGCTTGCAAGGCATACGAGACAGCTTTCGAGCTTAAGAAGGAAGGCAAGATTAAGCATGTAGGACTTTCATTCCATGATAAGGCCGAGGTTCTTGATCAGATTTTAACAGACCACCCTGAGGTAGAGATTGTTCAGATTCAGTTTAACTATGTGGATTATGAGGATGCTTCTGTAGAAAGCCGCAAGGTTTACGAGGTGTGCGAAAAGCATAACAAGCCTGTTATTGTTATGGAGCCTGTAAAGGGTGGTAGCCTTGTTAATCTTCCACCAGAGGCAGATGAAGTATTTAGAAGTCTTGGTGACAAGAGTAACGCAAGCTACGCTATCAGATTTGCTGCAAGCTTCCCAAGCATGGCAATGGTGCTTTCTGGTATGAGCAACATGGAGCAGATGGAAGATAACCTTAGCTTCATGAAGGATTTTGAGCCGCTTACAGAAGCAGAAATGGGTGCGGTAGCACGTGTTACAGGAATCTTTAAGAATCTTAATCTGATTCCATGTACTAGCTGCAGATATTGTATCGAGGAGAATCACTGCCCTAAGAATATTCGCATTCCAGATTTGTTCTCAGCTATGAATGCCCATGAGGCATTTCATGATTGGAACTCTGACATGTACTACGATTTAGTTAGTGGTGGAGATAATGGTAAGGCTTCTGATTGTATCAAGTGTGGTAAGTGTGAAAAGGTTTGCCCACAGCACCTGCCAATTAGAGATTTACTTGATAAGGTGGCAGGAACTTTTGAAAAGAAATTCTAGTAACCGTTGATAAGTAATTCTAGTAACCTGTGAAAGGAAAAAAGCATGGAAAAGTATGTACTTGATTCGGCAGAAAACAAAACCTTTGTAAGAGAGATTAGGAACAACCTTTTGTCATTTGGTCATCAGTTCCCATCCCCTGGTGGTGGCTCTTATTATCTAGGTGATGATGGTACTCCTTGGAAGGATAGGCCAAGAGAAACCTGGATAACCAGCAGAATGTGTCACGTGTATAGCCTTGGGGCTATGTTAGGGCACGAGGGCAGCGAGGCTCTTGCAGATGCAGCACTGAAAGGCCTTACTGGCGAGCTGCATGATGATGAGCACGGTGGTTGGTACGCTGGACTTACAGCTGATGGAGATATATTGCCGGATAAGCAGTGCTATGCCCATGCTTTTGTTATTTT
>JAGBJE010000093.1 GCA_017934625.1 Pseudobutyrivibrio sp. | reverse complement strand
GTAATCAGCTAAGATAAATACTGTGTCATCCCCGGCAATCACAATGCTGTTATCCATTGAATTGTTAGTCTTATCAATTGAATAAGTGTTACTTCCCAGGTTAGCTGTGTATACTTCAGAATCTGTAGCGTATCTTAAAGTGATTTCAGTTGGATCATATACATATCCATCATCTAAATGTTCCTTCACAAAGCCAAGCTCTAGATATACCTTTCCAGAATCTACCATTGCGTAGCCATGTGCCACATCCTCTGTTGGCTGAATATATTCACTATCAAGTATTACTGCAGCCTGATTATCATAGGTAAGCTGGAAGTAATCCGCCAAATCCATGTGCTCCTTTGTAGGAGTGTATTTTTTGATTGCATATATTCCAACCACGAGCACCATTATCAATAACACTATAGCAGCTATATATATGTAGCCTCTTGGTACCCTGTATCTCTTTTTTCTTCTTTTGCTGTAATGTGTATTATGTCGATAGCTCATAAGCATCTCCCTTATATCTATATTCCGTTAAAGTATAACAAAACAACACTATAAATTCCACTTTTTACCTAATTTATAGCAAAGAAATAGAGGGCTTACGCCCTCTAATATACCTTTTTCATTATTCGTTTGTTTTTTGTCTTTTTCGATGAAATTCCTTTTTGACGATATTGGAATCTCCTAATAATAAATGCAGCTACAAAATCATTTCAATTATAGATTGAAAATTTTTTTCTTTTAATTTAAAAGGATTCTCAATGATTGGTCTTGGCAACATACTACATTTGAAGAAACAGTTGAATATATTTTCTTCTTTTGTGTCGTTTTGATAATAAAAAATGGATATCCCATTCATGCCATCTCCTTTCATTCTTTCATATATTTGTATACTATCTCTAATGCACCACGGGCTCATAGAACCAATCATTATCTTCTTATCACATCTGCCAAAAACTTGATATGTGTTTTTAGAATAATCAGCAAAATCAATTACTATATGTCCCTGCCAGCTGTTTATCAGGCTAATAGCTTCTTCCACATCGCAAGCTAAAACATAGGTTACTTTCTTGTAAGAAAATGCCATGTGTCCATCAAAGTTAATTTGCTTTTCACCTACAACCGGTAGCAATTGGCTATCCTCTGATAACTCAATATAAAGAACATCCTGCTTCAATGCCGATTGCAAAAAGTTTGCAATACTTAGGCATATATGGGTTACTCCCATTTTTCTTGATGCGCCGACTACCCCTATGATTTTTTTGTTTTTTATGATTTTTTGAATATTTTTTGTTGATGTTTTTTGCCAGTGTCTATATTTCAAAATCCTTTTCATTTCGCAATAATGTTTGAATAATCCTTTCCTCTTCTTTTGCTAATCTATTTGTGCTTTTAATTTGCGGATACATATAAACCTTCTTCCTTAGCTCCTTTGCCAGCTTTATACAAGCAAGCCTTGAGGCCATGTTCCCTACTACATAAACAGATTTATCCCTTATCCATTCCGGGTAGTGAACACTGAGCCAGGGAGCATCTCCTGTAACAAATATCACTCTGTCACAATTCATTGCAAGATTATAATCCGTTCCACAATCTACTATGTATAAACCTATAGGAGGCGTAATTTTCTCAATTGCATCACCATAATTTAAGATGCCTTTGAAATTCTTGTGGTATAAAATTCCATCCTTCAGTTTTGCGCCATCTAGATTTTCTAAAAGATTATGAACAGTATCATTCTTTTCATCTGTATAGTATGTGTCCACTTTCCTTTTGTTAAAGTACCTGCACATACTAATTGCGACTTTTGTGGTTCCAACGGAATGTGCCATTCCAACCACTGCTATTCTTTTGCCAAGATACCTATTTTCCTTTATTTTGCTTTCTTTATTCCCCTGTATTTCAAGTAACCTCTTTTTCAAAATAGTTATAGATTTTATTCTACTTTCTATATTCTCATCAGTAGCCTGTCTTACAAGTCTTTTAATCCTATAATCTATTTTTGCGTTACTGTTTTTTTGCATAAATTCAATAATCTTACCAACGCCATAAACATCGCATCTTTCGTCAATCTTTCCAGCCCTCAGTTGCTCTGGTGCAGCCCAATTAATCGTGCCTAAGGGGCGTGCCTTCGCTGCTTCAGACTTCTTTACTGAAATACCAAAATCGATTAGACGAACATTATCATCCTGCAATATTACGTGCTCAGGCTTCATGTCACGATAAAGAATTGGCCCTTCATCGCTTGTATGCATTGCCTCTATAACATCGCATAGACTAATCGCATATTTTAATAGCTGTTCTTTAGTGATTATTGTCTCTAGTAGATACTCACGCAGAGATTGACCTTCTACGTATTCTTCAACCAGATAATACATCTCGTTTGTATCTTCTACAGTATAAATTGTGGGTATTTGGGATGATTTAATCCCATGTAAAAGATTTGCTTCAGATAGGATGCTGTATGCATCAGGATGGGCCCTGTGAATAGCCTTTAGAATCCTTAATGCTCCTATCTGTCTGTAATTGACAAGTAATACTGCTGTAGCTGCTGTTTCTTGCAGTATTTGAACTATATCGTACCTGTCTTCAATACCTTCAGGTATCATATTACATCAGCTCCTTCCTTTCGGAAAGGCATCTCGCAGATAAGTTTATATCATATATAAAATTATATTGCAACCCCTAATTTGAAATTTAATATTTTACTATAACGGCAGGATTTTATAAAAATTTAATACTTTTATCACGATTTATATAGCTTCTTTCCTTTACATTCCGATATAATATATATATAATTCGAATAAGAAATTTGCATTAGACGCATCTTATTTCGATTCGGGAGGTGATTTTTATGAAGATTGAAAGAATCAACGAGAACCAGATCAGATGCACTCTATCGAGAGAAGATTTAATCAGCCGTCACATCAAGCTATCAGAGCTTGCTTACGGCTCAGCCAAAGCCAGAGAGCTTTTTAGAGAGCT
>JAGBJE010000092.1 GCA_017934625.1 Pseudobutyrivibrio sp. | reverse complement strand
GACTCTGGCATGAAATGCTTCACCGGCGGCGCCAACGCCACCATCACCGGAAACATGCTTACTGTAAAGGGTGTTTCTATGGAAGAAGATTTGAAAAATATAAGAGAGCTAGGATATAGATTGGCTGAATAGCCAATCTATCATTTTCTATAAATCTTCTTCATAAATATTCCAAGGAATACCACTGCTGCAACTATTCCGACAGGATATGCTATCGCGGTGGATAGGTTCATGCACTCGGGTGCACAGAAGAAATAGGTAACAGATACTGCCGACATGAATGTAGCAGGGACTGCTGTAAGCCAGTAGTTCTTGCTATTTTTGTATAGGTACATAGATGCTGTCCACAGAGCTATCATAGCAAGAGTCTGATTAGACCAACTGAAATATCTCCAAATTACATTATAATTTAGCTGGCTGATTAAAGCACCTGCTCCAAGCAAAGGAACGCAGATATATAAGCGGTGTACAAATGATTTTTGATCTATGCCAAACCAATCTGCAATAACAAGTCTGGCCGAACGAAAAGCTGTATCACCAGATGTAATAGGACATGCAATTACGCCAAGCATAGCAAGGACAATTCCAACGCCACCCATTGTCTTGGTACAGATATCATATACACAGGTAGATTGCCCACTTGCAAGCATCTCAGTAAGACCAGTGGTGAGGCCTCCTGTTCTTGCGTATACTGCACTTCCTGCTGCTGCCCAAATAAGAGCTATGATTCCCTCACTTACCATAGCACCATAAAATACCATGTGGCTCTCCTTTTCTGACTTACAGCAACGTGCCATAAGTGGTGATTGGGTAGCATGGAAGCCTGAGATGGCACCACAGGCAACTGACACAAACATCATTGGCCAGATTGGTGTTTTATCAGGATGAAGATTTGCTAATTCTATTTCAGGGATAGTATATCCGTGAGTAAAAATACCTACAGCCACGCCAATCGCCATTACTATCAGGCATATACCAAACACTGGATATAACTTACCTATAACTTTATCAATTGGAATAAATGTTGCAATGAAATAATAGATTAAAACGATTGATAACCAAAAATATGTATTGGCTATTAAGCCTGTACCACCCTGATTGCCGATTAGAAGTGATATTAATCCGGCTGGACCTACAGCAAACACAGTACCAACCATTACAAGCAAAACAACGCTAAAGACACGCATTATATTCTTCATAACCTTGCCTAGATACATGCCTGTAAGCTCTGACACACTGGCTCCATCATGGCGCATACTCATAAATCCTACGGAAAAATCATGTACACCACCAGCAAGTATAGTTCCAAGTGTAATCCAAAGGAACACGCTGGTTCCCCACTGTGCTCCGGCCAAGGCACCGTATATAGGTCCAAGGCCTGCTATATTAAGAAGCTGTATCAAGAAAAGCTTCCATCTAGGCATTACTACAAAGTCTACCCCATCATTTATCCTTACAGCTGGAGTAGGCCTATCATCTGGGCCATATATCTTGTCTACCAGCTTTCCGTAGGTGAAATACCCTGCAATAAGAACAACCAAACAAATCATAAAACTGAACATAAATTTCACCCCCAAATACAATTGTAACTACCTTTATTCTACCCCTCTATACCTCAATATTCAATGCATGTAGCAAATCAGAAAGCTAAAAAAAGAGATATCACCCGAAGTGATATCCCTTATGTTTCGTACTTATTTAGAGAGACGTTCCACAATCTTATCAAGTGTTTCGCAAGGAACTGTGCCATCACGATATAACTGATTAATCGTGCTTTCACTACCAAGCAATGCTGTAGCGTCAAGCCATGTGCCCTTTTGAAACTCTTCATCAAAGACAGCAAATATTTTTCTGTTTTTTAAAAGCTCTGAAAGTGGGTATTCTCTGTAATCCATAAAAATCTACTCTAAATCAAAATGTCGGGAAAGCACCCATTAATAATTGCCTGCGGCAATGGGGGTGCTGTGGGAGACAGGTTCTCCACACTTTGTGGGTCCCGCCTATCTCCATATTAAACTCTTGATAAGTACTCTCCTGTTCTTGTATCAATCTTGATTGTTTCACCGTTCTCAACGAAAAGAGGAACGTAAACAACTGCACCTGTCTCAACAGTAGCTGGCTTTGTAGCGCCTGTAGCTGTATCACCCTTGAAACCTGGCTCTGTATCTGTAATCTGAAGCTCTACGAACATAGGTGGCTCAACTGAGAAGATAGAACCGTTGTGAGAAAGCATCTTAACGATTTCGTTCTCCTTAACAAACTTAAGAGCGTCACCAATCTGATCAGCTGTAAGAGCTACCTGATCGTATGTCTCAACATCCATGAAGTTGTAAAGCTCACCATCATTGTAGAGGTACTGCATATCCTTACGATCGATACGAGCTGCTGGGAACTTCTCTGTAGGACGGAAAGATGTTTCTGTAACACCACCGTTCTTGATGTTCTTAAGCTTTGTACGAACGAAAGCTGCACCCTTACCTGGCTTTACGTGCTGGAACTCGATAACCTGATAAACCTGATTGTCCATCTCGATTGTCATACCGTTTCTGAAATCACCGGCTGTAATCATTATAAAATCCTCCTTTAATGACTCTTTCGAGCCTTCTAACCTAAATCATTTGGCAAATTGCCACACTCGTATACATGATTTTACCCTAAAATCTCATTCATTTCAAGACATTTATATAATTCATAGCTATGTTACGATAGATTCGGAGGTATATCATGGAAATCGAAAGAAAATTTTTAATAAAAAATTTACCCGATTTGGGAAAATATGATTATGTGGAAATTGAGCAGGGTTATCTTTGTACTCACCCTGTTGTAAGAATCAGGAAAAAGAATGATAAATATATTCTCACTTATAAGGGAAGCGGACTACTGGCACATGAAGAGATAGAAGCTGAGCTTACTGAAGAAGGCTACAATCATCTTGTAAAAAAGATTGATGGATATCTTATCACGAAACGTCGTTACCTCATTCCTCTTGACCCCTACACTATTGAATTAGATGTGTTCTCAGGTCACATGGATGGGCTGATTATGGCCGAGGTAGAATTTCCTACTGTAGAAGAAGCAGATGCATTCACTGCCCCAGATTGGTTTGGTGAGGATGTAACAAATGACCGCCGTTACCATAACTCTGAAATGATATTTGGAAACCCTTTGAGATAAAGAATTATTTCAACTTTTGATAAACTTGTAAATCGAGTAAGAGGCTAACCATTAATTGATTAGCCTCCCCTCTCGCGCCACCTAACGCGGCGTTTTTTTTGCCTTCCTGCAGGCGTTTGTAAAGGAGATGCTGTATGCAAACGGCACTTCACGAAGTTCTTCTATCCAATCGTCCTTTTCATCAGGAAAAATATCCACGGTAAGCTCTGTCTGCTCCATAGGAGGTTCCACTTTCTTTTGGGCAAAGATGGTTCCCAAAAGCTTTTCACTGATTTTCCCTAGTGCCTGACCCAGCTTTCCATCCAGTGCCAGATAGGT